>NZ_SOGS01000013.1:0-178720 GCF_004403505.1 Cryobacterium sp. TMT1-2-2 | reverse complement strand
CAGGCTGGCCACGAGCAGCCACATGAGGGCCGAGACGAGCAGGGGAATCATCCGAAAATCTCCGCGAATCGAGAGGAGTTTCTCGTTGACCGTCTGATTGCCGCGGCGAAGATGTCGGCTAGGGTTTCGGCGTCAACTTCTTCGGCCGTATCTAGGTTTTGACGCCTGAGCAATCGCAGTCGTGTTTCTTTAGGGATGTCGGGCAGTAAGAAGTCGATGGCTTGGCCTTCTTCGTCGAAATTGTGACCGAGAATGATGTGGGCCAGCTCGTGCAGCACAAACTGCTGCCGGTGCAAAACTGAGTCGCTGTGTGCGTGGAGAATCAGGTCTTGATGATCCGCTCCGAGCCAGACTGCGCACAGACCATCGTCAACCCCGAGTTCGGCAAGTTCGACTATTCGCAGTCGTCGTCCCCGGTTGCGCTCCACTGCCACAACGAGCTCGTCGAAGGTGAAGGTCTCGCCCAATGCGAGTTCGCCGACTGCTGTCGCCACACTCACTGTGTTGTTCACTTCCGCCTCAATTCCCTCCGGACGCGGGTGGGGTTTCATCTGGCGGTCCCTGCGCGACTTCCGCATCCAAAAATTTGCTGATCGCCCGTAAAGCGTTGGGAGAGATGTCTCCCAGTGTACGTGCCGCGTACGACTTGACTCGGGCCGCACCCATGGCCCGCACGAGATCGAGTTGGGCGCTGACCTTGGCCGGGGTCTCGGCTTCCTCGGAGCCGGCGAGGAAAGCCGGGTCGACGTCGAAGTAGGCAGCAAGGCCTTCGAACAGTGCGCGGTCCTGAACGTACCGGTGGCCGTTGATGATGTAGGTCCAGCGCGATCGCGAAAGGTTCGTGCCGCGAAGTTCGAGGAAGGCGGCGATTTGGGCGAACGTTGGCTCGCCGCCCGTCTCGGCCTCAGCAACGTCGAGCAGCAGGCGCAGGCGCTTTGCGAGATCCTCCGCGGCTGTAGTGCTCTCGTCGAACAGGTGGCTTCCTTGGACTCGTGCGCTGAAGTACTTGAGGGACAACAATCTCGAGCCACGCCTCGCTCTCAACGCACTCGACGAGACGGACTAAGTCGACGAGCGGATGCGTACGCCGACTCGTGACTCGCGAAAGGCACAAATCGACTGAATGACGACGTGGCCCAACGTTCGAGGTGGCGCCCACCCTTCCGAACGTGCAGCGCGTCTCGCGACCGGGCTACGGACATCCGCTACCTGCGTCAGCCTGGCGTGAGAACGCAGAACTCGTTGCCCTCGGGGTCGGTGAGAACCACCCACGGCACCTCACCCTGCCCAATGTCAGCATCGGCCGCGCCCAGAGTCCGCAACCGGGCCACCTCGGCTGCCTGGTCGTCACGGAGGTACGGTCGCAGGTCGAGATGGACGCGGGTCCAGACGGTGATGTCCGGTACGCGAACGAACTCCAGATACGGACCGACACCCGCAGTCGACCGCAGCCGAGCTACATCGTCGGTCACCTCATGCAGGGTCCAGTCCAGCGCCTCGTTCCAGAATCGTGCCAGCGCCCGCGGATCCGCACAGCTGACAACCACAGCGGCAATCGGCCCGGTGTCGGCATACATCGCCCGAGGCTCCAGGACGCAGAATACGTTGCCCTCCGGGTCTGCCAGAACTGTCCATGGCACGTCACCTTGACCAATATCAGCGGATGTTGCGCCCAACTCTTTCAGGCGCGTCACCATTTGGGCCTGGTGAGTGAGTGAGGTGCTGGCGAAATCGAGGTGTGCACGGTAGCTCACCGTCTCGGGATCTGGGACGGAGACGACATCGATGCAGACCGCGGCCGGGTCCGGCACGACAAGTCCGTGGGGTTCGACGTTGGTCACGCCCGGTCCTTCGCTCGACACGCCCCAACCGAGCGCCTCTGCCCAGAACTGGCCGAGCGCCGCGTCATCCCAAGCTTTGAAATTCACCTGAACCAGTCGGAGCGCCATGGTGCCCAAGCCTATGCGCGGGAAATACTCAACACCAGACGGCATGAATATCTCTCAACCGACCGCCTCGGCGCAATCCGGCATGGAGCGCGCTACGCACCTCCTGGTGAATGCGGCTCACGATGATTCGCCCACATCACAGGAGGTCAAGTCCCATGGCATTTCACACCCAGCAATCGCTGTCCGGTTTCATCGCTTCCGACCCTCAGCAGTCGGTCACAGAGAACGGCGACACCCGCTTCTACGTGCGCATCGGCCAGCCGCACTTCCGTCACGAATACAGCGGCAGCTTCACCGCGCTCGAGCCGACGTTCCACGACCTCGTCGCCTACCGCGCCACCGCCGAACGGGCTCTCACCCGATTCGCCAAAGGCGACAGCTTCGTCGCCGAAGGATATGTGCGCACCTTCCAGATCGAGCGCGACGGTGAAACCATCCAACGCGAAGAGTTCGTCGCCAAGAAGATCGGCCATGTCACTAGAACCAATCGCTCGGCTCAGGGCAGCGAACAGGACGCTGCGGCAACGCAGACGGCAATCGTCAGCGAGACGGAAGCTGCTCACGCCAGCTCGGGGTGGTGAAGCAGCGATGGCAGAGTCCTTGGTCGAGTGGGCATCCGGTGAACACGACGACGCGTTCGGAGCAAGCTCGTTGGAAGATCTCGACGGGCCGCTCACTGCGGAGCCGCCGCATCCGATCAATTGGAACCTCCTCAGCGCCGACGACGCCGAAACTGAATGGATCGAACTCAACCACTGGGTGAACTGGCTGCGACGCACCTACGGGCTGCCCGCATCCGTCGTACCGCCGTTCTGGCATCGACACCCCGAACTCGTCTGGGAGCTCTCCGCGCTGCACCTGCACTGGCTCGGCGCCTACGACTCCGACCAGCACGGCTCCGCCCCGCTCGGCTGGCACCGTGACTTCGCGGATGCCCGCCAGCGACTTCGCGAATGGGTCGCGATCTCGGGGACGCGGCTGGAGCGGGATCGTTCGACTCGGCAGACGTCATGGCCAGGCGAAGCGCCCGCCGACGCCGTGGAGGACGTTGTCATTGTCGATCGCGACGAGGACTTCGTGCAGTTCGTCGTCGACGATGTCGCGCGTCGCCGCGATGGCGAGGCATCGTTCTACTCTCGCGCTGAATCTAGTTGATATCGCCAAGCCTTGGCTCTTGCGAAGGGCGCAAAAGGACCTGCTTCGCTGTCGCAGTTGACGCACCTGAGCGCGACTATTAAAAGGGCGGGGCAAACGCGACACCCTCGGGCTCGTGACCCGCAGATTCCAGTATCCGTGCGGACGTGCCCGCTCAGCGTCCGGCTTCCGGGCACGAATATAGGGGCCTCGAACTTGAGGGTGTTCCACTATGTCTGACGCTGTCGTCGGATTGTCGTGCTGGTGTCGTGGCAAGGCGGCCGGGTTGTCTCCTAGGTTGAGAGCATGAACAAGACACACATCGGTGAACTCCGTCGGGCCCGCGGATGGACTCAGGAGCGGTTGGCGATGGAGAGCGGGGTCGCGGGGCGAACGATCCAACGCGTGGAAGCAGGTAGCGATGCCAGTTTGGATACGGTCGCTCTGATTGCGAATGCGCTCGAGGTACCTGTCAGAGCCCTATTTGTGAGCGTTGAAAGCATCGGCTTCGGCGAGGCGGTGGAACAGTTAGATGCTCGCAAGAGCGCGCAGCAAGCCCGCCGTGATTCCATCACGCACGCGTTCACCTATCTATTCCAAGGCGTGGGAGTCCTGGTTACCTTCGCGACAATCGTTCTGGCCCTCACCGGGACGATCTCGTGGCTCGGATGGTTCATTATTCCTGCCTACTGGGCTGGAGTCCGGTTACTCTTCGGCTTTCTCTTCCGAATCGTCATCGACCCACGGTTGGATGCGAAATATCCCCTTTCGCTCCCTTCGCGGGCCGCTGCAAACGACTGACCCGTTTTCGCGCCCGCGACGGAATTCCATGTACATCGGTCACTACGCAGCTGCTGCAGTGTTGGTTACGCTCGTGCCGGACTCGCCGGTGATCCCGATCGCTGTCGGCGTGGCCTGGCCGGACCTAGTGTGGCCCGTCCTCGTCCTCATAGGCCGCGAACGCGTCACGGTTGGCCGGAACGACCCACTGCAACGTTCCATTCGATTCGACTCCTACCCGTTCTCCCACTCGTTGGTGCTCGGCAACCTGTTCACGCTCGTGCCCGCCGCGATCGTCGCTCTTCTCTACAACAGCGTCCTAGTTGGGGTGCTGTTTTGGGTCGCCGCCATCTCGCACTGGGTCCTCGATCTCGTGGTGCACATGCACGACCTTCCTGTACTTGGCTTCGGTGGCAAAGACCGCAAGCTCGGATTCGGACTATGGCAGCACCCGAGAGCGGCCTTCGTCATCGAGTACATCTTCTTCGCCGTCGTCGTCCTCCTCACCGCTCGACCGACGGTGTATGTGGGTGTGCTCTGCGGGGGTCTGTTCCTGCACCTCCTGAACGCGAACTCGTTTTTCGGCTTCAGCAGACACAACCCGTTCAGCACGCCAACCCGGTTAGCGCTCATTACTCTCGTGGGGTACATCGGCGCGATCGCCTGGTTCACACTCGCCTGGGAATGAGCGATCGAGATCGACATTCATCTAGGTGCCCCGCCCGCCTGCGACCGCCCGGACTCAAAGCGATCCATGTAGCCAAAACTGATGGACGCTTGGAGGCCGCGTCAATGTCCGGCTCGACACACAGGCCTAAACCCGCTAGCACCCGCGCCCCGGAGGGGTCCCTCTCGCGGACAACGAGCCTGGGCGTTTTGCTAGGGCACCTCTGAGGTCCCCGGTAGCCAGAGGGTCATGCGGAGCCTATCTTCGGGGAGATGGAGCACTTCGTATCGTCGAGCGATGGTGTAGCCGTCCGTCGCGCGAATGTGCTTGATTGAGGTGCGCCGTCGCTCGACGATGTGCTCGCTCCACCATTCCTCGAACAGCGCACTTTCCTCACGCAACTCCGCAACGAGAGCCTGAAGCCGAGGGTCGTGCAGGTTATCGGCGTTGGCAGCCCGCAGGTGGGCGACGGCCCCACGTGCGATCTCTTCCCACTCCAGGAAGATCTCGCGCGCGAGAGGGTTGGTCATCAGATACCGGCAGGTGTTCCGCTGTTGGGGTGAGACGTCTGCGAAGCCGTCATAGAGGGCGAGTCCTTCTGGGTTCGCCGCGAGCATGTTGCTCAGCCGGTCTAGGACATATGCGGGGTTGGGTCGGACTGCCTCAACCAAGGTCGCCATGCGCTCGGCGAGCAAACCTTCATCCCCATGCGGGTTTCGCGCTTGTGCAGGGTTCGCTCCGCGAAGACGGTGGAGGTGTTCTGTGGCGTCGGGCGCTAGGAGGAGTGCTCGGGCTAGGGCGTCCAAGACGGCGTCGCTGGGGTGGTTTTCGCGGCCTTGCTCGAGACGCGTGTAGTAATCCACGCTGATCCCTGCAGCGGTGGAGACCTCTTCTCGCCGCAGGCCGGTGACACGTCGTCGGATCCCGCCGCAGACGGTCGGGGACTCCAGACTGGCGTCAGCGCGTCGGGCCCGAAGGAAATCACCAAGCGCGTTGGGCACAGGCATCCTCCTCAGAATCCGCCCCGCCAGCAGGTGGGTGCAGGGCTCCTAGGAAGATTACGGTCTTCCCACCCGCCACCGTACCGTGGAGGCTTGAAAACGAAAGAATCCACGATCTGAAGGAGCTCCTGTGACGGTTTACACACACGGCTATCACGAATCCGTATTGCGGTCACATCGTTCGCGCACTGCCGAGAATTCCGCGGCGTATTTGCTTCCGCTGCTGCGGCCCACCGATCGCCTGCTCGATGTTGGCGCGGGTCCGGGCACGATTACCGCGGATCTTGCGGGGCTCGTCGCGGAGGTCACTGCAACTGAGATCGGGCCCAACGAGGTACAGCTCACCCGGGCAACTGCGGCGGAGCGCGGCACGTCCAACATCGACTTCCGGGTCGCGGACATTCATGCCCTCGAGTTCGACGACGGGAGCTTCGATGTCACTCACGCACATCAGGTATTGCAGCACATCGCCGACCCCGTGCTGGCTCTGCGCGAGATGGCTCGCGTCACTCGGCCCGGTGGCATCGTGGCCGTGCGCGACAGCGACTACAGCGGATTCTGCTGGTGGCCGCGGATCCCCGAACTTGATACCTGGCTCGATCTATACCGAACCGCCGCCCGCGCCAACGGCGGCGAACCCGATGCCGGTCGCCAGCTATTGTCATGGGCTCACGCTGCCGGGCTCGCAGACGTCACGGCCACTTCAAGCACCTGGTGCTATGCCACCCCGGCCGAGCGTGCCTGGTGGGGAGGAGTGTGGGCTGACCGCATCGTCAATTCAGCGATCGCCCGTCAAATCACCGATTCCGGCCTTGCCACCCAGATGGAGCTGCAAGAAATCAGCAAGGCATGGACGAAATGGGCAACAGACGATGACGGCTGGTTCTCAATTCTCCACGGCGAGATCATCTGCCGGGTGAAGTGAACCGCAATCGTCGTCGGCGAGGCCTATTTCTTGGGCGCACCGCCCCCAGCGGATGCCGATCCTCAGGGCCGGGGAAGCTGAGTCGACTGACCCAACGTCGAATGCCAGGAACGGTTTGAGCGTTACTGCGGAATCGCACGTTCAGGGACGTCGGTCCTCACCGACGCGATGTGTGGTGAGGGATCCCTCGGGACGACGGTGAGCGGTGGCCGCATGCTCTGTTCTTCTTTCCCGTAGGGGGTTCCCCTGCGACACAGAGCCGGGGTACTCGACCGCAGGACTGTTTGGCCCCAGACCTGTCGCGCACGTCGTTCGGCTTGCGAACGGCTCACTAGCTCGCGATACGAACCTGGACGACGCAGTCCCTTCGCACCCGCTGCTCCCATCTACAACGGCTGGAATGCGAACCTGTCCTCCGGCGAAAATAGGTACTCATGGTCGCAGCGGAACCCACGCAGCCACTGCTGGCCGTCGACGACGCGTAGATAGAAACCTTTCGGATACGCCACGTCGTCGCTGAATGGTGCCGAGGCGACCTTGAGCGCGCCCACCGGTGACCTGCCGGCGGACAGAACCGAATCAGGCGCGTTTGCCTGCGAGGCCATTGCGAGCCGGAGATACGGGCCGGTGTCTGGGGGGCAGAGCGCAAATCCTCGTTCACGGGCCACAGCGAAGACCTCCAGTAGCGTCGCCCCGGTGCGCAGACCGAGCTCACCTACATTGCGCTCGATGATCTTGATCTCCTCCTGGGCGCGCGGATCGAAGACCGTGTGATCGAGCAGCATGTCGGCGTACGCGTTGAGCAAGACGCCGTGTGAGCCCAGTTTCGTCCGCAGTTCGGCGCGGGTCGAACCTCCGACGTTAAGATGCAAGACTCTCGTCTCATCTCCCTCACGTCGGCACACGAAGCAAGGGTACTCCTTCACCAGTCGGAGTCGAAGGTAACCAATCCCTATCGGAATGGTGAGGCGTCCCGATAACCGTTCCGTTAACGGGCGCTTGTCTCGGGCCCTTGCTCTGCGGCGAAGCCCACCGGCAATGGCGAAGCGCATGGCCATCACGCCGAGGGTGACCAGTACAAAAGTGGCAGTTGGAGTCATGCGGCTCGCTGTCTCTTTCGGAAGGCTCAGATGAGCTTCTTGAGCATCTTCACCGAGGTTGTTTCGTATCCAAGGGAGTTGTAGAGCCCCCGGGCGCCGCTGTTGAATCCGAAGACACTGAGGCCGAGAGAATGCGCACCTTGTGAGCGTGCGTATTCCTCGCCAAGGAGCATTGCAGCTCGTCCGAAACCCTGACCGCGCTGGTCAGCGTTGATGACGACGTCCCAGACCCACCACGCCCCTGGATCGGCGCTGATATCCTGTCCGATCCACAGGTATCCCACTGCCTCACCCGCCTCGTTCAGGACGTGAAAGACGTCATTGCCGGGGCACGGAGAACCATCCGGGAACGAACGAGCCATGCTCTCGACCGCGATGCGTTGAGCTTCCTCGTACGATCCACCCTGGGTAACCAAATCACCGACGTATTCGGTACAGCTGCGGTCCAACCACGCTGGGAACTCGCTGGTGAGGATTCGCTGAAGGGTCACAGTCATCCGTCAATTCTTCCAGACAAGTGTCGCCGGCCAGCGATTCCTGGTCGCAGCAGTTCCGATTTATGCGACCCATCTGATGCTATATTTGTATAGCACTCTGAGGAGGGATTCCATATGCCGCAAATCAATCTCCGCGTTGACGATGAAACGGATCATCGCCTGCAATATCTGTCGGAGCGCACTGGGCGGTCGAAAACGTTTTATGCGACCGAAGCATTGACCCAGTATCTGGACGAGAACGAAGACTATCTCTTGGCCAAGGATGCGCTCGAGGAATTCACTCAGTCCAACGACGACGCCATTGACCTCGCCGATGTGGTCTGGCCTGTGTGAGCTACACGATCAGATTCACCCCGAGAGCTGCAAAACAGGTCAGGAAACTCGACTCGGCCGCCGCGAAACGGATTCGTGATTTTCTTGAGCAGAAGCTTTCCGTACTAGACAATCCGCGCCAGCTCGGTAAAAAGCTCGTCAACGAAGAATTCTGGCGTTACCGGGTCGGCGATTACCGAATCCTCACAAATATTGACGACGATCAAATCCTCATCCTCATTGTCGAGGTTGCACATCGTCGCGAGGTCTACAACAGGCTCTAAACACATCAGCAGCGCCGCTCGACGCACCAAGTGCGATATGGCCAGCGAAACGAGACGTGTCCCGCAGAGCGTTCGGCTCGTGGGCGGGGAGCAAGGATTCCTCTCACGTCCGTTGGATTCAGGGCCGGTGCGCTCGTATGTCGTTTGTGAGTGGTCGGGCCACTGCTGTTCGGCTCTCAGATCGGGTCGCAAACTCTATGGACGGCGCAGGAACAGCGGGATGATCGCCAATACGAGCATCGGAAGATAGAACACTGCCATGGTCTGTGTCGGGATGAGGAAGAGCGTGAGGGGGAAGGCGAAGCTGTTCATCGCGATACTCAGGACTCCTGCGGTCACGAGAAACGCCGTCAGGGCAGTGGCGCAAATGGCCGATACGAGCAGCCAGCGTGGCCCGCGAGTGAGCAGGGGAACAAGTGTCAGCGCCAGCGGGGGAAGGGCGGACAGCAAAATGGGGACCGTCAGACTCGGCTGAGCTGAGAAGAAGCCTCCCAAGAGGACCACGAGCAGTGCGACGGCGAACGACCACACCTGCAGTTTGCGACCTCGGGTCGAGGAGGTCGGATGCGCGAATCGACCCGATTCCTCATCGAGGCCATGCATGGCCTGGGCGGCCACGACGGATGGTGTGCCGAGTTGGTCGAGGATAGCGGCTACGCCCACATCGCCGCGCTCCAGAGCGTCGCTGATGTGGGTTCGAATGCCGTCGAGGACTTCCGTACGGTACTTCTTGGGAACGCTCGCCAGCTCTTTTGCCAGTTGAGCTAAGTACCGCCTGTCCTGCGTTGCGCGTGAGCTGGTCTTCAGGTTCATGACTTCGTCTCCAAGATGTTGTCGACCGTGCTTCGGAACGGACCCCAAACCTCCGAGAACGCCCGCAGATTGTCGCGGCCGAGATCGGTCAGGGTGTAATACCGTCGGGGGCGACCAGCGTCGGATTCACTCCACTCAGTGGTGACCAAGCCCGACCGGCGAAGGCGGGACAGAAGCGGGTAGACCGTACCTTCGCCGGCCAGGAGTCCTCGCTCGCTGAGGCGGCGAGCGATGTCCAGCCCGTACCACTCCCCTTCACGCAGCAGCGCGAGCAGGCAGAATTCCAGGACGCCCTTCCGCAGGTTCGTTAGGACTTTATCTTCGGGTATACCCATGCATAGCACCATACCGGGTAATGCAAGGTTAGATCAACTGGACCGCTGCGGACAGCAGTCGTGGCCGCAATAGGGGATTGCGCCCGTAGGGGGTTCGGCTTACGGGTACGTGTGCATCCATTGGGTCGATATGGACGGGTGCAGTTGCGGTGAGTTCGTGGCCGAGGTAGCCATTCGAGGTGACACCGAGATATCATGTACATGACGTACTCAGTGTACGTTTGCACGCGCGGGTTCGCCTGCGCAGGAAGGTTGAAATGCCACTCGTCGCCGATTACAGGTCCTTTACAGACGCGCGCTCGCATCTCAAGGAGGTGTTCGATGCGACCGCTCGCGGGCGAACCGTCACCGTGCAGCGCGATGGTCAGCTCTCTGCGGTCATGCCGTTGGATCGACTCCGGGCATACTTCTCTCGAACTGTATCGCCGCGCGTTCGCGTCACTCGGGAAGATGATCGCACTATTGCGTTGATGGATGGTCGCCCCTTCGTGTCTGAGGGTACGGATGTTGACGGCGCCCTCGCTGACCTCGCTCTGTCGCTTCGTGAGTACGCCGAAGACTGGGACGACCGACTGGACCGTGCTCCGAATCACGCCGGCAACTGGGCACTCGTGCAGCTCATCAAACTTTCAACCGACGAGCAGCTCCTCGAATGGCTTGAGCGCGGCGGTGAGTAAGTACCCGGCCGCGACCCGCGAGGACCACGATGATTTCTGCGTGGTGGAGAAGTGGCAGCTCGTACGCGGCGCGTCAGGACAGCCTGTCAGGCATCACCGCACCTATGAGTTGGCGCTCTGGGACGGGCAGATCCTCCGCACTCGAATCTCCCGACCCGTCGACAGGTCTACGTACTCTGCCGGGATGTGGAACCACATTCTGCGAACCCAGCTCGCCGTTGACGCTGAGGCGTTCTGGGCCTGTGTTCGTGAGAAGAAGTTGCCGACCCGCGGGGCACCCGAAACCGTGACCCAGAGGGAGCCATTACCGCTGTATCTTGTTCGGGCGCTCAACGAACTCGGCGTTGAGGAAAGTGAGAGCCTGGCACTCACCGCGGCGGAAGCAGCGCAGCTGCTCTCCGAGAAGATGGCGGAGCGCTACGGGCATCAACGCAGTTCGTGAGTGATTCGACAGCTACTGGACGGATGAGGCTTCGGGAAGGGTCACCGTGCTGGTGACAGCGACTCTCTATGGCCTGATTTTGCTGAACTGCAGAGACGCCGGACGCCGACTGGTTCACCGTGTTGAACGTCCCGTAAGAGGTCCGTCTTACGGGCACCGCAGGAGCTGCAAAGTTGTGACCGGTCGCGGTGAGATGCTAGTTCTGTGGAATTGGACAAAAGCAGGGATACGCAGGCCGTTGCCATTCGTCCGTACGGTCATGCGGATGCCGCAGGCACATTGGCAATATTTCTTGCCGCGGTGACCGAGACCGCTGCCGCCGACTATTCGCCGGAGCAGATTCAAGCCTGGGCTCGGCCAGAAGATCGCGACCTGTCCACCTGGCATGCGGCTATGCAGGCGCGGAACAGTTACGTGGCGACCATCGATGGCGCACCGGCCGGTTTCTCTGACGTGAACCCTGCGGGGTACATCGACATGCTGTTCGTCGCCCCGCGACATCAGAGACAAGGGGTAGCGCGACAGCTGATCGGCTACGTGGAGGCTCACGCGCGTAAGGCGCACATGGCAGCGCTAACGGCCGACGTCAGCGTTACAGCCCGCCCGTTCTTCGAACGCTACGGATTCACCGTCGAGGCAGAACAGCACCCAGTGAAGGCCGGCGTGCAGCTGACCAACTACAAGATGAAAAAGAACCTACTCGGCTCTGAGGTGCGCCTGACCGGGCAGCTTGTTTGCCACACCGAGGACCAGATGGCCACTGTGCGGGATCACCTGCCACTGCATCTTTCCCTGACCCGCGATGAACCGGGATGCCGATCCTTTATCGTCACGACGACGAACAATCCGCTGATATGGCAGGTCGAGGAGCGCTTCGAGGATGCAGCCGCCTTCGAGGCTCACCGGGAACGGGGCGCCGGCAGTGCGTGGGGCCACGCGACTTCAGAAATCGAACGCCGCTACTCCGTGACCGGACGGTAGCCCCACGCCGTCTCAGCACCTGAACCTGCGATGAGAGCTGGGCTTGTCCAGGGAAGCGATCCCGCGTAGAGGGTTGGTCGACCGACACCGTGAACAGGGTTGCACGTCAGGGGACTCAATAGAGCTATCGAGCGCAGTTCTGCTCGCGTGTAATCTTCCAATGACTCACGTCTTCGGTATCGAATGGCAGTTCAATCATCCCCAACTTCGCCGCGACGCGCTTGGAGACCTCGTTCTCCGGCTCGATCGTCGCCGAGATGGAGCCCAGTGATGAGATGCGAAACACGTGGTCGAGCATGCCGATCCCGATTTCCGTTGCATAACCGTTGCCCCAAGCCTTCTGATGCAAGACATACGTGAGTTCATCGAAGTCTCGATCCGGCGCTCGAATCACGCCACAGTAGCCTACAAACTCGCCAGATCGCGCGTCGAAGACGGCCGAGGTACCGTAACCGCGATCGACGTACTTTCGCTCGCAGATTTCGATCCACTGCGATACTTCGGGGCGGCTGAGGACGGTCCCGTCCCCGACAAATCGCATCACGTTCGGGTCCGCGCAGAGGGCTGAGAAGTCGTTGAGGTCGTCGTGGCGAAACTGTCGCACCGATAGATGTTCGGTCTGGAATAGCATCGGACCAGCCTATCCACGCCCACAGGTCGTTCTTTTTGCCGGCGTTATGTACGTGCGTGGCGATCCGATCCTCTGATTCAATGACTGGATGCGCACATTCACTAACGTCCCCAAGGCCACTGTCGGCGATCGAGTCGCGATCCTATCCCCGGCGTTCGCGGCTCCGGCGGTGTCCGAGGACGTTCACGAGCAGGCGATGCGACGCCTCACAGAAGTCACTGGGCTTGTGCCGGTTGAGTATCCAACGACACGGCAGCTCGGTGCGAGCGCCGAGGCGCGAGCTGCCGATATTGAGGCGGCGTTCGCTGATCCGAGTATTCGGGCGGTTCTGGCAACGATCGGAGGGGATGATCAGATAACCGTCATCCCACATATCGACACCGACATCCTTGCCTCAAACCCCAAACCGTTCTTCGGATACAGTGACAACACGAACCTGCACAACCTTCTCTGGAACCTCGGGGTGCCCAGCTACTACGGTGGCTCAACACAAGTTCACCTCGGACCAGGCCCGCATGTCGATGACGTGCATGTGGCTTCACTTCGTGCGGCGCTTCTTGACGGAGGCATTATCGACCTCACCGATCCGGGCGAGTCCGAAGACTTCGGCGTCTCGTGGACGGATCGCCGCGCCCTGAGGGAATTCGGTATTCGTGAACCGACCGAACCGTGGGCATGGGCGGGCGCAAATACTGTGGCCGAAGGTCCGACGTGGGGTGGATGCATCGAAGTCATAGATCAAATCGCTCTCGCCAACCGGATGCCCGACGTCACCGACCTGGACGGAGCGATTCTCTTGCTCGAAACGAGCGAGGAACTCCCAAATACCGACACCGTGAAGCGTTGGGTGCGGGCCTTGGGCGAGCGAGGAGTTCTCGATGCCGTCGCCGGTGTTCTCGTCGCCCGGCCACCCGTCAGCGAACTGAATTCAGCCGTCCCGTTAGCGAACGAGCGCGCTCGACTGCGCGCAGTTCAGCGCGACACCATCATCGAGCAAGTCGCGCGATATAACTCCGGATCCGTGATCTGCGTTGGAGTGCCATTCGGACACACCAGACCGCAGTGGATCGTCCCGCACGGCAACACGATCCGGCTCGACGGCATAGCCCGCAAAGTCAGCGCCGACTACAGCTGAAGTCAACGCACTACGTTTTTAGCCGTCGGCCGCAACTGATGGTGGCGACTCCAACCTTGTTGTCGTCCGGCACAGGGTTCGCCTTTCGGGCACTGGCCCGCAGGCTGCTGCACTATGGGGCGATTGTGGTGGCCTGCGACCAGCAGACCATCCAATGGCCATCTTGATGCTCGTAAACATCAGTGTGCCAGGCGCGGAATTCAAGCTCATCGGCTATGCCGACGCTGAGGACTATTCGTGCGATGTATCTCAGAATCATAAGGTTCCCCGACGATTTAACGGAGATTTCTGATTCGGCCTCGAACACGAGGTACTCGAGTCGCTTCGATTCCACGTCGCTGAGATAGGTCGATTTTGTCCGTGTGGATCCGTTGGGCGTCACAAGTTGGTAATCGGGCGCATGGAGGCGCTCCGCAACGGCCATGTCGCGTTCGACGAGCGCGCGAAGTCTCTCTCGCTCGATATTCACCACGGTCGCAGGATCGATGTTCATAAGTCCTGTCTAACAGCAACGGCGACTGCCAGCCTGTACCGCGGGTGATTGACATACTCGACGCCGTTTAGCGTTGCCCCAGGGGGCCGACCGGGACCTTCTCAAATTCACATGGTGCATGATGAGAGGGATGTTCACTCCTACCCGAGCTGCCGGCCTCGAAACCCTCGGCCTGTTCGTCCCTCATGCAGGGTTGGATTACACGCGAGACCGCAATCACGACACTGGACCCTCCCGTGAAAACGTCTCCGGTCTCTCTCCGTACCTCCGCCACAGACTCCTGACCGAGCGCGAAGTGGTTTCGGCTGTGCTTGAACGGCATCGGTTCGGTGCATGCGAGAAATTTGTGCAGGAAGTCTTCTGGCGGACGTACTGGAAGGGATGGCTCGAGCAGAATCCCGAGGTGTGGCGACGGTATCGCCGCGATGTGGCCGAGCTCGGGCTCGCGAGTGACACACGCTCCGGAGGTTACCGCGAAGCTATCGCTGGGCACACCGGCATTGATGCGATGGATGCGTGGGTGCGTGAGCTTGTGGACACCGGATACCTGCACAACCACACCCGCATGTGGTTTGCGAGCATCTGGATCTTCACGCTCGGCCTGCCGTGGCAACTCGGTGCGGACTTCTTCTACCGACACCTTCTTGATGGCGATGCCGCCTCCAACACGCTCTCCTGGCGGTGGGTTGCCGGGCTTCAGACCGCCGGAAAGACCTACCTCGCGACGGCATCGAACATTTCTCGCTACACCGAGGGCCGGTTCTCGCCATCGGGACTCGCCACGTCGGCACGAGCGATCATCGAAGAGCCACTGCCAACGCGGGCACCGATTGCTCCCGCCGAGTCCACCCCATTGGGCGCCCGAGTGGGGCTGTTGCTGCACGAAGAGGATCTGGACGCGGCAAGCCTGCGCGCCGAGCTTTCCTGGTTGGATTCGAACAGCCGACTCGTGGCTATCGCCGGATCCACCGATCCCGACGAGCGCTCGCCCTCCGGCGCCTCGGATGCAGTGCGTCGATTCACGGCATCAGCCCTCGATGACGCTGCCAAGCGGGCCTTAGACGCCCTCGGGCGACCGGCGAGAGTGCTACCCGACGCGCTCCCCTCCACGGTTCTGAAGTGGGCGGAGTCCGAACGCCTCGATACGGTGGTTATGCCGAACGCACCGGTAGGCCCGGTGCAGAAACGGATGCTGACGCTCGGCGCCGCTCTCGCCTCGGAGGGAGTAACGGTCACGATCGTCAGGCGGCGCTGGGACGCGCTCGCTTGGCCCTACGCCGCGCGCGGGTTCTTCCCTTTCCGCGAGCGGATTCCTGAACTGCTGCGCCAGCAGGGCTTGTAGACCCGGGACCCTGACACAGGGCGACACGATCAGCAGAGTCGAGCATCCGCCGGACACATCACGCGGCACAATGCCCAGAGCGTCGGTAACTGCTTACTAGTCGGTTCAGTCAATACTGCGATGTATTTCACAACGCCGTACCCACATTGGAGGAGCACGCGGAGAGTCTCGTGATTACCTCACATCGTCGACGAAATGCCCTGTCACCAATGTTTTCAGGGGGATTTCGGCTACTGTCACCTAACCGTGCAGCAGACCCCTCAAGGGTTACGCTTGCGGGATGGGCAGCAAGACTGACCTTCATTGGGTTAGTGGCGGTCAGCGTCCGAGGCAAGAATGGGCCCACTGCGCAAATCGAGTGCCGCGGAGCGGAGCGCGACACCTACCTGTGGATAGACAAAATAGAGGGGCAGCCCATGTGTGCTGCCCCTCTTCAAAAATGGGAAGGGTCGTCAGCGCCCCTTCGGACCCGCAGGGTTCTCGCGTTTGAAGAACCAGCGGCCCAGAAGGGTAACCAAGATTCCAATAAGCACGACGTCGGCGACGATCAGAAACGCGCGCATCCCATCACTGGACGCGATCGTGGCGGCATTAACGAAGGCCAGCAACCCGCAGAACACGATCGCGACCCAGCCCACGATCTGACGGCCGCTTGGCCGCTTGGCCTGACCTTCCCGTCTTTCGGTCACGGTGTTCTCCTTCAGTTTTGTATTCATCAGTAGGCGAAATTCCCGGCCTTGTCGCGCTTCTCTTGGCTCACACTACCGAGGTAGGCCGGCATGCGGCCGCCGCCGCCCACGGGCTAGTCGCGGAAGCGATTAGAGCCCCAGAGAAGCCGCCAATCAGTCTTTCGGCCTGAGCCCAGAACGGCCCAAGATCCCGCGCAGACCGAATGGCCGTCGCAGCCGAGGCCACAGCTGAGGTCGCATGAGTCGTGACTACGGTCGAGGATGCGGAGGAAACCGAGTGGGTAGACGCCATGGCCGGGGCATCAGTTGCCACCATTGCAATGACGAGTGCCCCACCAGCGCGCGTCGTTCTGTACCCGCGGTCGATCTACTCGAGACCCGTTAAACGTTCGGCTTACGGGCAACGGCCATGGCTGTGGTGGGATAGAAGAATGATTTCCTCTGAACGTTCAGACATCGAAATCCGGACATACCCAGATTTGGCAAACCTGCCGAGAGTCGAAGTAATCGAGGAGTTGTATGCATCGGCTTCTCGCCTGCCACCACTGAGCGAGGCCCCGGAGGTCGCACATTCATTTGCTCGGCTTTATGGGTATGCGCGTCAACGGAATGACGTCGTTGGAGTGGGTGTCCTGGTCAGTGGGAATCTTGTTGGATTCGCCTATGGCCATCCGTGGTCGTGGGAATCCGAAACGGACGTTTGGTCGCAGCAACTCCGCCATAGACTTGGCCCTGATTCCGCGGCTCTGATCGACGAATCGTTTGCCGTATTGCTGCTTGCCGTACATCCGGTGGCCGGGCGTCGTGGCCTGGGGGCCGTGCTCCTTGAATCGCTCATGAATGGATCCAATGCCCAGACGCACTGGCTTCAGACGACAGACTTTGAAACGCCAGCGCTGCGGCTCTACCTGCGAATGAGATACCGCAGCTTGGGACATGGACCGGACGCGCCAAATGGGAAACCTGGGCTGGTTCTGATTCACACACAAAACGACGCCCGGTAGGGGTTCGGCTATCGGGTTGTATTTTCACACCTCCGTCAGTAGCTCGCGCAGACGGCTTCGTTCGTCCTGCGAAAGGCCAATGGTGTCGAAAACAGCGTCGGTGTTAGCTGCCGCCTCCCGAACGATCGAAGCAGTCTCGGCAATCCATTGGTCGGCTTCCGTGACCGACCACGATGCCTGCCGATCATGGGTTGGTGCGTGGGTTTTCGCGCCGGCCATTGCTCGCACCGATTCCGCATAGTCGCCTGCCACATCATCGGGCGAGACGCCCGCGTTGCCCAGGAGCAGAGCGCTGATCATCCCGGTGCGATCACGGCCTGCACTGCAATGGATGAGCACCCCCGTTTCAGCGTTCGCGATAGCTTGCATCGTTTCACGGACCAGATTTGGGAGTATTCGCCAGTTGTGTCGCCAGTATTCGGGCGAATCAAGAATTGGAAAGCAAACTTCACGGAACTCGGGGTTGTTCTGATCCTCAGTCGGTGCGCTCACTATCACCAGGCTGGAGTGTGTGAAGTTGTCGATCACGGGGTCACCCTCTCGACCTCCAACCTCATGCGTGCAGCGCAGATCCACCACTGTCGATAGCCCCCACTGGCGTGCTTCAGCCCAACCCGAATCAGTGAGCATTTCCTGACGCGGACCCCGAGCTACGCGCTTGAAGACTGTCGATCCGGTGGCCGAGAGCGGCGTGGGTAGGCCACCGAGATCGCGGGCGTTGAAGTAGCCGTTCCAGTTGAGGTTTCGCATCGTGCCAATCTAGTTGCCGAAGGGCATTCGGTCGGAAGTCGAATCCCGAGGTATTCAGTCATTCAGGGGCAGTGGGAGTCGTCCCGCAGGGGGGTCCTCTTGCTGGCTTGCAATTCTCTTGCCGGCCGTTAGGCGAAATAGCCATGATTGCGGCGTTTGCATGTGCTCGTTGTCCCTTCCCATCATCGGGAAGTTTGCGCGCGCATCCTCCGTCGTGCGCGTGACTCTGACGCCCGCACGACGCTCTCGCTCCGAATGCCCGCTGACGCGCGCTCGTCCCTGCCCCGTTGGCTCCTACAGTCTCGAGCAAGTGCGTCGAAAAGTCGTCAGCGGAGGTTTGGCATACGCCGAAGGTAGCTGTGCAACGTATGCGGGTTTCTTACCCGCGGGTAGCCTGCTCCGAGGACGAGGTGCGAAATGACATGTGAACCTAGTGCCGCGGCGAACAGAAGCGCCCCGCCACGCACGGTGTCAGACGACGACAGCGGTGAGCCGCTTCGACGGAGTTGAGCCCGCGCTACTCGTGCCCCGGGCAACATCACCAACGGCGCCGTGATGAGACCCGCTGTGTAGCTCTTGAAGGAGACCGAAGTCGCGACGTGCGTGACCACATGAACTTCCAATCCGCCTAACACCGCTCGGTAGAGACGTGATTTTCCTTGGGAGCGTGCGCCGCGAACACAGGCCGCGCCAACCAGCACTCCCATGAGCGCGATGGCGAGTACAGATTGCGCCGGAGAAACGACCACCCGGTCGCTGCCCAGACGTGCGGCGAGCAGCCTAGACGTGGCCGGGAAGGTAAACACTTCCTCGACATCGTGCACAAGCCAAGCGGCGAAGAGTGCCACCGCAGCGATCCGGGTTCCAGTTGGCTCGATCGACACAACGAAATCATAGCGGCCCCCGCCACCCGAACTTTTGCTTGCAGTGCCGGCGCAAATTTCGTGCCCGTTCGGAGCCCCGCAAGGGGTTTCCGTTGCCGGACTAGATAGTCCGGCAACGAGATTTCAATCGATGCCCTTCTCAAAGGCTAGATTCGAACTGACGTTGGATAGTGCGGTAAACGGTCGACCGCGCGACGTTGAAGAGTTCCGCAAGTTCCGCGCTGGAGTGAAGGCCGGCGTTGTGGACTTCGATCAAGTGTTTCTGCTGTGGCACCGACAGTTTGGGCTGCCTACCGCGAAGATGCCCTTTCGCTTTGGCCACCTGCATTCCTTCGCGCGTTCTGGCGCGGATCAGATCCGACTCGAATTCGGCGACCATCGCCAGGACGTTGAAGAGGAGGCGCCCGACCGGATCGTTCGGATCATGCACCGATCCGCCGATACTCAGCGTGACGTCTTTGGCTGTCAGCTCGTCAATGATGTCTTTCGCATCCCTGAGCGACCGTGCGAGTCTGTCGAGTTTGGCGACGACGAGGGTGTCTCCAGCACGGCAGGCGGCCAAAGCTTCGCGGAGCCCGGGCCGAGCTCGGTTCGTTCCGGTCAGACCATGATCGGTATAGATCAGTGACGATCTAACGCCCAATCGTTCTTGGGCATTTTGTTGGGCGGTGAGATCTTGTTCATCTGTGGAAACGCATGCGTATCCAATTAGGAATCCATTCATGGCGAAACTGTTCCGCTTTGCGGTGAGCGGGTCAATAATCGTCGCAGTCGGGGTCCGGCTTGCCGGCGGCGTTCGGCGCAGCACTCCGGGCTGCGACGTTACTCGGGGCGATTGAGCACGTCGCCATCCCCCGTCAGGTCGGCGTCGGTTCGGACCGGGAGGACCTCGAGACCCGGAGTCCGCACGAGCTCACGGATGAGCGCCGTCGTCCCGGCAACGAGCGTCGAGTCAAAGTCGATTTCGGTGGCGAGCACCCAGGAATGATCGTCAGGCCACAGGATGCTTCGCGATTGCGCCCACATCACGCCGTCGACCCAAGGCGCACGCCCGGGCCACGCAGCATCCGCGAAGGTGTTAGCGCCGGCCTCGAACAGAACGTAGTGCCGTCCAGTGCCTCCGTGTAGGTCGAAACGTGGCCCGGCTGCGGCTTCAAGAGTGAGCACGCCTGAGCCTGGTTCCGGCTCTGGGCGGGCACGGCCAGGAAGAGCGTCGATGACGGAACGCGCCCCGGCGATCCCCTGCCGGGCGGCCGTGAAAAGTCGCTCCCGAAGCGTCGGATCAGCGATATGCGCTGCATCCTCTTCGGCATTGCGGGCGGACGCGTCGTCGCTCGATTCGGGCCCGAAGTGTGCAATCCCTGCCGAGCTCACCAGACCGCCCCACCCCTCCCAGATCGCGGCGATACCCGCATCCGGAGTCGTGGTGTGACGGGCAAGAACAGTGGATGCCATCGTCAACGAGGCTGCATCACGACAACCCTCAAACGTGTCTCCATAGCGCCAACCATCTGCCCCGATCGCGCCGTCGGCAGTGCCATAATCTCGCCGCAACAGCCGCGCGTACTGTGCCTCGGCGTGCATGGTCGTGCGGAACGAAGCCGCAGATTGTGCCCACGTGCTGCGCTCCCTCTCAAGCGACGCCTCGACGTCATCGACACCCTCGAAGTACGTCGCGGCATCGACACCCTGCCACGTCTTCGTATCGCGCGGGCCATCGCGATCGACAGGATGAAACACGCGCGCGTACGCCTCGAAACCACGAGGAACAATTGACAGGATGCTGCCAAACGGCTCAGCTTCCAGAGGGCGAAGCCACTCACCCCGCCCAATGTCGGGCACCCACTCGAATTCTTCCGGCATACACCCATTCCCCCTAGACGCAACTGCCCGGCTTACTCGCTCGCACCGTACCGGGTATTGCAAGGCTTCACCGATTAGGCCTGTGCACGCCAGTCCCTTACCTGTCGCGTCGCAACCCGCAGCCTGAGTCAGCAGAAGACTGCAACGGATCATGGCCAGGCTGGTGTGGCGTAGCCGTGGGACCGTGAGGACGTCCCGTACACGGTGCCGCTTGCGGGCGCTCTCAACCTCTGTTCCGATTGAGTTCGGAAACGGCGTTTTCTGATCTTCCCAGGCGCGGCGGTCCACTGTCGTTTGCCATGAATTGGGACCGCTGTAGGCGGCTTTCTGCCAGGTTCATGGGATCACCTGAATGGCGAGTTATGGGACCACCCGGGAAGCCTTGCCGGCGGGTCCTCGGTCCGCTTGTTTGATCTTCGCGTCAGATATTTCGACGGGGAGGTCATTGACGTTGGGATTCAGGGGGGTCAGTGTGAAAGAGACCAGGGAAGTGTTGCGAGGCTGGCTCGACGCGGTCGAACTGCGCGTCGTCGCGGAGCGAGCGAGTGTGGATCGGAAGACCGCGCGTCGCTATGTGATGGCCGTGTAAGCGGCCGAATTGGAACGCACCGCGCGGCTCGCGGCGATGACGGACGAAGTCGTCGGCGGGGGGGACTTGGGCATGAGCGCATCAAAGCCGACTCGATGGAGATTTGCAGGGACCGCGATGGGTGGTTATCCCGCAGAACTCGGGCCGGTTCATCCACCGGAAAGTTCGGAGGGCTTTGTTGCTCCGGAAAGCTCGAGGAGTACATTCGGTTCATCTCCCACAACCCATGCATCGTGGCCCGGCTGGATGATTGCGAGGTCGCCTGGACCAAACTCCAGTTCTGTACCATCGTCCATGAGCACCATTTGCCGCCCGGAGAGAAAGTACTTCACATGGTATTTCTGGCAGGTCTCAGTGTTCACGACTGGCTTGACGTGTTCCGACCATTTCCACCCCGGCTCGAGCGTCTCCCGGGTCAGGTCGAGACCGCCGATGGTTACCGACTCAATGGTTCCCTTGGCGAAAGGCTTCTTCGTCTCATCCGGGGACGAAAAACTCTTCTTCACAATTGTTTTCATGATTTCCTCAGCCGCTTTGGAGGTTATGAAGTTCAGGATCTCTGCCCAGATGTCGGTTGCCAGCGATATGGGACCACGTCGTTGACAGGAGCATGAGACCACTTGGACGTGTCACCGAGCATCGCGGACTTCGCTTTCGGAGTCAAGGTCGCCGCGCATCGACTTTGAAGTCGCGGTCGATAACCGGTGAGCCTTCGGCCTACGGGCGCCGAGTTACGAGCAGGTACCCGGTCGTGTAGCAAAGACACGTCCGGGCTGGCACTATGGCAGGCATGGCTGATGATGCTCTTCTCTCAGTGGCGCTGCGAAACCGTGTGACCGTGTTCGTCAGAGAACACGTGCGGATTGCGCCGGGTCTGCTCGACCGTGTCATCGTCATCGGGTCTGCCGTCGTCGGCGACTGGTGGGAAGGAATCAGCGACATCGACCTCGTGCTGGTCACGCGACGTTCGCTCAGGCACGACGAACTCGTCGTGCTTGGTGACCTGCATCGATCTACGATTTCGGAAGGACCGATCGACGGTGTTTACCTGACCGAACAGCAGTTGGATGCGGGGCTGGAACGGATCGGGGTCGCCCCGCAGGTTATCGACGGCGAACTCGACGAGCAGGCACACGGAGCGCACCTCAGTTGGGTCACGTGGCGAGAAGTCGAATCGGGCATCGAGGGTTTCGTCGGCACCGCCGGTGCCATCGCCTGGTCACCCTCGACCCGGCGCTTCCCCCGCGTCGAGGAAGGCGTGCGAGCGTTTTCGCGGCAGAACCTCCGTGACTACTGGCGACCCCTCGGAGCTGGGGCGCGGGCTCAACTCTCGCCACGTCCTGATGGAGATCCCGTTGACGCTGTGACTCTGCGCTGGATCGCGCTTGGTCCGGCACGCCTCGTCGCGACGCTCGAAACCGGAAATATCATTTCGAAGTCGGCGAGTGGAACATTCGCGGCGCAACGCTGGCCAGAGTACGTCGAGTTGCTTTCGCGAGCAGTCGCGTCACGAACTGGGATAAACGAATCGTTCACCGCGGCGGATGAACGCGCAGCCCTCAACCTGCTGGACAAATGCGTGGCAGTGGCCGAAGTCGACAGCCGCTCACGCAAGCCTTAGCTCGGAGTGTTCGCAAGTCGTTCCGCCTCTGGGTGCTGCCCCGTCGCACAGTCGCTTCGCTGGGTGTCAGGATGAGGTCATGCACCGACTTGAAACTGTCAACGATTTCGCCGCGATCCGGGAGATTGAGCGCGAAGCGGGACAAGCGTTTCGAACAGTTGGCATGGACAGCGTCACTGACGATGATCCGGTCAGCGCCTCAACGTTCGAGGACTTTCTCGCTCGAGAAGGAGCGTGGGTGACGGTAGCTGACGACGATTCGGTGATTGCCTATTTACTGATCGAATCACTTGACGTTGCCATGCATGTCGAATAGATCACAGTGCATCCTCCGAGTGCGCGTCAAGGTGTTGGGGCGGGGCTTCTCGATGTTGCAAGTGAGTGTGCTGTGCAGAGAAATATGACCGCGGTAACTCTGACCACTTTTCGTGACGTCCCTTGGAACGCACCGTATTACGCGCGTCTCGGTTTCATTGTGATGGCCGAAGGGCGATGGGGACCGGCGTTGCGAGACAAAGTCGCGACGGAAGAGAAGAATGGCTTGGAAAAGTGGCCCCGCGTCGTCAGGCAGCGACTCGCCGGCTGAGTGCCGTACAGGGTTCCTCTACGGGCATCGGAACGCAGCCTGCTTCCCTATGGAACGATTGTGGTGGCCTGCGACCAGACGACCATCCAATGGCCATCTTGATACTCGTAAACATCCGTGTGCCAAGCGCGGAATTCAAGCTCATCGGCGGTGCCGACGCTGAGAACTATTCGTGCGATGTACTTCAGAATCGTCAGCTTTCCAGACGATCTGACGGAGATTTCTGACTCGGGCTCGAATACGAGGTACTCGAGTCGCTTCGATTCCACGTCGCTGAGATAAGCCGATTTTTTTTCCGTGTGGACCCGTTGGGCGTCACAAGTTGGTAATCGGGTGCATGGAGGCCCTCCGCAACGACCATGTCGCGTTCGACGAGCGCGCGAAGTCTCGCTCGTTCGATATTCACCACCGTCGCAGGATCTATGTTCATGTGCCCTGTCTAACAGCAGCGGCGGCCGCCGCCGGCCTGTACCGAGGGGACCAACCCGCAGGTGCTAGAAGACATACTCGGCGTCGTTTAGCGTTTCCCTATGGGCGGTCTTCGAATCTCACTTCGTTTGGGCTGCAATCCATTCGGCGAAGCGTGGTCCGAGCTGTTCAACGTCGCAGTTCGGCACTAATCCGCCATCACGGATGGCGCGCCGCGTAGCGCCGGGAATCCGCAGGGGCCCCGCACGATGCCGTTGCAAATACAGGGCTTACCAGCCTGGTCCCGGCTTGGAAGCTTAACTACTCAAGTCTCGCGTCGAAGGGCAGTGATTCCCACATAGGCGAGCAGTGCCGTCCCGAACGTTCCGAGGAGACCAGCGAGGAATGCCGCATCAACGCCGAACCCTCCACTGAAGCTGATGACGACGTACCCGACAACCGCGAGCAGCACGAGGGCGACGTAGGACAGTCGAACGAGCCAACCCACCGGTGAGCGAACGACGGACATGAGAATCACCGCCGCCAACGGTGCAAGCATCATCCCGCCGAAAAGCAGAGCCGGCGCCACCCGCACATCGCGGCCAGAGCAGGGACCCATGAGGTTGCACGCCGTGGGGAATCCTTGCGCCATCCAGAATACGAGCCAAGTAACGACCACAATGGCCACCGCGGGAAACAGTAATCCGAGGCGACTTTTCAACCAAATATGGGAAGTCATGTCACGAGTGTGGCATTTCGGCGCGCAGAATGAAGCACTACAGAGCCGTATGATGACAACTCGTTACCGCTCAGGCCGGGTGAACAACTCCACGGGTCCAAAGACGCTTTTAACCAAGGCGGACGAGCGCCAAGCTCCGGAACCTCCAGCGCCACGAGCGGAGCGGTCGTGGTGCGGCGGCTCAACATCGCTAGAAAACTCGGCGTCCCGTAGAGGGGTCGGAGAAGGCGGATTCCACTCGGCCACCCCCGGCGGAATTCTTAGGCTCCTTGACCGGTATGACGTCGCCCTTGCCGGCGTCAAGACGGTCGTGGTTGGGCGAAGCCCCATCCTTGGCCGGCCGGTTGGGATGCTCCTCCTTGCCCGCGATGCGACGGTGACGTTCTGCCATTCGAAGACAAGAGAGCTCGCAGATGCAGTTCGCGACGCGGGTATTGTGATCGCCGCAGTGGGACGACCGGAACTCATCCGTGGAGCCTGGATCAAGCCAGACGCAGTCGTTATCGATGCTGGGTACAACCCCGGCAACGTTGGAGACGTCGAGTTCGCGGGCGCAGCGTCGCGAGCCAGACTCATCACGCCCGTACCGGGCGGCGTGGGCCCAATGACAATCGCGGTTCTACTCGATCAGACTCTCGATGCCGCCCGAAGCACCGGCTGAGCTGTTGAGTCAGCTTTCACACGACTCCTTCTGGGAGCCATGAACGGGTCCTCAAACGGGCGAGTGAACCGCCGAGTCCTGCGTTGCCAGCATGCAGCATCCTGATTCCCAGGAGAGCCCCGCAGAGGGTTCCGCTTACAGCCTTTAGGTTGGAAGGATGGATGAAGAGGTGTTAGCCGGGGGAAACTCAAGCACGGTCGTGCGGGTAGGCGACACGGTTCACCGCCCAGCAGGACTATGGACTCCCGCGGTGCATCAACTCCTGACCACACTCCGCGCGGCGGGAGTGACGGAAGTACCCGAGCCCTTCGGCCTGGACGAGCAGGGCCGCGAAGTGCTCTCCTACCTCCCTGGAATCGTCGGCAACTACCCAGTGCCAAGCTGGATCTGGTCGCCGACGATGCTGCACGAGGCTGGATCTTTGCTCCGACGGGTACATGACGCCGACGCGCCACTCGCACACCGGGCCGCCACGTGGCAGCTGCCGGCGCACGAGCCAATCGAGGTGGTGTGCCTGAACGACGTCGCTCCCTACAACATGGTCTTCCAAGACGGGCACATCACGGGACTTATCGACGTCGACATGGCTTCTCCGGGGCCTCGGATTTGGGATCTCGCTTACCTCGCATATCGGCTCGTACCGCTCGGCGAGTACACAGACCATGACGTTCCGGGAGAGGATGCTCGCCCCGGTCGGCTCGATGCACTCATTCGTTCCTACGGATATGACTTCGACCAGGCCGCCGTCCTCCTTACGGCAGCGGATCGAATGGAGGATCTGGCCATTTTCACGGATCAACGTGCCGCCGACACAGGTCGCAATGACTTCATCGAACACGCCGCACTCTACCGACGCGATCGCGCCCGACTTCTCGAAATGAGCGCGAGCCTGTAGCTACGGGTTTTGAAGACCCTTTAGCCGTTTCTCCGCGGACCAGTTCGCGGGCTGCCTCCGCGTCTACGATGCCGTCTAATCTTGGGCCATGGTTGATCAATCCGTTGTGACTCTGATCACGGGCGCCGAACACCGGCTGCTACTTCCTTCGGTGCGCCGACGCGGCTCAGAGGTAGATTCCTTACCCCAGGCTGCGGCGCCGTGTTCGGCGAAACAGCTCTGTCCGCTGGCGGTAGAAACGGGCAGCGCCTACTACCCGGGCGGGAAGTGATGAGCCGGCTGGACGGGGAGACCAACGGAACCTCCACGAGATGAACGCCGGCGAGCTACTGGAGGCGATCGACGCCCACGACGAGACGCTCAGCATCGGGTTGCCGTTCGAGGACCGCGTCCGGTTGGCGGTGGAGGACGTCTACTCGTCGTTCACGGACTCCACGGTCGCGGGTCTGATCCGGCGGGCGGGGCTGCGTTACCCGAACGCTGACCTGCGCCGCATCGACTTGCTCGACGAGTGCGACCCTGAACCGGCAGCTCCTGGCCCTGCTCGGCACCTGCCCTTCCAAAGGTTCACCGGGTCGGGGAAGTCGTATCTGGGTGGCGCGCTGCCCAGGGCGGATAGGACGGCGAGGCTGGGCTCGGGCATCGCGTGGAGGCGCGGCAGGAAGTAGAGGGCGGTGCCACTGACCCCCAAGGCTGAACATTGGGCTGTATCACAGCAGCCCGCGAAGCGCAGTCCCCTCATGAGCCGACGTGTGATCATCTGCGGCAAGTCATACCTTTCAATTGCACCTGTGTTGAACGCTCAATATGGGCAAAGTCATTGGTGACTACTTGGCAATCCACTACCCACAAGGAAAAGGATTTTTCATGCTTAAAAGATTTTCGGAACAGATGCGTCTCAAGCTTTTCACCGCAGCGGCTGCCTCGTCGGCGATCCTGATCGGCATGACCGGACTGGCCCATAGCACGCCCGCTTCGGCCGCTCCCGCCCCACAAGCCAACGGTACCGCTGCTGCCGCAGTCCCCGGCGAGCTCGTCGTCGGCTACGTGGCCGGCGCCTCTGCCGACCAGCGCGAGCGTGCCCGCGGGCAAGCCTCGGCCCACTTCGCCGAGCGGATCGTCGCCGCGGCCGCCGACCGCACCGAGGTCGAGCTCGTCCGTCTGCCGCAGGGCAAGAACCTGAACCAGGCGATCGCGCAGCTGAAGAGTGACCCCGCCGTCGCCTACGTCGAGCCGAACTACGTCATGACCCACCAGGCCACCGCCACCGACCCCATCTTCACCAGCACTAATACCTCCCAGGACCTCTGGGGCATGTACGGCGACGCATCGACCCCCGCCAACGCCTACGGCAGCCAGGCCGCCGAGGCCTGGACCGCCGGCCACACGGGGTCGAAGAGCGTCTACGTCGGGATCATCGACGAGGGCATCCAGTACACCCACCCCGAGCTCTCCGGGCAGGTCTGGACCAACCCCTACGAGACCGCGGCGGACGGCGTGGACAACGACGGCAACGGCTATGTCGACGACGTCAACGGCTGGGACTTCGCCAACAGCGACAACACCATCTATGACGGTGGCTCCAGCGGCTCGCTCGACGACCACGGCACGCACGTGTCCGGGACCATCGGCGCCAAGGCCAACAACGGGCAAGGCGTAGCCGGCATGAACTGGGACGTGACCCTGATCAGCGGCAAGTTCCTCGGCCGCCAGGGCGGATCCCTGGCCGACGCGGTCAAGTCGGTCGACTACTTCACCGACCTCAAGACCCGCCACGGCCTGAACATCGTGGCGACCAACAACAGCTGGGGCGGCGGCGCCTTCTCCCAGACCCTGCTCGACGCCATCACGCGCGCCAACGCCGCGAACATCCTGTTCGTCGCGGCCGCTGGCAACAGCGGCACGAACAACGACACGACGGCGTCCTACCCGTCCAACTACGACGTCGCCAACGTCATCGCAGTCGCCGCCATCGACCGCAATGGGGCGCTGGCGTCCTTCAGCCAGTACGGCGCCGCGACCGTCGACCTCGGCGCCCCCGGAGTCGGTGTCTGGTCGACGACCGCCTTCAACAGCTACTCGTCCTACAACGGCACCTCAATGGCCACGCCACACGTCACGGGCGCGGCCGCCCTCTACGCCTCCACGCACCCCGGTGCGACAGCGGCGCAGATCAAGAGCGCGATCCTGAGCTCGGTCGTCCCGACGGCCTCCCTCAGCGGCAAGACGGTCACCGGCGGACGGCTCAACGTCAGCGGCTTCTGACCTAGAAGACGGTCAGCGGGTGTGGTCGGGGCGAGAGCCCGGACCACACCCGCTTCTCGTTGCCGAGCGCCGTCTCCAAGACTCACTGACAGTTCACGACGCCACGCTCAACAACGGGCTCGTCGTACACCACGTCCGCGGACTCAACTAGCCGTCATTGCGGCTCTTCTCAGTTTGGTGTTCGGCGCCACAGCGGCGAGTGCCAATCACTCATGGGCGGCTATCACTGGGCTCGAACCAGTAACCCTTTCACTTTGAAACTCGGCGACAATGTGACCTCTGCCTGGGACTCCTACCTGGCGACCACGTCAAGTGATTGGACCCAATCGCATGTTCTCCCTCTCTGTCAGGCTGAGATGAGACACCCCGTTCGTTGAGGGGTGACCTTTTGAGAGGGCGGGGATCGAACATAATCATGTTGAATCCACAAGCCCCAGAACCATCGCTGGTCGATGGTGTTGATCCGGCACCGAAGCTGACTCGGCAGTCCTTCACCGCGGAGTACCGGGAAGGTGTTTTGGTCTAGTGCGAGGCGGCTCCTCATGGGGGAAGTCCGCAGTGCTGCGGCGTGAGGGGATCCATCAGACCCAGGTTGCCGAGTGGGCCAGGGCCCGGGATTCGGCGGCGGCCGGCGAACCGTAACCCCGGTCGAAGGACTCGTCAGCGTCGGCCAAGTTGGTAAAGTCCGAGGCCGAGAACAAGCGCCTGGCCCGGCAGTTGGAACAGACCCAAGCACCGCTCGACGTGATCGGAAAAGCGCACAGGCTCTTGGAGCTGCTCTCGATGAGCGACGACGAGAGCCACCCGCAGGCGAGGAACCGGCGGTGAGCGGCGCGACGATTCTGGATGGGGCGTTCACCGCGTTGATCGCCCTGTCGGTCACCGCGGTGATGGCGTGCGCGTTGACCGGCCGGTCCCGGGCCACCCATTACCGGCGGGCGAATCCGCCGGCACCAAAGACGAACCCGGTGGCCCAGGCCGAGCGGGCCAAACCGCCGTCGACGCTGTCTGAGGACGAACGGGCAGGCGTGTTGGCGGTGATCAACTCGGCGCAGTATGCGGATTTGTCGATCTGTCAGACCTGGGCTCGTGAGCTCGACGAGGACCGGTATCACGGGTCAATGTCGACCATGTATCGGATCGCGTGGGCTGCCGGGCAGACCCGCGAACGCAGACGTCTGGCGACGCCTCCGGCGAAGGTCAAACCCGAACTCCTGGCCACCGGGCCCTCGCAAGTCTGGTCGTGTTATGCCGACATTGTGACTATGCCGATGTTGGTCTCCGATGCCAGGTTTCGGGCGTGACGCGTGCCGGGTGCTCGGCCTGAGCACGCCGCTCCCCGGTCTCACCGTAGGCCCGCAACAGGCGATACATCGTCGCTACCGAGCACAGGTAGGTGCCCTCGTCGAGGAGAATCGCCTGGATCTCTGCCGGAGTCTTGTCCACGAACCGGTCCGACCGCAGCACCTCCAGAACAGCGGCACGCTCAGGCTCGGTCAGCGCGCGCGGTTGCTTCATCGGCTCCGGCCGGGGCCGCGGCGAAGACCGGGGCCGCGGCGAGCGGGGGTGGTGACGGTAGTGCGTCGCCCGCGACCGTCCCACGGCCAGGCACGCGTTTCGCATGCCGACGAGGGGGACGAGCTCGGTGACGGTGGCGTCGATTATTTCTCGGTGCTCGTCGCGCTGCTGTTGGTTGAGAGTTGATCCAACAGAGCCGAGAGTTTTCCCTGGATCGCGATCACCTGCCTCGCCGTATCCAACTCGCCCGACAGTCGCAGATTCTCTTTCCGCAGCCGGGCCGCGTCCTTCTCCGCGATGCTGGCGGGTGGCGCGCCCGCCGGCCGTGCCAACGCCACCAGAACTCCCTTGTCGCGCTGATCACGCCACTTGCCAACCAAGGAGGTATACAGCTTTTCTCGGCGGAGCAGCGCGCCGCCGCCCTGCCGATCGAGGCTGTCGTACTCGGTCAGAAAGTCGCGTTTGTACTTGGCCTTATAGGTCCGCCGCCGAGCACGCTCGGGAACCTGGGGATCGGGGACATCTTCCATCCCTACGGCCTGCCCGGTCGAGCTGAGATCTGCCATATTTGCATTCGTCAAGGAAAACTCTTCCCCGACCTCTACGACACTATTCGGGACGATCCCGGTGCCCTATACAAGGTTGACAGAGAGGGGTTCGCCAAACCAGAGGCGTCGTTCCATCTCGCGTCGTTTCAGATGACTGAGCAGGACGTTGTGGAACTTGCCGACGCAGTGTTCCTCTTGACCTACTGCCTCTAGGTGGGGCCCAATTGGACGCGACGTTGCTCGGTTTGGAAGATCGTCGACGGCAAGCCGCGACTCGTATTCCACCAGGGAACCAACATCCCGTCCGGACTCTGACGTCCGCTCAAGGTTCCCCTGTGACACAACGTCGGCGCACTCGGGCGCCAGATGGTTTGGCCCCCGATCTGTCGTGGTCGACGTCCCCCTTGCGTGCGTCCAGGGCGATGGCGATAAGTCATTACGGTGGATGATATGACCCATCTAGTGATCGTTGCTCCCTTGGAATCACTCACTGTGGGCGATAGCTTCCCGGTGTCGCGGTTTCCGCTTCACTTGACTGTCCTACCGCCGTTCCTCGTGAATATTGACCTGGCGGCGCTCTGGCAGGTTGTGGCAGCGGTGTCGGAGTCAACGGAGCCCTTACTCGCCGAGGTCACGGGGCAGGGAGGATTCGGCGCAAACGGGGAAATAGCTGTTGGCCTGATTCGTCCAATCGCATCACTCTTGGAGGCACACTCGCGGCTGACCGAGGCCTTGATGCCGCTCGGCTGGGTAGCGAAGGAGCCGCAATACAGTGGCGAAGGCTATCGGCCACACATCACCGGCAACAATGAAAGAGCTGTCCGGTCCGGTGAGGTGTTCATCTTGCAGGAGTTAGCAATCGTTGAGATGCTGACCCAACCGATTATCCGTGCCAACTTTAGGCTTCTCGGATAAGGGTCGATGGATAACTTTCTCGCTTCCGAGCTCGGACTTTGCTTGACGCGAGAACTGCTCCGATAGGGCTTGGTCGACCGACACCGTGAACAGGGTCGCCCGCCAGGGGACTCAATAGAGCTATCGAGCGCAGTTCTGCTCGCGTGTAATCTTCCAATGACTCACGTCTTCGGTATCGAATGGCAGCTCAATCATCCCCAACTTCGCTGCAACGCGCTTGGAGACCTCGTTCTCCGGCTCGATCGTCGCCGAGATCGAGCCCAGCGACGAGATGCGAAACACGTGGTCGAGCATGCCGATCCCGACTTCCGTTGCATAACCGTTGCCCCAAGCCTTCTGATGAAAGATATATGTGAGTTCATCGAAGTCTCGATCCGACGCTCGAATCACGCCACAGTAGCCTACGAACTCGCCAGATCGCGCGTCGAAGACGGCCGAGGTGCCGTAACCGCGATCGACGTACTTTCGCTCGCAGATTTCGATCCACTGCGATACTTCGGGGCGGCTGAGGACGGTCCCGTCCCCGACAAATCGCATCACGTTCGGGTCCGCGCAGAGGGCTGAGAAGTCGTTGAGGTCGTCGTGGCGAAACTGTCGCACCGATAGGTGTTCGGTCCGGAATAGCATCGCATCAGCCTATCCACGCCCGCAGAGGGTTCGGCTTGCGGAACGGGCGTGGGGCCGTTGTAATACGATCAGGACCCTGCACGCCATTGGTTTTCCCTCCGAAGAAGCGCTTCCATGAGGATCCACATCAACGGGGGCAGGCCGCTGGCGTGAAGAGTCCGAGAAGACAGTGGGCACGAATCAACCAAGCGCTTCGATGCGGGGAGCTTGGCGCGCTTACGGATCTACCAGCAGGTGCAGCCGCTCGTGGGCCGTGGACGCGGTCGTCGCTGGCTCGATCACCTGGGTGGCGAAAAGTGCGTCCGCCTCCTCGACGGTCGCGAGCTGCAGCTCCTCCTTTGAGCCGAAGTGGCCGAACAGGACGCTCTTGCTCATCCCACGGCGTCGACCAGTCTCGCGATCGAGAGCCCGCCGATCCCCTCGACGGTTGCGAGACGAACGATCGTAGGGTTGATGTACGCACGAACGATCGTGCTTATTGGAATCCAGGAGGAACCATCGATGACGATTTTCCCACCCATCGCCCATGTGGCGCTCACGGTACGAGACCTTGAGGTGAGCGTCCCCTGGTACACGGAGTTGTTCGCGGACCAGCCAGTGCTCGATGAGGACACCGGGCCCTTCCGCCACGTCGTCTGGATGGTGAGCGGCACCCTCGTCGGTCTGCACCAGTTCCCCGACTCGGACGTGACGACGCCGTTCAGCGAGCGCCGTGCGGGCTTGGATCACGTCGCATTCGGCGTCGCGGACCGGTCCGAGCTGGAGCTTTGGGAGAAACGCCTGGACCAGCTCGGCGTCAGCCACGACACGATCAAGGACGCCGGATACGGGTCAGGCCTGTCCTTCCGCGATCCCGACGGGCTGCCGCTAGAGTTCTTTGCGCCGCCGGCCTGAGAAGGAGCAGCACCGCCTTGGTTGAGCGTGCGGGGATAGGACCGGACGCTCAACCAAGGGCACGCACGAGTGAAACCAGCGACTCTGTCGCTGGACGGCCGATCAGCCGGACCGGACAACGCTATCGGCCGCGCAGATCATGGCATAGAGTCCCTTTGACCGATCGTGTCACACGGTTGCTGCATCAGCTTGACAGAGTCATTTTCCTCTAGCGGATATGTTTTGGGAACAGGACCAGCGTCAGTGATCGCAGGCTCGGGTGTCTTGGTGGACGTTCCCCTAACGCTCGGCGTCGAGGTGGAACTCGGGAGGTCAGTCGAGAGCCACGCGTGGGGCATCCGCAGAATTCCACCTGAATAGCGTGAGATGCCAACGGCCAGGGCGCTTGCGAGAAGGATCGATGAGGCCATTCGCTCCGAGACCCTCTAGCCGTCGGCGAACCTTCCACGACGCGGGCTCGCCGCCGTTTTTCACAATGTCCTGCCAAGGCGCGACTGCGTCTGCAAGTTTGACACCGGCCACCAGGAGTACGGCCGGGTCTCGGAGATCGACAATGTTATGGGCCTCCACGTGAAATTTGAGCAAGACGAGCTCGTCGACACGACCCTGAGCATGGGCGATCATTGCCGCGTCGACTCCCTCAGGAGATGAGCTCAGGTACAGAGTCCGTTGATTCGGTTCCGAGTACCTGCCGGCCAGACGCGAACCAAGAAGCGCTGCGTCTTGATACGCAGGGTTCACGGCGCGATAGAACGATCCGGATACGCAGGACCAGACATCACCCACCTGTTCCACCAAGGGTTCACCCGACACTAATCACTCCCCAGAACGTCCCGACCGGTCCCTTCCGACGCTACCCGACGCACAGATCGCCATGGACCGTCCCGTTGACCGTTCCCCAGTGACACGGCATCGGCGCGGTCCGCCGCCGAGTGGTTTGGCCTCGTCTCTGTCGCGCTGGTCGTCCGGCTTGCGGGCGGTGCTCTCTGCAAGTGAATGGGCCAAGACGGGCGTGAGCGACCCGGTGTGCTGGGCACATAGGCTGTGGCTGGGGAGCGCGCGCATCCTTTCTTACAGCACCTGCTTTTCAGGCAAGAATACGGAGCGACCATGGAATACACAGGTATTCGCATGATCAAAGCAACAAGCACAACGATTGCGAACATTCTCGCCGATATTCGGCGACTACCGGAGTGGAATCCCGCGATCCTCTCTGTCACAACAGACGATCCAACTGCGGTCGCTGAGAAGGAATACTCGATACGAGCCAAACTGCCTGGTTCCCCCACGATTACCTACGACGAGGTCTCCCGCGGCCAAATCATCTGGCGTCTCGACGGATTTCAAGCCCATGAAACGGGAACGTGGAAACTCGTGCCGGTCACTGAGCAAATGACTGAGGGCACCCATATCATCACTCACCGTGGAGCCGTCTCTCGCGTTCTTGCCGGCGCTTTTCAAAGTGTCCCAGGATTGAGACTCGATCGACTGCAGCGCCGCTCAGAATACGGAGAGTAGCGCACCACCCTCAGGATTCGAGCACGCGAAACCGAATTCGAGGGCCGATCGCCGTAACGGTGGGGCCGAATGCTTATCGGGCTCGTTGGTGATTGGTGGGCGGAGCCAACGCTCTTAGCCAACTCACGGTTGGTGATTTGCTCGCCGCCAGTTCCGAGCTGCACCCTATTGAGGCGACAAGGGAGTTTTGCGGCGATCTCTGACTCAGGCAAATAGCCACTTCACGACCGCATCTAGTCGCGCACCCGCCGATCCGGCACCCAGCGTCCCGGTGACGGTTCCCATGTGACACAGCATCGGCGCCCTTGGCGATCGAGTGGAGAGGCCGCGAATTCGTCGCGTTGGAGGTCCCTCTTGCGGGGCAGTCTCTGGACAAGACGTCGTGAAGCGCCACTGTCGACCGTGTGAGCAGACGCCAGCAATCCGGACTCTTTCCCGCGATCGCGGCCGCCCTGTGGCTTTCGGGATTGGCTCTCGGTTTGTTCGCAGGAGATCCGGTCTTCCGCTTGGTCGGAGTGGTCTCTTTTGCCGCAGCGATTCCATTTGCAGTCGTTCGCGGCTGCGGTTTACGCGACCTTCGATGATGGTTCGTCATCCCGCTCGGCATCATTCCGTCGGCGCCCCATGCGCCCACCACCGAGCTGCCGGTGTAGACCCGGCCCCGCACAGAATGGAGACCCCGATGGGGACGACGCCCCGGCCGGAATCCGGTCTGACCTTCACCGCCGAGCTGCAGGTGTACCCGGACCGGGCGTAGTACTTCTTCACGGTGCCGGCGGAACAGTCCGAGGACATCCGCCACCTCACGAACGGCCGACGGGGTGGCTTCGGATCCCCGTCGAGCGCAACCAAGCAATCCTCCAACAAGACCTATCTCTACACGGCCTCCATTCAGATCTGGAACAACGGCGCCCTGCAAAAGACCTACCAGAATCGTTTATCTGTGCGAACGAGCGATTGGGTGATCGTGACGTCCTACATCAGCCGCACCTAAGGTAGAGGACTATGTCTAAGCGAGTCGACGAAGCATCGGCCTTACTCGATGAACTCTTCGCGTATCTCGAGGGGTTCGACCCGCCCATCTTCAGCACTGACGGGGCTGCAGAGACTGTCATGGTGGAGGCAGCAGAACCCGGCCCTGCTGCGAATGTTCTGATCACTCAACGCGAGTTTCAGTCGTACTACGAAGTGCTACTTGAATCGGCGGCTGACGATCCTAGTCCAGGTTCTCTTCGAAGGAGAGCCTTCTCGCTCTTCTCTGTGTTACTTCAGGAAGCCGCGTGGGACATGTCGGAGCCCGGATCGCTTGGCTACCAATTAGTGGGGCACCGATTCGTTTCTCGAGATTGAATCAGTGGTATCAGAACCATACGATCCGATACCGCCGAGCACCGGCAAGCTCCGCGGGCGCAGCCCCGAGGCGATGGATGCGAAGCGCGCCCGGGGACGGCGCCGCCGTCCGAATGGGTATCATCCCAGAAGTGCACTACCCCTGGATGGAGCTGAGCATGTCCAACGGCACCACGAACCTGGTGTCGCTGGGCGTGTATCCGACCCAGGCGGCGGGGTCATCACGATAGCAATAACGGGAAGCGAGTGCGCCGTCCCGTAGGGGGTTCGGCTTGCGGGCGCTGCACACAGATGGTCCAACACGTGTCGCGCTCCGGAAAGGGACCGTGTTTCCTCACTCTAGGGACCCGCTGGACGTGCGGCCCGAGGCGAGGTGTGGTTGATTACGCTCGGGGGATGAGAGATTCGGCCCGGCCTGAACACGAGATCGAAATCCCTCAGTCCTTTCGAGAGATGCCACGTTGGTGGAGCGACGGGACGGAATGGCTTGATTCGCTCCCTGGCCGCATTGCAGACAAGTGCGCTGATTGGCGTCTGCGGCCGGATGGCAGCGCGCTCCATGGCTCGAATGCGATCGCTCTGACGGTGACTCGTGACGGGGTCCTGCTCCCCTTGCGACTGACTCCGCCTCATTCCAGTTTCCAGCTCGAGATCGACGCGCTCCGCTTCGGGGACGGACGCGGAACAGTCCTGCTGTTCGAGCACGATTCCGATGCTGGTGCAATGCTTCTGGAACGACTTGAGACCACGGAAACTCTCGCAAGCGCCCCCTTGATAGACGCGGTGCCCGTGATCGCACGTCTCATGCGGAGACTGGCCGTTCCCGCCAACGATTCCGACGTGCCATCCACCGCAGATGTGGTTGAAGCTCGCGCCGGGATGCTCGGGGCTGACTGGGAACGGCTCGTCAAACCCTTCGACCGAACGATCCTTGCCCAGACGCTCAAAATCGCCCAGGATCTGAGAGCCACCCCTCGCAATGACGCTGTGAACGGGGACCTCCACTTCGACCAGATCCTCGCCGGAAGACGAGAGCCGTGGCTGGCCGTGGACCCCGTACTTCTTCGGGGCGACATCGAATACGACCTCGCCCGGATCCTGTGGACTCGGCTGGACGAGATGAACGATGATGATGAAATCCTGTTCCACTTCGAAACCGTCGCCCGTGAGGCACAACTCGACCGCGAACGGGCAGGGAAATGGGTGTTGTACCGCAGCGTGGACTATTGGCTGTGAGTCCTGGACAATGGCCTCACTACCGACCCCGAGCGCTGTCGACGATTGGTGACGATCTTTGCGCACCACCAGCCCAGTAGCGAGAGGGATGCTGCCGCCCGCTCAGCGTTCCCCACTAGGAGCCTCTGGCGGGGGTGCTCCCAGGTCACCGCGAGGGGAACACGATTCGCGGAAATCAAGCTCTCGACAGCCCCATCCTCCGGCGTCGGTTTCACCGGGCTTCGCACCGCCCGCACCGCAGCAATCGGCGCAGGGCTTTATTTGGTTTGGCCGTCGTGCGCTCGGCCACCGCACCACCGCCGTCTAGAAGTCAGTCACTTTCTTGGCATGCCACGCACACCTTGCGGGAATACGATCTCTCTATCGGGCTTCCCGTCACGTCGGCAGCCCGCGACGCACCGCCTCACAGCAGCGTCGAAGCATCGCTGCACCACAGATTGACGCCGCTGCGATGCGGCGGCTAATCGTTAAATTGTGACCCCGACGACACCGTTTCTCATCCAGCTAAAGCACACAGGGAGCATCAATGAGCACTGACGACCAGACCAACACATGCAGTTTCCACATGAGCGGTGCGCTGCCAGCAGGTGGCGACCACCTCGGTGGCACCTTCGGTCAGTCGCCGACCCTGGACAGTTGGTACCCGCAGCGTCTCCGGGTTGAGCTTCTCCACCGGAACGGCGTAGACGCCGACCCGCTCGGCGCGGACTTCGACTACGCGGCGGCTTTCGCCACGATCGACCTCACGACGCTCAAGTCGGACATCAAGCGACTGCTCACCACATCGGTCGACTGGTGGCCGGCGGACTACGGCAACTACGGTCCACAGATGATCCGAATGGCGTGGCATGCCGCCGGCACGTACCGAATTGCCGACGGCCGTGGCGGAGCGGGCACCGCGATGCAGCGGTTCGCACCAATCGGAAGCTGGTGGGACAACGGCAACACCGACAAATCACGACGACTCCTACAGCCGATCAAGCACCAGTACGGCAACGCTCTGTCGTGGGCCGACCTGATGGTCTTGACCGGCAACTGCTCCCTCGAGTTGATGGGCCTGCCGACGTACGGCTTCGGTGGTGGACGACTCGATGCGTGGGAACCGGACGACGGCACCTGGTGGGGCCCGGAGGTCTGGAACCCGCACGCGGTCGCGAGCCCTGACGAGATGGTGAGCCGCGACGAACGCTGGCATGGTCAGAACGGCGACGCGGGCTACGACTTGCAGAGCCCCCTGGCCGCGTCGCACCAGGCGCTCATCTACGTCAACCCTGAGGGGCCCTATTCGAACGGCGACCCGCTGGGCTCAGCACGCGACATTCGCATCACGTTCACGCGGATGGCGATGAACGACGAGGAAACGGTGGCATTGATCGCCGGTGGCCACGCGTTCGGTAAGAGCCACGGCCAGGTACCCGCATCCGACATCGGACCATCACCCGAGAAAGCCCCGATCGAGTCGATGGGGCTCGGTTGGCACAACCCGGTGGGTACCGGCAGTGCCGAGCACACTTCGACCAACGGCATCGAGGGCAGCTGGACTCCGAACCCGACACAGTGGGACAACGCCTACCTCGAGAACCTGTTCGCGTACGACTACGAGCAGACGAAAAGCCCGGCCGGCGCGCTGCAGTGGACACCGACTGACTCGGAGGCGCCGAAGACTCCGGACGCCCACGTACCCGGTCAGATGAACCCGCTCATGATGATGACCTCGGACATCGCACTCAAGGTCGACCCGGAGTATCGGGCCATATGCGAGCGTTTCCTGGCCGACTTCGATCTGTTCACCCTCGCGTTCTCGAAGGCCTGGTACAAGCTCACGCACCGCGACATGGGGCCGAAGCACCGGTACCTCGGCCCGGAGGTCACCATCGCCGACGACCTGCTCTGGCAGGACCCGCTCCCGGACGCAGCAGGATACTCACTCGACGAGGCCGACGTGGCAGCGCTCAAGGAAGCCGTCCTCGCGACCGGGCTGTCCGTGTCCGACCTCGTTTACACGGCGTTCTCCGCCGCCTCGACCTACCGCGACAGCGACAAGCGCGGAGGGGCGAACGGTGCCCGCCTGGCCTTGTCGCCGCAGAAAGACTGGGCGGTCAACCGACGCACCGTCCCAGTCATCGACGCGCTGCGGAACGTGCAGGCGGCTTTCACGGCGACTTCGGGCGGACGGAAAATATCTCTCGCCGACCTCATCGTCCTCGCCGGCAGCGCGGCCGTGGAGCAGGCGGCACGGGCGGCGAGATCTGACGCCAGCGTGCCGTTTACGCCAGGCCGTGTCGACACGACGCAGGAGTTGACCGACATCGAGATGTTTGAGTGGCTGCGACCCATTGCGGACGGGTTCCGCAACTTCGTGTCCGAGCGCTTCGAAGAGTTTGCTCCGGGCGTCGCGCCCGAGGCGGCATTCCTCGACAAGGCGAACCTGTTCACTCTCACCGCACCGGAGTGGACCGTGCTGCACGCCGGGCTCCGCGTGCTCGGCAGCAACTGGGACGGGTCCGACGTGGGTGTGCTCACGGATCACGTCGGAGCCCTGACGACCGACTTCCTCGTGAATCTGACCGACACCGACCTCATCTGGACGAAGGACGACGAGACCGCGATGACCTTCACTGGTCGGGTTCAGGCGACCGGCGAGGCTCGCTGGAGGGCCTCCCGGAATGACCTGGTATTCGGCTCGAACGCGCAACTGCGGTCGATCGCCGACGCCTACGCGGGCAGCGACGGGCAAGAGCGGTTCGTCCGCGAATTCATCCGCGTCTGGTCGAAGGTCATGATGCTCGACCGCTACGACGTCAAGGGCCACAAGCGTTACGGGGCGATGGCCGCCTGACCCCGGAGGTCGCGTCCCGGCGAGCTGACGGCGTGGAGGCACGGCGCGGTCACGCACTGAGCCTCCAAGCCGTCGAGGCCTTGACCGAACGACGCTTGAGGCCGCGAGCTGAACGTTGCACGGATTGATCAGGCTGGGGACGGCCAAGGAACCTCCGCGGGCAGCACGTGGTCGACCACACTCGCACCTCGATGGCCTGCGAGGGTGGACGGGCCGCTATGCCCTGGAAGCCGTTGCCCCCACTCGTAGAGACGCCGGCCGGATTTGCTTTGGCCTCGGGTCGCGGGAGGGTGCCGCTGATGTTCTCTGTGCCGGCTCGTAAGGCCTGAGCCTTCCGGGGTCATGTCCCGCTGAGGAATGCGCGTGACCGGTAGAGGTTCGTCATAAGGGACGACCGCGGTGTATGCCTTGGATCGGCGTTTAGCCCGAGGGCGGCGGGACCGAGGCGCCGCCGCGCAGCGCCTCCCGGAGGTTCAGCTCGTCGCCGGCCTGGAGCTGGCGGCTGGTGAGGGGGTTGAGGAAGCCGAGGTCGTCGAGCGTGATACCGAAGCGGTCGGCGATGTCGTTGAGCGTGTCGCCGGCGACCGCGCGATAGGAGGTGGGAGAACCACCGGCTGTTGCGGTGGCGCCGCCAGCGCCGAACCGAGCGCCTGTATCGACGGCGAGTAGCCCGGGGCGGGTGTCCGGTATGTCCCAGGTGATCGTGCCAACCGCCCGGGGAGTGAGCACGCAGCCGTCAGGATCGGTCGTGGCCGGGGTGCTCGCGGTGATGACGGCGGTCAGGTAGTAGCTGGGGTCGCCCCGGGAGAAGTCCCTGTCGCCCAGGCTCAGCCCGGGCTGATCGGCGTCCGTGGAGAGGTTGCCGAACGAGAAGTTGTACATGTCGGCCAGGCAGGTCGTGGTGTCCGACCAGGGACTGAAGAACAGTTGCACGCCTCCGGGAACGTCCGAGTTGAAGTCCTTCAGCGCAACGTCGAACCCGCCGCCTCCCGCAGTGACCACGACGGTTCCGGAGATGGTGTTATCCCCCGAGGCCGACGTGAGCTCGGCCGTGCCGATGACACCGTCGGGGATGACGACGTCGGGGATGACGACGTCGGCTGTGTCGTCGGACGGGGCCGGCGCAACACTATGGACAGCGGTGTCAACCGGTGGAGTCTCGGTCGTCGGGGGCGAGCATGCCACCAGCCCGAGCACCAAAGTGATGCTCCCCAGAACGGATGTCGTCAGTCGTGGCATCAGGTCCCCTCCCCACCGAACCCAGTATGGCAGTCGGCCCCATCGCCGGTCCAGCCGCGGCCTCGACCAACGAAGTAGCTCGACGCCCCGATCGCTATGAACCGTCCCGTAAGCGGTTCCCTTTGCGGGATGGCGGTAAGGCCATCTGCGGTGAAAGAACGCCGCCTCTCTTCAACAAAAAACACAAGCACATCCCGCAGAGGCGCCGGTCCGTGCCCCAACTGTCTTTAGCTAAATCCCTGTGATGGTGTAGCGACGCTCAATACCGGAGGTCGCCCGACCCCATTCACTGGATGAGACTCGTTGTTGGTGAGTGTGGAACGAGGCGGTATCCCGAAAGCGCTCATCGACCTGCCAGACGACCGGATCGTGGGTGGGCGTCACGTTAAACGAAATGCATCCGTTTTCGGCGCGGGTCAGCCCCAAGTGGACGGGAAGGTACTGCACAACGATCGCAGCTTCGCCGAGGTTGTCGCACAAGAGTTGACCAGTCAATCGCACACTTTCCATAGCGCCATTCTCGCAGCGCCAAAGGCCAACCAATGCCGCGACGGGTATCGGATCGGATCTCCGGCCACCTCCGCTGGCCCGTAGAGCGTTCTCTTGTGACCGCCCAGGAGTTCACGCCGATTTCGTGTGATCGCAGCCAGGCTCCCACCACAGGAGAGTCGTTTCAATCTCCCGGAGGACGAAACGTTCGACGTTGGCGTTTAGAGGATCAAGGGATTCTTTACGAAGGCGGAGCGAGCCGCTGCAGCACCGTCGCCGGCTCGGATTTTACGGCGCGGTCAGGCTCCGCGTAGTGCGCCTTTGTCGTCGACGTCGAGGTGTGTCCGAGCACATCGGCCGCCGCCTGCAAACCCAGTTCGTTGGCGAGCAGCGTCGCCCCCGTTCGGCGGAAGGCGTGGGGGGTGATCCCCATGCCTTCGAGGCCAGCGTTCCGGAGAATCTCGCGGAATGTGCGCCGGACGTTGTGCGGCGCGAGTGGCTTGCCGTTCCGCGTGAAGAACAGCAGATGTTCCCCGTCCTCCGCCTCGATCAGTCTTATACGTCGTCGTATTACCTCTGCCGCGAATTGCGGCACGGCGACGACCCGGTTCGACTCATGCGTTTTGGGATGCGCCGGACGAATCACGCCGGCGCCACTTTGCACGACGAGCGTTCCGCGGATGTGCACCCAAGGCGGGTCGGCGGTCATATCTGTGTCGCACTTTCGAAGCGCCAGCGTCTCCCCGATGCGCGTCGCCGTGCCGAGCATCACCTCGATCAGCGCTCGCCCCCCGCGGCCGCCCATGGACGGTACGGGCACGTGAAGACCGTCCAGCCACCGAAGAACATCGGAGACGCGGTAGCGAATCTCCCGTCCGACGCGAATGCCGGATGGGCCGCGGCCATCGGTACGCAGGTCGTAAATCGCCTGCACGTGCAGACCGAGATACTTGGCGAGCTCGCTCGTCGTGAGTACGGGCTCCAAACCGAGCCCCGAGAGATTTGTAGCATCCATAACCCGTAGGTGCCCAAGGTCACACCAGGTGAATCGAACTGGGTCGCGTACCTTCTTTCCGAGAACCCACAGGGGGCGGGCGCCGCGGAATAAACGTTGAATAAACGTTGAGTGAATCAAGTCTTGCCCCTTCAGTGAGGACAAGAAACCTTGGTCAGACGATGTTTTCGGTGCCCCCGGTAGGAATCGAACCTACGACAATCGGATTAGAAGGCCGGTGCTCTATCCACTGAGCTACGGGGGCGGGACTGTACAAGGTTACAGGCCACCGGACGTGGTCAGGTCAACGCAACGCTCAACGCATCCGCTCAGCTCAGCGCAGGGCGGCCAGGTCGTCCATGACGGAATAGCCCGGAACGGCGGAAACGGGCGCGCCGCTCTGCAGGAGTGACGCGATCTCCCGGCCCAGTTCGGCGGTCGAAAAGCCCATACCCGGCCCGGCGGTCGCCGGCAGCTGGGCCAGAACGTGCACGGCGGCGGCCTCGATGGCCCGCGCAGCGTCGCCCTCGCCGAGGTGGGCAAGGCACATCGCGGTCGAGAGTATCGCCCCCACCGGGTTCGCCCAGCCTCGGCCGGCGATGTCGGGCGCGGAGCCGTGAATCGCCTCGAACATGCTCGGGCCAGAGCCATCGAGGTTTAGATTCGCGCTCGCGGCGACTCCCAAGCCGCCCTGGATGGCCGCGCCCAGGTCGGTGATAATGTCCCCAAATAAATTGTCGGTCACGACCACGTTGAAGCGTTCCGGGGCCGTCGGCAGGTAGAAGCAGAAGGCGTCGACGTGCACGTAGTCCACGGGAACGGTGGGAAAACGCGCACTCAGCTCGTCGACTGTCGACTGCCAGAGGGTGCCGGCCTCGACCAGAATGTTCTTCTTGTGGCACAGGGTCAGTGTGCCACCCCGCCGCTCGGCCAGACGAAATGCGAACTCGACCACACGTTCAACGCCCATGCGGGTATTGACGGATTCCTGCACGGCGACGGCGTTCGGAGTTCCCGCGTGCACCGTCGACCCGCGCCCCACGTAGGAGCCCTCGGTGTTCTCGCGCACGATCACGAGGTCGCAGCGCTCCGGGGTGAGGCCGGCGATGGGCGTGGCCACACCGGGATAGAGCTTGATCGGGCGCAGATTCACGGCCTGCTGAAAGGTGCGGCGCATCTCGAGGATGAAACCGCGTTCCAGAATGCCGGGCGCGACGGCGGGGTCGCCCATCGCGCCGAACAGAATGGCGTCGTGGCTGCGCAGCTGCGCCTGCAAGGCCGGAGTCCAGAGTTCGCCGGTCGCCAGGTAATGCCGGGCGCCAGCTGAGATCTCGGTGACTTCCGTGCTGAAACCGAACATCGACTCCGCTGCCGCGAGCACATCGAGGGAGGCGTCGATGACTTCGGGCCCGATGCCGTCACCACGAATCACGGCCAGCCGATGGACTCTAGCTGTGCTGATCATCCTTCTCCTCCTGGATAAATGAGTGCCGCGGCAGGTCATTGACCTGAGGATCGGCGCTCGATACTCTAGTTAGGTTACTGGTCAGACCAGTAGAAAGACCAGCACTTCCCCCTGTGAATGACAGAAAGCGGTCCCGTGACTTTGTTCTCGATTCCCTACCCGGCCGGGCTCCCCATCGGCGAGCGCTGGCTGGACTGCCCCGAGCAGGCGGAAATCGTGTTCCCGTTCGACGGTTCCCCGGTGGCGCAGTCGCCGGTCGGCACCGTGGCGCAAGCCTCGCTTGCAGTGGATGCCGCCGCCTCGGTACGCGCGGAACTGGCCGGGCTGAGCACGGGCATCCGTCGTACCCTGCTGGTCGGCATTCACGACGCCCTCGCCGAGCAGACGGCACAGTTCGAGCAGCTGCTCGTACTGGAGACCGGGAAACCGCTCGTGGACTGCCGCACGGAGGTGGCCCGCGCCCTCACCACTTGGTCGGCCAGTGCCGAGGAAGTCGCCCACCAGCACGGTGAAACCGTGCCCCTCGACCTGCAGCCGAGCGGTGTGGGCATGATCGGATACTGGACGCGCCGGCCCGCTGGCATCGTCGTGGGCATCACCGGTTTCAACTATCCACTACTGCTGGCCAGCCACAAGCTGGCCCCCGCGATCGCGGCCGGCTGCCCGATCATCATCAAGCCGGCGCCGAACACTCCGCTGTCTACGCTGTGGGCGGTCGATCTGATTCGCGGCGTGCTGCGCGAACACGGGGTGTCGCCCGCTGCCGTTCAGCTCGTCACCGGGGGCATCGACGTCGGTGACGCGCTCGTGCGTGACCCCCGGGTGGCGGTGGTCTCCTTCACCGGTTCCGCCGCCGTCGGGCACCAGATCGCGCGCTCGGCTGCACCACGAAAGGTCGTGTTGGAGCTGGGCGCCAATACCGCCCTGATCGTCGCGAGCGACGCCGACGTCGAGAAAGCCGTCGACGCGGTGATTCGCGGCGGCTTCTACGCCAACGGCCAGGCCTGCATCTCGGTGCAGCGCATTCTCGTGCACGATGCGATCGCCGACGAATTCGAGCGGATGCTGCTGGCCCGCCTCCCCGAGGTGAGCGTCGGCGACCCGCGCGATGACAGCACGCGGGTGGCGCCGGTCATCAACGAGGCCGCCACCCGGCGCATTCTGGCCTGGATCGCCGCCGCCCGGGCCGGTGGGGCCCGGGTTCTGGCCGGCGGCCATCTGGTCGAGCGCAGCATTGCGCCGACCGTGCTGGCCGACGTTCCGCCGGAGGCCCAGGCCTGGTGCGAGGAAATCTTTGGACCGGTCGTCATTCTGCAGCGCGTCTCCGACCTCGGGTCGGCGATCGAGCTGGTCAACCGCTCGCGTTACGGCCTGCAGGCCGCGATCTACACGAGTTCACTGCAGCGAGCGTTTCGCGCCATCAATGAGCTCGATGTCGGCGGCGTCGTAGTCAACGAGATCCCCGGATTTCGCTCCGACATCATGCCCTACGGCGGCGTGAAGGATTCCGGCACGGGCCGGGAAGGTCCCCGGTTTGCCATCGAGGAGTTCACCGTGACCCGCATGGCCATGATCCGCCCGTAACCCATTCAGAAAGAAATACCGTGGACTACACCCAACTGTTCCAGTTTTCCGGTCGCCGCGTTCTCGTGATCGGGGCCGGCAGCGGCATCGGCCGGGAGAGCGCCCGCGCCCTGCACGCCCACGGAGCCACGGTCATCTGTGCCGACCGCGATGCGGCCAGCGCGGCGGCCACCGCTTCCGGGCTCGGTGCCGGAGCGACCTCGCTGCAGGTTGACGTGCTCGACCAGGCGGCCGTGCGGGCCGTTGCCGGCGACCTGCCGGATCTCGCCGCACTCGTCTTCACGGCCGCGACCAACGTGCGCAAACGCATCGCGGACTACACCCTCGACGAATTCGACCGCGTGGTGAATCTCAACCTGCGGGCCGCTTTCGTGCTCATTCAGGCCTTTGCGCCGGCCATGGCCGCTAACAACGGCGGCAGCATCATTGGCTTCGCCTCCATTCGGGCGGTCACGGTTGAGCCCGGCCAGGGCGTCTACGCCGCGACCAAGGCCGGGCTGGTGCAGCTGTTGCGCACGGCGGCCGCCGAATACGGGCCGGCCGGTGTTCGAGTCAACGCAATCTCCCCCGGCGTCGTGGAAACCCCGCTGACGGCGCAGATCAAGAACAATCCCGACTGGTACAACGCCTACGCCGCCAAGAGCGCTCTCGGCCGCTGGTCGACCCCGAGCGAGCTCGCCGGTGCCGTGGTCTACCTCGCCTCGGACGCGTCGCGGTTTGTCACCGGGTCGGTGCTCACCGTCGACGGCGGCTGGACCGCGGTCGACGGCCGCTTCGACCCGCCGAACAGCTAGCCGCTCGGGGCGGCTGACGCACGGCCACCCGAATCAGTGCGCCCGTGGAGGAGGGCTGTGCCGCACTGCGGCCGGCACAGGGGGATTGTTCGCGCCGAAAGCCTCGCCACAGCGGCGTTGAGGCATTCGTGACTTCGCGTCCCTCTATTGACAGGCGCCAGCACATCCACTATTTTTCTTACATGTGCGAATGTTGCACAGGGTGTGCGACGAACGCTCACTCCTGAATAAGTCAAGGAGGACTTATGCGGAACAAGCGGATAGCGACAGCAGTGGCCACGGCGCTTATCGCGGTGTCGATGACGGCGTGCACTCCCGCGCCGGCCGATGCAGAGCGGGAGGCCACGATTCGGGTATGGAACCCTCAGGACCAGTGGCGCAAGACGACGTCCTTTTACCAGGACAACGTCGCCGACTTTGAGAAGAAGTACCCGAACGTGACCGTCGAGTACGTCGATATCCCCTACGGACAGTACGAGGCCCGGTATAACGCTGGCTTTGCCAGCGGACGGGACGCACCCGATATTTTCATGGGGCAAGTGTCGTACTACGGCGGCGCCCTGGGCATCGCCGCCGAAGCCCCCGACGACCTTCAAACGCTGTGGGACGACAAGCTCACTCCCGTCACGAGCAAGAACTTTCAGATCGACGGAGCCTGGCACGGCTACCCAGTCAGCACCGACTTGGGCATGCAGCTCTACTACAACCAGAACCAGTTCGTCGAGGTAGGGCTGGACCCGGCCGATCCGCCCCAGACTTTTGAGGAACTGCGCGAGTATGCGCAGGCGCTGGCCATCCGGGACGGCGACAAGGTCACACGCAACGGCATGGCGCTGCGTTATTCGGGCAACCCGACCGGAATCGTTGACAAAGCCCTCCCGTACATTCACGCTTTTGGAGGCCGCCTCTATGCCGAGGACCAGTCAACCGCAGAAGGCTTCCTCAACAGCGATGAGACCGTCGCCGGAATCCAGTACATGCAAGACCTCGTTGAGAAGGATCAGGTGTCCAGCCTTGAACTCGGCGTGCCGGACGACACCTTCGCCCAGGGGCTCTCGTCCATGACCTTTCGCGAAGGGTGGTACGAGGGCTGGCTGGAACAAAATGCGCCGCAGGTGAACTTTGCCGTCGTTCCCTATCCGGATGGTGAAGCAGGCTACCCGCAGGTGAGCCTGCTCTTCAACTGGGCCTGGATGGTCAACGATAACAGCCCCAACAAAGACATCGCCTGGGACTGGATGCGCACAGTCTCCGATCCGGAGCTCGACCTGGAGCTCGCCCAACTCGAGGGCTACATGCCGGTGTGGACTGAAAATTTCTCCGACCCGTGGGTGACGGAGCGCAGTGATTTCAATGCGGTCGAAAGACAGATCAGTGAGGGCGCCGGCCCGACCTACGATGCCCCGTACACAAACCAGATCGCCGTGACGATCGGAGCCGCCATCGAAGCCGCTCTGCAGGGGGCCGACGTGCGAGAGAGCCTCGACGGTGCCGTAGCCGAGGTGGATTCACTTCTGGAACGCGGCGAGCGGTAGGGTGCGTCGTGGTCACGACGATCTCCCCCACGACAGAACCCTCCGTGGCACCGCCTTCGACCCGTCCAGCGGTGAAGTCAAGATCAGCCAAGTCACGTCGAAGTACTATCCGTGCCTATGTCTTCTTGGCGCCGACTCTCTTCTTCGTCGTCTTGTTGTTCATCATCCCGCTCGGTTACAACATTTTGATCAGCTTCTACGACTGGTCGGTTATCGGCCGGCGCGATTTCATCTGGCTGGACAATTACACGTCCGTCCTCACGAGTGATCGTTTTCTCAACGCAGCCGGGAACACCGTCTACTTCACATTTCTGACGGTACCGATCGGAATAGTCCTCTCGCTCGTCGTCGCGTTGGGTTTCAACGCCCTGACGATCACGAGGGGAGCAAGCCTGGTGCGCGCGCTCTACTTTGCTCCGGTCGTCGCCTCCCTCACCGCCGTCGCCTTCGTCTGGCTGTGGATCTTCAATCCCGCCTACGGCCTGGCAAACGACATCCTGGGCGGTCTGGGTATTTCCGGGCAGGAATGGCTCACGTCAGAAGCCCAATCTATCCCCTCCCTCGCCGTCATGTATGTGTGGGCACGGCTTGGATTCAACGTCATCATTCTGCTTGCCGGGTTGAACGCGATTGATCGTTCGTACTACGAAGCAGCCCGCCTGGATGGCGCGGGACCCATCAGATTGCTGTGGTCCGTGACCCTGCCACTGCTCAACCGGCAGCTGGTCCTGGTCGCGAGCGTTGAGGTGATGAATGCGTTAAAGCTGTTCGAACTTCCTTTCGTAGCGACGAGCGGTGGGCCGGTCGGCTCCAGCCGGTCCATGGTGATGGAAATTTACGAGCTCGCCTTTCGTCTCGATCGTTGGGGTGAGTCGGCCGTCTACGTTGTCGCGCTGTTCGTCTTCCTCGTGCTCGTCACCGGCATCATCCGCAAGGTCTTCACGAAGGACATCTCAGAGTGACCACCCAGACCGATCCCGCATCCGCTTCTCCGACCACAGAACGGCGCAGCACTGGTGCCGGCACAGACCAGCGCGCCGTCACGGCTCGCCGTCGGCCTCGGCGCCGCACCACCGGATCCATCAAACAAGTCGGGCTCTTTGTGGCCCTGCTCCTCGGCAGCCTCATCATGCTCCTGCCTCTGGCCTGGGTGGCCCTGTCATCGCTCAAGGCTCCCGAGGAGATCCTTCAGCTCCCGGTGAAGTGGCTGCCGGACAACTTCTTCAATTTCAGCAATTACGTGCAGCTCTTCGCGCAATACGACTTCGGTCGATACATCGTCAACTCGTTCGTGGTCACCGGGATCGGAATCGTCACGAGCTTGGTTATCGCGCTCCTCGGAGCATATGCCTTCGCCTACTTCACCTTTCCATTCAAAGAACCGCTGTTTCTCGTGGTGCTCGCGCTGTTCATGGTTCCGCAGGAAGCACTCGTGATTCCGATGTACCTGATGATCTCCGGCGCAGGCCTGACCAACACCTATGTCGGGTTGGCCTTTCCCGATCTGTTCACTGTTCTCGGACTCTACCTTCTGCGCCAATTCATGGAGGGTATTCCCTACAGCTATGTCGAGGCGGCACGGGTTGACGGTGCGAGCGACCTACGAATTCTGATCCGGATCATCACACCGATGGTGGCGCCAGCAATCGTGGTGTTCATCATCATCAAGTTCATGTTCACCTGGAACACCTTTCTCTGGCCGATGCTCGTGGCCCAGAACGAGTCGATGTATACCGTCACTGTTGGACTCGTCAACTTTGCCGGGGGCGAGTTCAACCAGTGGAACCTGATCAACGCCGCGACCATGATCAGCATGATTCCGACGATCATTCTGTTCATCACCCTGCAGCGGTACCTCGTCAAGGGCGTCGCGATGAGCGGCATGAAATAGCCACCCACATTTTCCAACCAACAGACAAAAGGAACACTATGACGCAGCTTCTCGAAAACAAGACCGCCCTGATCACCGGTGGGGGTGTCGGAATCGGTCGAGAGATCGCCCTACAGTTTGCCGATTCCGGTGCCCGAATCGCCGTAACATACCGTACGCACGCGCCAGACGATGATTTCGTCAACCGGATCGAGGCAGCGACCGGCTCGCCGCTCGTGGCCGTCGGCCTCGAGGCAACCGATGAAAGCGCGGTGCAGGCAGCACTCGGTTTAATTAATCGCGATCTGGGTGGCCTCGATATTCTCGTGAATAATGTCGGCGGTCTCGTCCAGCGTTCCAGCATTGGCGAGATGAGCTTCGAACTGTGGCGAACGGTCATGGCAACCAACCTCGACAGCACATTTCTGGCCACCCACTACGCGATGCCGTTCATCCGAGATGGCGGACGCATCATCAACGTCGCCTCTCTCGCCGGAATCAACGGTGCACACAGCGGCGCAACGGCTTATGCAGCGTCCAAGGCAGCCATGTTCGGATTCACCCGCGGATTAGCCAAGGAAGTGGCGCCACGGAACATCACTGTCAACGCACTGGCCCCCGGCTTCATCGAGGCGACCCCCTTCCACGACACGTTCACGACCGCGGAATCGAAACGGGTCACCCTCAGCACAATTCCGCTGCAGCGCGCCGGCATTCCAGCGGATGTGGCTGGTCCAGCTCTTTGGCTCGCGTCTGAGCTGTCGGCGTTCGTGACTGGCACGACCGTGAACATCAACGGCGGAGCGTACTTCGCCTAGGCGACGGCCTGATGATCACGTCGCGACTTATTCATCCACAGATTCTTGGCGCGCTGGCTGGAGCAGGCCACGGATCAACCGTGCTGATCACGGACGGGCATTATCCGGCGCGCACGGCCGTCGGTCCCAACGCCAAGACGGTCCACCTCAATCTGGAGGCGGGAGTGCCCACCGTTCCCGATGTCCTATGCCTGATTCTAGAGTCGATCCCGGTGGAGAAAATCACCATGATTCGTCCGGCGCCCGACGCCATTCCGAGCCAGGTCCAGGACGAGGTCGTCGAAACCATCGCGGGGATGGTCACCGCCGATTTCGTGGATCGCTTCGCGTTCTACACTGTTGCGCGATCACCCGACCTGGCCCTGTGCATCGTCACCGGCGACGTCCGACGGTTCGCGAACGTGCTCCTGACGGTGGGCGTACTGGGATCGACTCCCCGGTGGCGGCCCGAAACAGGGGCACCGACGCGGTGACGGTGAATCGGTAACATGAGATGGAGCGACACGATCGTCGTACCCGCACCGGGCACGCCCGGTGAAGGCAATAGCCATCAGTGTTCCGGGCTGTCGGCGGAGTTGAATCGGGAGATGGACGGATGAGCCAAACAGTCAGGCGCGCTATCGAAATTCTCGAATTCTGCAGCGTGCGCCCACGTGAACTCAAAGAGGTCGCTGCGGAAATGGGTGTTCATCGCACCACGGCGCTGCGTTTAGTGCAAACCCTGACCGCGGGCGGTTTCGTGCGCCGTGATGAACTCGGGCGGTACGGCGTGGGCTTTCGATTGGCAGGACTCGCACAACGTGCCCTCGACCAATTCGATCTGCGCAGCGTCGTTCATCCGCACATTGTTGCACTGGGCGATCGGCTCGGTCACACCATCCAATTCGCCGTCCCGCAAGGCGACCACATCATCTACGTCGACAAGATCGAACCGGCGCAGGCCATCAGTCTCAACACGCGGATTGGCGATTTCGTCGTCATTCACACCGCAGGCGTGAGTAAGGCAACACTGGCCAATCTCCCGCCCGAACGGCGTGACGCAATCATCGCTCAAGCGACCTTTGAGAAGTTCACCCCGACCACCATCACCGCCAAGAAGGATTTCCTGGCTCTATTGGCAACCGTGCGGGAGCAGGGTTGGGCAACGGACGACGGCGAGTTTGAATCCTTCACCAATTGCATCGCAGCGCCGGTCTGGGACCACGCGAACGCCGTCGTTGGAGGCATTTCCGTCACGGCGTTCAAGAACAAGGCGGATCTGACTCAGCTCAGAGAGCTGCTGCCAGAACTACTGGCGACAACAACAACAATCTCCATGGAACTCGGGTGGCGCCCGCCCGGTGGGAACCACGAGGCCAGCGACGAGCCCCTGACCGACGAGTAGTCCACGTGGGCGGGGGCTGCTCGAGGCCCGCCGAACGCTTAGCGCGCCAGCTGACCCACGGTATGAAACGGCCAGACCGGTTTGGCCGCCGCCGGACGCGCCTGCTCGTACCAGTGGGTGGCCCGCAGAACCGCCAGATCTTCGAACCGGCGCCCGGCAATGTGCAGCCCGATCGGACGACCGTCGGCCGTGAACCCGCAGTTCACCGAGCTGGCCGGCTGCTCCGAGAAGTTGTACGGCGCGGTAAACGCGATGTGGTCGAGCGAGGTGGCCGCATCATTGGTCGGCATTGGCCACTCCGCCGGAAACGCGGCGACCGGTGACACCGGCGACAGCACGACGTCATACGGCGCCGTGGCCGCGACGGTCGCCGCGCGCAGGTCCTGAATGCTCTGGTAACACCGCACCACCTCGGTGCCCGACACGCCAGCGCCACCCAGCACCCAGTCCCGAATGAAGTCGAGAACCATCGCCTGCCGGGCCGGTTGGAGCACCTCATAGTCGGCGAGGGAACGCACCCGCAGAAACAGGTCGAGGTCGGCGAGGTACTTCTCGGTCATCGGCGGGGCGATCTCCTCCACGATCGCGCCGGCCGCTGCGAAGCGTTCCACCGCCTGCAAAACGGATGCCGCCACTTCCGGGTCGGTCGCCATACCCGCTCCGCCGGCCAGGTGGTACCCGACCCGCAGTCCCGCGACCCCGTCACCGCCGCAGTGCACGTCGGTCCAGTCCAGGTTCTGCTGGCCGAGACTGGTGTAGTCGCGCGGGTCTGACTTGGTGAGCACGCCCATGAGCAGGGCGGCGTCATCCACTGTTCTGGTCAGCGGCCCGGCCACCCGGCCCATGTACGGCGGGTCAACAGCGATACGGCCGAAACTCGGTTTCAGGGTCACGAGCCCCAGCCAGGTGGCCGGCAGTCGCAGGGAGCCGCCGATGTCGGAGCCGGTGTGTAGCGGACCGATTCCGGCGGCGGCAGCAGCGCCCGCGCCAGCGCTCGATCCGCCGACGGTCCAGGCCGGGTTCCAGGGGCTGCGGGTGATTCCGTGCAGGCTCGACACGCCGGAGGAGAGCATGCCGTAGTCGGGCATGACCGTGACGCCGAAGATGACTCCGCCCGCCTCGCGGATGCGCGCGGCGCTCGGCCCGTCTTCGGTCGCGATCGCGGCATCGAACTTGGCGGCGGTGCCGGACGGACGGCTGAAGCCGCGCACAGCCACGTTCTCCTTGATACTGGTCGGCACCCCGTCGATGGTGCCGAGCGGATGCCCCGCCGCCCACCGCCGTTCGCTGGCCGCGGCCGCATCGAGCGCTCCGATCCGATCGAGGCCCCAAAAGCAGTTCAACTCGGGCTGCAGTCGCTCGGCTTTGTCAAGTACCGCAAGCGTCACCTCCACCGGGGAGAGGTCGCCGCTGCGGTAGCGCGCTACGAGCTCGGTCGCCGGCAGGCATTCGATGGGCGCGGTCTCGATCATGGCATCTCCAATGGGTCAGGTGCGGCTTCAGGGGGCGACGCGGCGGGCCAGCTCGTCCATGGACGGCGTAGCGCTGACCAGTTGGCGCGTGTACGGGTGCAGCGGAACGTCGTAGACATCGGCGGTGGGCCCGCATTCGACGATGCGTCCGTCGGAGATGACAGCTACGGTGTCGCAGAGGTGGCGGATGACGCCGAGGTCGTGCGAGACGAACACGAGAGTGAGCTGATATTCGTCGACCAGGTCGGCGAGCAGGTTCAGTACCTGGGCGCGCACCGACACGTCGAGGGCGCTGACCGCCTCGTCGGCCACCAAAACCCGGGGCCTGGTGATGAGGGCCCGTGCAATGGAGATGCGTTGCCGCTGGCCGCCGGAGAACTGGTGCGGATGCCGGTGCATCACGTCGGCGTCGAGCCCGACCGCATTGAGCTGGGCTTCGACCCGGGCGAGGGCCTCGGCCCGATTGACATTGCGCAGGGGTTCGGCGACGATGTCACGCACCTTCATGCGCGGATCGAGGGACCCCATCGGGTCCTGGAACACGATCTGCACCTGGCTGCGAAAGTCGCGCAGGTGCCGTTCGGAGGCGCCCGCGATGGGTTGCCCGAGCACGTCGACCGTGCCGGTCGTCGGTTGGTCGAGGGCGCAGAGGATGCGCATGAGGGTGGATTTGCCGGAGCCGGACTCCCCCACGATGCCGAACCGCTGACCCTCGACCACGTCGAAGGACACGTCGCGCAGACCATGCACGATGGGTGCCGGTGCGAACAGTCCGCCGCCGCGTCGTCGGTACTGCCGGCTGAGGTCGCGCACCGAGATGGCGGACGCACCGGTCACCTCGTTGAAGATCACCGGCGGGCCGCCCGGCTCGAGGCGCTGGTGGGCGGCGCGGTGCGGCGGCCGGATTACCGCGGCGGCGGCATCCGTGTGAATCTGGCGGGGCGCGGATACTGCCGCGGGTGGCCTGCCGACGACCGGCATCGACATGGTGTGCAGGCGGCCGCGATCGTCGACCGAGGAGAGGTCGGAGGCCGCGATCAGTTTCTGTGTGTACGGATGCTGCGGCGCGGTCAACACACGCCCCACCGGCCCGTCTTCGACGATCTCGCCCCGGTACATCACGAGCACCCGCTGGCAGACTTCGGCGACCACGGCGATGTCGTGGGTGATCAGCAGCAGCGCGGTGCCGCGCTCGGTGACGAGGTTGCCGATGAGCTTCAGAACCTCGGCCTGCACCGTGACGTCGAGGGCCGTGGTCGGTTCGTCGCAGAGCAACAAAAGCGGGTCGTTGGCCATGGCCATCGCCAGCATCACCCGTTGGCGTTGCCCGCCGGAGAGCTGGTGCGGAAAGGCGAGTGCCGCCTCGGCAGGGTTGGGTAGTTTGACCAGGGCCAGAAGCTCAACGGCCCGCTGCCGAGCCTGGCGCCGCCCGGTTTCGGTATGGTGCACCGTCATAATCTCGGCAACCTGGGCGCCAACCCGCATGAGCGGGTTCAGGGCGGTCATCGGTTCCTGAAAAACCATGGCCATGGTGGTGCCGCGCAATTGGTTCAGGCGGCGTTCGGGCGCGGTGAGCAGGTCGGCGTCGACCCCGTTCAGCCGGATCGTGCCGGTGGCCGTGAGGGTTTCCGGCAGCAGCCCCATAACGGAGGTCGCGGTGAGCGACTTTCCCGACCCAGATTCCCCGATCAGGCCGACCCGTTCGCCGGCGGAGATATCGAAGCTGACGCCGTGCAGCAGCTCGGCGAATGGCGAAGCAACCTTCAGGCCGCTCACGCTGAGGGTAGGCACGGTCATCGATTCACCTGCATTCTGGGGTCGAAGCGATCGCGGAGGCCATCCCCGAGCAGGTTGAAGCCGAGCACCGCGATGGCGATGGCGATTCCCGGCCAGACGATGAGCAGCGGTTCAATGAACAGATAACCCTGGGCATCCTGCAGCATGCGGCCCCACGACGGGGTCGGCGGCGGCGTGCCGAGCCCCAAATAGGAGAGGGCGGCTTCGGCGAGAACGGCGATGCCGAAGGAGACCGACGCCTGCACGATGAGCATGCCGCTGATATTGGGCAGAATGTGCCGCATGCCGATGAAAAGGCCGCTCTTGCCCGAGGCGCGGGCGGCCTGCACGTATTCGCGGCTCATGATCTGCATGGTGCCGCTGCGGGCGATCAGGGCGAACGCCGGTGCCGTGCCGATGCCGAGGGCCACCATGGCCGTGACGGTGCCGGCGCCGAAGATGGCACCGAAGATGATTGCGAGCAGCAGGGCCGGGAAGGCGAGCGAGATGTCGTTGCCGCGCATCATGAACTGGTCGAGTCGGCCGGGATTCATGCCGGCCACGATGCCGAACGGCACGCCGAGCACGGCCGCGATCCCGACCGCCACGGTGCCCACGAGCAGTGAGATCTGTGCGCCGCGCAGAATGGAGCTGAAGACGTCTCGCCCGAAACTGTCGGTGCCCAGCAGATGTTCGGCGCCGGGCGGGCGCAGGATGGAATCGGAGAAGACGCCTTCCGGGTCGAACGGGGTCCAGAAAGCCGAGACGACGGCGGCCAGCACGACGAGGCCGATGAGCACGAGTCCGGCCCAGAGCGTGGCTCGGCCGCTGTGACCGGCAGCACGTCGCGTCGGCGTCCCTGGCTTGATGGCGGTCATGTGGCGCTCCGGAGTCGGGGATCGATCACCGTGAAGGCGAGGTCGACCAGAAAGTTCAGCGCCAGCACGAACACGACCAGTACGAGCACGATGCCCTGCACGGCGGGTAGGTCGCGCAGGGCGACCTTGTCGAGCAGCAGGCTGCCGAGGCCGGGAATGCTGAACACCCGCTCGATCACGACGGCGCCGACCAAAAGGGTGGCGATCTGCAGGCCGAGCACGGTCATCACCGGAACGGCGGCGTTCCGCAGCCCGTGCCGAAACAGTGCCCGCCCCGCGCCGAGGCCTTTGGCCCTGGCGGTGCGGATGAAGTCTTCCCGCATGACCTCCAAAACGGATGAGCGCACGTAGCGGCTGAGCACGGCGCCCTGCACGCTGCCGAGGGCGATCGCGGGGAGGATCAGGTGCTCGAGAAATCCGCCGACGTCCTCGCCGGGGTCGACCCAGCCGCCCGCCGGTAACCAGCGGAGCGTCACGGCGAAGACGGTGACGAGCAGCATCCCGGCCAGAAAACCGGGCACGGCAACGCCGATCTGGCTGATGCCGGAGAGGATCGCTCCGTCGGGCTTTCGCTGCCTGACTGCGGTCAGGATTCCGAACGGAATAGCAAACAGCAGGGCGAGCACGACGCTGGTCAGCACCAGGATCACGGTGATGCCGAGGGCATCCGTTATTTCGGGCCCGATCGGCTGACGCGACACAGTGGAGGTGCCGAAGTCGCCGATGAGCACGTGCCCGAACCAGTCCAGGTAGCGCACGATCGCGGGGCGGTCGAGACCCATGAGTGTGGCTTGCGCTGCGACATCCGCTTCACTCGCCTGCACGCCCAGGGCGATGCGTGCGGCGTTGCCGGGCAGAATTGACAGCATCAGGAACGTCACGATTGAGGCCACGACGACCGTGGTGGCGAACACGCTGATGCGGCGCAGAACCACAAGAACCATAACTTTCCTCTGACTGTTTCTTGGAACACCAACCGTACGCGTTCCGGCAACCTCGCCCTATCGTGCGATGGTCGACAGGTCCAGCGCGAGGCTCGGCGTGTTCTTGGGCACCCCGAGCAGGTCAGCGTCGGCGAGGGAGATGGCCGGCTGCAGATAGAGCCAATCAGCGGCGGCTTCCTCAGCCATGCTGGTCGTGGCCTCCTTCATCAGTTCGATGTAGGTGGCCGGGTCGGCGGCATCCGCTTCGGCAAATTTGGTCATCACCTCGGGCGAGTTGTACCCCGCGTAGTAAGTGGGGGCGGCGAAGACCGTCACGTCACGCGGTTCACTGTGCATGATGAGCGACATGTCGTAGTCGTGGCCCGAGAAGACGTCATCGAGCCACACGGCGGGAAATTCGAGGGCCGTCACGTTGGCGGTGATGCCCACCTTGGCGAGTTGGTCCTTGACGACCTGCGCCCCGGCCACGGCGTACGGAAGGTTGGGAATCTTGAAGGCCACAGTCAGGTCGCTGACTCCGGCTTCGTCGAGCAGTTCGGTGGCTTTCTCGGGGTCGTAGGGGTACAGATCGGCCAGGCTCTTGTCGTACCAGGGGTCGGTCGGCGGCACCATGGAGCCGATCAGCAGGCCGTAACCGCTGTTCGCCGTGTCCATGACGGCCTGACGGTCGATCGCATACATGACCGCCTGCCGCACCCGAACGTCACTGAATGCGTCGCTCGCGTTGTTCATCGACAGGGTAACCTCGCCCGTGCTGGCGCCCTCGAGCACCTGGAAGTCGGCGTTGGACTTGAACTGGTCGACCAGCTGAAACTGCGAGATGCCCGAGATGAGGTTGATGTCGCCGCTCAGCAGGGCATTGGTCTGCGCTGTTGCGTCGGTGAAGTAACGCAGGGTGACGTCGGTCATATAGGGGGCCTCGCCCCAGTAGTCGGTGTTGGCGGCAAGCACGAGGCTGTCCCCGGTTTTGAACGAGCTGACCGTGTACGGCCCGGTGCCCACCGGGGCCGTGGCCAGGTCAGCGATTCCGGATTCGGTGAACATCGTGCCGACCGGACCACTCATATTGAAGAGCCAGCTGTTGCTCGGCTTTGACAGGGTGATGCGAGCCTCGGTGTCGCTGACGGCCTCGATGCTGGCGATCGGATCAAGGTAGGCCGGCCCGTTGGCGGTCCAGTTGTCCTTGACCCGTTCCAGGCTGAACTTGACGCTCTCGGCCGTGAACGGCGACCCGTCGGAAAAGGTCACGCCCTCGTGCAGCAGAAAGTCATAGACCAAGCCGTCGTCGCTGACGGTCCAGGATGTGGCGAGCAAGGGGATGATGGTGCCGTCGTTGTCGAGTTTCACCAGTCCCTCGTAGACGTTGTAGAGCAGTGCTTGTGGAATGGCGGCACCGGCGGTTGTGGTGTAGTCGAGGTTGCCGGGCGTGGCCAGCAGACCAACGGTCAACGATGTGTCCGGCTCCCCCTCGGCGGTCGTCGAACCGGTGGAACAACCGACCAGGGCCATCGACGCAACCATGACCGTGGCAATGCTGGCGAACAGGCTTCGCCGGGTGTGTGCCCTCATTCGAACGTGCCCCTCTGGTTCGGCTGGCCCGAAAACGAGCGGCCAGAAATACTGTGGAAATGTGCTGTCCATACCGGAGAAATACATGGTCAGACCAGTACACTCTGTACCAAAGTCAGCTTTACATGTAGATCTCAGATCGTCAAGATCGACCCCGATATTGACACCGCTTCAATTGGCGCCAGTTCTATGACACCGGTCGCAACCTCGAGGGAGTGCCAATGACTCACAAAGCCGCATTTACCGCCGTGAAAACTGTCAAAGCCTACGAACGCGTCGTCGAGCAGATCGAGTCAGCCATCAGCACACGCGACCTCCGCCCCGGCGATCGCCTGCCAAGCGAGCGCGAGCTGATGCTCACCTTCGAAGTGAGCCGGTCGACCATCCGGGAGGCGCTGCGCGTACTCGAGAGCACAGGGCTGGTGCGCTCGCGGCCCGGCGACCCGCGCGGACCCGAGGTTCTGCAAGCGTCTCCGGCCATCCTCACCAAGACCGTGAACCGTCTGGTGCGCCTGGAAACCATCGCACTGTCGGAGCTCGTGGAGTTTCGCATCATGCTGGAGGACGCCGCCTGTACCCTGGCCGCGCAGCACCGCACCGAGGAGCAGCTGGAGGCGATGCGCGCCGCCATAGACGCCATGCAGGCAGAGATCGCGCACGGTCCGGTCGCCTTCAGCCGAGCGGATGTCGCGTTCCACGCCAGCGTGTGGGCCGCCAGTGACAACCAGCTCATGCAGATCTGCGGGGAGGCAACCCGCGGAGCGCTCATCGACATGGTCACCGGCGGACTCGATCGTTCACCCGACTCGGCGGCCAAGATGGAATTGTCGCTGGCCCACGACCGGGAAATTCTGGCCGCGATCTCCGCGGGCGACGGGCCCACGGCCGGACGGCTGGCGCGGTCATTCGTGATCGAGTACTACGGCGATGTCATCTCTCCGTTGGGCCGGGCAGTGCAGGGCGGCGTAGCGGGAGCGTGACCCAGAGCCGTAAACGTCAGAGCGCCTTGGCGGCCGCGACGAGCACCTGCGCGAGGGTGGGAACACCCGCCGCACGAAAAACCTCGGCACCGGCACCGTTGGTGATGATGACCGTGGGAGTGTTGCGAATGAGCAGCGCCTCGGCCTGCTCGGGTTCACCGGCCACGTCGATCTCGCGCACCGTCGCGCCGGGAACCAGCCGTTTCGCCTCGGCGAGAACCGCGCGCGTTTGCATGCACGGTTCGCAAAATGACGACGAATACAGTGTGAATTCCATCAGGGCCTCGCAGGTGGTGCGTTGAACATCGGTAGCCCTCAAGTTTACAGGCCCTGTCGCAGGCCACCGGTAGACTCGACGCATGACGAACAGCACGACTGGTACAGCACCGACAACATCCCCCGCGACCTCCCCGACGTCGAAAAGCCCCGACCGACTGGTTTGGATCGATTGCGAGATGACCGGGCTCGACCTGGACCGCGACGAACTCGTCGAGATTGCCGTCGTCATCACCGACTACGACCTCAATGTGCTTGACCCCGGCCTTGACATCATAATCAAGCCCAATGACTCCGCCCTCGAAAACATGGGCGACTTCGTGCGCAATATGCACACCTCCTCTGGTCTGATCACCGAAATTCCGGGCGGCGTCAGCGCCGCCGAGGCCGAGTTCCAGGTTCTCGAATATGTCTTGAAGTTCATCCCGTCCGAGCAAAAGGCCCCGCTGGCCGGCAACTCCATTGGCACCGACCGGGCCTTCCTCACCCGCTACATGCCGCGCCTTGACAACCAGCTGCACTACCGCAACGTCGACGTGTCCTCAATCAAGGAGCTCGCCCGACGCTGGTACCCGCGGGTGTACTTCAACGCCCCGGCGAAAGACGGCGGCCACCGCGCCCTCGCCGACATTCTTGAGTCCATTCGCGAGCTCGCGTACTACCGTCAGACGGTGTTCGTGGCCGACCCGGGCCCGACCAGTGACGAGGCCAAGTCGCACGCGGCCGAAGTTGTGCACTTATTCGCCTCCGAGGTGTAATAGGATTGCTGAGTTGCCCCGCGTGAAAACGTGGGGACGCATGGTGGGTATAGCTCAGTTGGCAGAGCGCCTGGTTGTGGTCCAGGAGGTCGCGGGTTCAATCCCCGTTACTCACCCCAATGAAACACTGGCTTGTCGGGCGTCGAAGGCAGGCCGCGATGTTACAACTTGACGCGTCCGAATTCGAGCGCCTCGTCGTTGACGAACTCGATCTTCTGCCCGACGACATGGTCGACGGGCTCGACAACGTGATCTTCGTGGTCGAAGACCGTCCCGAAGACGGCAGCCTCGACATCCTGGGCCTGTATGACGGGGTCGCCCTCACCGAGCGCGGCCAGTACGGCTTTGGTGAGATGCCCGATCGTATTGTGCTGTATCGTGAGCCGCTGTTGGCGATCTGCGAAACCCTGGACGACCTGCACGATGAAATTCACATCACCCTGGTGCATGAAATCGCCCATTTCTATGGCATTGATGACGACAGGCTGCACGAACTCGGCTGGGGCTGACTCCGAGCGGTCTAGCCTTGAAGAATGAGCTCCTTCCGTCCCGGCCGTCTCGTTGGCATTCTGGTCGGAACCGTGGTGATCCTCGGCATCGGCGTCTACGGCCCCGCGACGCTGCTGGGGCCCCTGCCACCGGTCACCGCCACCATGGTCACGCCCGCCGTCACGGCCACGGCACCCACTCCCCCGGTGCTTCCCGCCAACGGCGCGAGCGCAATCACCGTGCTCGCCGCCACGACCAGCGACGCGTCCGGCACGACGTCAACCAGCGCGGAGGGTTCGCAACCTTCGGCACCGATCGCGGTCGCGGGCACGGCCGAGGCGCTTCCCATGGCCTCCATTGCCAAAGTGGTGACCGCCCTCGTCGTTCTCGACGCGAAACCGATTGTGGCGGGCGAGTCTGGCCCGATCGTGACGCTCACGGCCGCCGATTTTCAGAGCTACCTCGACTACGACAAGGCCGGAGCGCGCTCGGTCGCTGTCTTCGCCGACGAGCAGTGGACCGAACTCGAGCTACTGCAGGCGCTGCTGCTCGGATCGAGCAACAATCACGCCGATACCGTGGCCCGCTGGGCGTTCGGTTCGGTCGACGCCTACGTGGTGGCTGCCAACGCCTGGCTGTCCGACAACGGGCTGACCGGCACCGCCGTCGTCGACGCCACCGGGCTGCACGATGCGAGCGCCGGAACCGCCACTGATCTGGCCCACCTCGCCGGCCTGGCCGCGACCGACCCGATCGTGTCTTCGATGCTGGCCAGTCCTGCAACCGCTTTGGCGAACCGTCGCGGAGTGCAGAATACGACGTCGTACTTGCCCGAGGAGGGCATCACGGGCGTTTCGCGCAGCTATACGGATGCCGCCGGGGTCTGTTTTCTGTTCACCGCCACGGTCAGTGACGGCGCCTCAAGTTTCACGTTCTCCGGTGCGTTTATCGGTGAGCCGACTTATGATGCGCTCACGGCAGACCTGACCGCCCTCATGGCGAGCGCGCGGGCTGGCGTGGGGCCGCTGCCGGTTCTGGCCGCCGGCGATGCCTATGCCACGTTCGAATCGGCGTGGGGCGATGAGGCCTCGGCCGTGGTCGGGGTGTCGCGCACCCGCTACGCCTGGCAGGCCGCGACTCCCGAGGCCGCAACGGTCGAGCTCAAGGACTTCGCCACGGCCCGCACCGGCGCGAACGTGGGCCAGGTGCGGCTCACCGTTGCCGGGGAGAAACTCTCGGCGGCGCTGAAACTGGACCAGGGCATCGCCGACCCGGGGCCGGGCTGGCGGCTGCTGCATCCGATCGTGATGATCACGGCCCTGCTCGACCAGTAGTTCTACAGCGGCTCAACCTCGGTGTCGATGGGGTCGCTGTCGCCCTGGTCGAAGGCGTACCGTACGCGGAGTTGCCCGCTCACGTCACGTTCGTCGACCTCGTCGTACCAGAACACCGACTCGAGGCCGCCGACGGCGGCAACCATGCTGATGCGGGGCGCGTGTTTTCCACGCACGAGCGCGCGGGAATCGATCTGACCCTCAAGCGGCCCGTCGATGAACTCGGCGATGTACAGGGTCGGGGTGTCACTGTCTGGGCTCATGGAACCCAATCTAGTCCCGTGTGGCCTGCAGGCGAACCGTTGCCCGAATCTCGGGCGTTTCCCGCGAGAGGTAGCTGGCCCATTCCTGCTGCCACTGGTCCCAGTGGCTTCGAAAGGCTTCGCCGTCGCGACCCAGCGCGCGCCGTTTGCGCAGCTCGTCGTCCGCCGCAAGCCAGACACGCACGTCGCTGAGCGCTTCGTGCCGGGCGGCGAGGGTTCCGCAGCCCTCCACGATCAGCGGTCGGGCGGCGTGAAGCGGATGCCACTCCGCCGGCTCGTTCACGGCCCAGTCGTAACGCTGCCAGGCCGCGGGGCTACCACTGTATCGGGGATGGAGAATGCACCGGTGCAGGTGCTCGACCGCCGCGTCGAGGCCGTCCCAGCCTGGGTAGATGTCGTCCATCCGCACCAGCTGCGGCGTGTTCGCGCCCGGCCAGTGGGCCACGAGAGCGTCAGCGAGGGTACTCTTGCCGGCGCCGCTCGGTCCGTCGATGAGCACGACCGGATTCGGTCCGGCCGCGGCCAGGGCTCGCAGCAGCGGTGCCAACAACGAGTTGATATTGGGGCTGGCTTCAGGCAAGAATAAAGCTCCAGGTCTCTGCCCACACCGCGACGCCGATGGCGATGCCGGCGATGGCGAATCCAATGGCGACGAGAGCGGCATCCGCTGCCCGAACGCGCGATGGCCTGGCCCAGGTACGGGGCTCGTCGCTGCCGAACCCGCGGGCTTCCATGGCCGTGGCCAGTTTGCTGCCGCGTCGCACCGAGATGACGAGCAGGGAGAAGGCCGGGCCGAAGAACCGGCGGGCGGCGCCGCGCAGACCGCCGCCATCGCCGACCCCGCGGGCTCGCCGCGCAAGTCCGAGCGAATGCCAGTCGTCGATGAACATGCCCACGAGTCGCAGCCCGGCCAGTCCGCCGAGTACGAACCGAGCTGGCAGGCGCAGTACCTGGGCCAGGCCGTCGGCGAGATCGGTCGGGTCGGTCGTGGCAAGCAGAACGATGCCGGGCAGGCCGATCGCGAGTACTCTCAGCCCGATGGCCAGACCCAGCTGGGCGGAGCCCTCGGTCACCGAGATGAAGCCGAACTGCCAGAGCAGCGCGCCGGAGTCTTCACCGTAAAGAATCGTCGTGATCGATGCCATGGGCGCTGCGATCCAGACCGGCGCCGTGCGCAGCCAGAATTGGCGGGCGCTCAGGCCGCACCAGGCGAGTAGCACGGCCTCGAGCAGCAGGGCCACGCCCGCCGACACCCAGTCGATCGACAGCAGCAGCGCACAGCTCACGATGAGGGCAACGGCGAGCTTGGCCACCGGGTTGAGGCGGGCAACCACGCTGGGGCGGATGCTGGGGGTCATCAGGCTCACGGCTTTGCCACCCCCAGAGTGATCGGCGTGCCGAGTCGATACTCCTCATCTGCGAGAGCGCTGACGAACTGGGCGTCGTGGGTGACCGCAACGATTGCGGTGCCTTCGTCGAGCAGCTCGGCGAGCAGGCCCACAAGTTCCTGCCAGGTACGGGAATCCTGCCCGAACGTCGGCTCATCGAGCACGAGCAGGCGAGGGCGGGTGGCGAGAACGGTGGCGACGGACATCCGTCTCTTTTCGCCGCCGGACAGGGTGAACGGGTTGGCGTCGGCGAGGTGGTCGAGCCGCAGCCGGTGCATGAGCTCGTCGACGCGGCTGGTCTGCTCAGCCGGGCTCAGTCCGAGGGCGTGCGGGCCGATAGTCAGGTCGCCGCGCACCGTGGCGGCCAGAAACTGGTGCTCGGGGTCTTGGAAGACGGCACCGATGCGGGTGAGCAGCTGCCGGGAGCGCCACCGGTGCGGCTCAGCCGGGATGCCAGCCGCCAGGCTGTCGCTCGCGCGCACCGTTCCGCCGGCCGGTTTCAACAGACCGGCCAGGGTCAGGGCGAGGGTGGACTTGCCGGCGCCGTTCGGCCCGGTCACGACGGTGGCCGTGCCGGCGTCGACGGAGAGGGTGATTCCGTCAGCGACGACGGATGCCGCGCGTCGGCCAAACGGAACACGCCCGACCGCGAGTCCCTCGGCCCGCAACAGGCTCTGAGGATTGCTGATCGGGTGCCGCACCGGAAACCGGGGTGGCAGGGCTGGCACCCAGACGCCGGCTTGAGCCAGTCGCTCGCCCTGGATGGCGAGAATCTCGCGCGTCGGCCCGTCGGCCAGCGCACCGCCGGTCGGGTCGAGCACGATGACGCGGTCGACGACGTCCTGCCAGACCTCAACGCGGTGTTCGATGACGACGAAGGTGGCCCCGGAATGGTCGAGGGAGCGCACGACGGCGTCACGCACCTCGATGACCCCGACCGGGTCGAGGTTCGCGGTCGGTTCGTCAAGCAGCAGCAGTCCGGGCTGCATGGCGAGCACACCGGCCAGGGCCAGGCGCTGTTTCTGGCCGCCACTCAGGCTCGACGTGGGATGGTCGAGCGGCAGGTTCAGACCGACCTCGGCAAGGGCACGCCGCACGCGCGGCCAGATCTCTGCCCGCGGAACAGCCAGGTTCTCGCAGCCGAACGCCACGTCGTCGCCGACCCGGGCGAGTACCACCTGGGAGTCCGGGTCCTGCAGCACGAGTCCGACCCGACCCCGGGCCGCGGCCGCGCGCCTGCCGTCAATGAGCAGGCTGCCCGTCTCGTCGCCGTCCTCGGCGTCGCCGAGCACTCCGGCCAACGCGTGCACCAGGGTGCTCTTGCCAGCGCCGCTGGCCCCGAGCAGCAAGACCCGTTCGCCGGGCTCGATCCGCAGGTCGAGCCTCGACACCGCTTGGTTGTGACGTCCGGCATGGCGCCAGCCCCAGCCTCGGGCTTCGATCTGCACGGGCCGAATCTGCGGGCCGGGAGCGGACGCGTGCGACCGAGGGGCTGGCATCCGCTTAACTGATCGCGGCGGGTGCGCGCGAACCTTCCCGGCCGGCGGCGAATCGGCTGAGCGCGCCGGTGCGGGCCAGGCCGCGCACGGCAAGCCAGGACAACAGCCCGGCGAGCACAGTGCCCGATACGACAGCGGATACGAAGTAGACGGCCTTGAAACCGATATCCAGTGCCGCATAGCTGACGGTCGTGTCGAGCAGCCCAACGGCCACGCCGGCGCCGGCGCCGGCGAGGAGGGCGACGCCGAGACGCCAGTTGGCGTACAAGAACAGGGCCAGCACGATCTCCGCGCCGAGGCCCTCGACGATGCCCCAGATGAGCGTGGAGAAGCCCCACTGGGTGCCGATCAGCATCGATACGACGGCCGCGATGACCTCGGTGTAGAGGGCCGCACCGGGCTTGCGAATGATGAGGCCGCCGAGCACTCCGGCAAACAACCAGCCGCCGGCCAACAGGCCTTCGAGGCCGGGCGTGAACGTGAGGATCGCGCTGAGCGGCGACCAGGCGAGGCCCCAGGCCCAGAAGATGACGCCGCTCGCCACGCCAATGACGCTCGCAACGACGATGTCGACGACGCGCCAGCGAAAGTTGCGCGGCTTTTTCGCCGTCGATGCGTCGCGGCTGGACTGATTGAATGATGTCGTTGTAGCGTGCACTGTTCGTGCCCTTTCCGTAGGTGAATACAGGGCACGGGATCGAGAAGCCTCCCTGCGCTGGCATGATCCAGATCAGGTTCGACGGTCGAAGCTTGGTCAGCTTCCTCTCAGCCCGGTGTACCGGACTCCCGTGATCGTGTTCAATTCTAGTGCCCCGCTTAGACTTGCGGCATGGGGACCACGAGATGAGCATCGGCATTCTGCTCGTGCTGGCAGCGCTATACCTCGTATTGATGCGCCGCTTCATTCTGCGCCGCCGTCGTATCGCTGCGGGCCTGCCGGTGAGCGGCCCGTGGCACTTTCCGGCTTGGCTGCGGCGTCGGCTGCCACGCTGGCTGCGCCGTCGGTTCACGGAGGGCGGGTTCGCGGGTCGGTTCGCGCGTCGGCCGCGCTGGCCGCGCCGCTCCCGCTCTGCGCGCAAGCCGCGCGGCACTCGCCCGGGCCCACCTTAGGGCCACGGGCCCAGTCTACAAACTGGGCCCGTGGACGGGGCCTGGGCCCCGTCCACGGGCAGCATCAGCCGGGGGCGGCTACTTCTTCAGGGCCCGGATCACCCGGGCCAGGGCGCGGCCGGCCACGAGCAGGAACGGCACGCCGACGGCGAGCAGCGCGATGACATTCGGCTCGAATCGGGCGGTACCGCCCGACTTCACGTAGGCGCCGATCGGCAGCGACACTCCGCCCCCGCCTCCGCCGGATCCGGCACCGCCCTCACCGGCGTCGCCGCCGCCGAAGCCGTAATAGGTGAGCGCAACGGGTACGAGGGTGACGCCGTCGATCTGCACGGGGTCACCGTAGGCCGATTTCACACCGGCGGAACGGAACGTTTCTGCGAGTTTTTCCGGAAGGCTGGTCATTCCAACAGGGTAGCCGACTCGTGCCTTATGGGCGAGGCTTGAAGAACGAAGCCGGACGCACGATTCCCGCCCCGAATCGCTCGGTCACGGAGTCGACCGCCAGCTCGGCGCCCCGCCAATCCTCGTCGGGATCCCACAGCCCCACCGATCCCGACGCCGTACCCAGCTGCTCGGCCCGCACCCCGATCAGGCGCACGCGGATGCCCGACGCGGCCAGTAGGTCGAACGCGGCCACGGCCTCCTCGTAGATGCGCCGCCCGACATTGCTGGGCTCGGCGAGGGTGCGCGAACGGGTGACCGTGCTGAAATCGGTGTAGCGCAGCTTGAGTGACACGCGCCTGGCCACCAGATCGCCCCTCCGCAGCCGTGCCGCAACGAGGTCACACTGCCGCAGCAACTCGCTGCGCAGTCGGTCAATGTCGGTCACGTCGTGCTCAAACGTGACCTCGTGGCCGACGCTCTTCTCCTCCCGCTCGAGCGTCACCGAGCGCGGGTCACGCCCCCAGGACAGCTCGAACAACTTGTGACCGGATGCCTCCCCCAGCGTCCTTTTCAGCACGTCCAGCGGCGCGTGCGCGATGTCGCCGATGAGTTTCAGGCCGAGGCGGGTCAGGGTCTGCTCGGTGGCCGCCCCCACGCCCCACAGGGCCGTCACGGGCAGCGGGTGCAGGAACTCGATCGTTTCGTCGGCCGGAACGACGAGCAGCCCGTTGGGTTTGGACAGGCCGGAGGCAAGCTTGGCGACGAACTTGGTGGATGCCGCGCCGACGGAGCAGACCAGCCCGGTCTCGGCGAGCACCCGCGCGCGGATGAGTTCGCCGATCACGGCCGGGGAGCCGAACAGATTGGTTGCGCCGGCCACGTCGAGGAAGGCTTCGTCGATGCCGAGCCGTTCCACGAGCGGGGTGACGTCGTCGAAAATGCTCATCACCCGGGTGGAATAGTCCCGGTAGAGGCCCATGTGCGGCTCGAGCACGATCGCGTTCGGGCACTGCCGCAGGGCGAGTGCCATCGGCATCGCTGAGTTCACGCCGTAGCGCCGCGCAATATAGTTGGCCGCCGTGACGACCGACCGACCCCCGCGGTGGCCCACGATCACCGGCAGGCGTACGTATTCGGGGTGCGACAGCAGCTCGACCGACACGAAGAACGCATCGAGGTCAACGTGCAGCACCGTCGCTGAACGGTCATCGACGTCGTCCGCCGAAATCTGCCGCCCACTGCCGTCCTGTCTGCCCACCGAAAAACCCTAACCCGTTCCGGTCACGAACGGCTAGCGCACAACCTTTTCGGCGCCGGCAATGCGCTGCGCGAAGTAGATGGGAATGATCGAAACCAGCACGAGCACCACGGCGATGACGTTGACGACCGGCGCCTGGTTGGGCCGGAACAGGTTGTCCAGAATCCACAACGGCAGGGTCTTCACACTCGATCCGGCGGTGAACGTCGTCACGATGATCTCGTCAAAGCTCAGGGCGAAGGCGAGCAGGCCGCCGGCGAACAGGGCTGACCGCAACTGGGGAAAGGTCACCAGGCGAAACGTGGTCCAGATTCCGGCGCCGAGATCCGACGAGGCATCTTCGAGGCTCGTGCCGAGGCGCCGCAGCCGGGCGATCACGTTGTTGAACACGGTCACGATACAAAACGTGGCGTGGGCGATGATGAGCGTCAGAATCGACAGTTGCACGCCGAGTCCGGTGCGGAAGGCATTGTTCAGGGCGATGCCGGTGATGATGCCGGGCAGCGCGATCGGCAGGATGACCAGCAGGCTGATGGCATCCCGGCCGAAGAATTCGAAGCGTTGCAGCCCGAGCGAGATGAGCGTGCCGAGCACGAGCGCCACCGCCGTCGAGGCCAGGGCCACTTGCAGGCTGGTCAGCACCGCGTCAAGGGCACCGTCGCTCTGAAACGCCTTGGCCCACCATTCCAAGGTGAAGCCCGGCGGCGGCCAGGTGAGGTTCTGGCTGGTGCTGAAGGAGTTCACGAAGACCACGAGCAGGGGCAGATAGATAAGGGCCAGCACCACGGCCGTGATGGCCGCGAGCAGACCACGGGCGGGGCGACTCAGACGCATGGCAGGGCTCCTACAGGTTGTTGAGTGCGCCCGTGCGCCGCACGGCGGCGAGGTAGGCGAAGATGATCAAAATGGGAATGAGCGCGATCGCGGCCGCGAGCGGCAGGTTGTTCGCGGCCCCCACGTTGGTGTAGACGAGGTTGCCGAGCATCTGGTTGGCCCCGCCGACGATATTTACGGTGATGTAGTCACCGAGCGACAGCGAGAAACTGAAGATCGACCCGGCAATGATCGCCGGCCAGATCATGGGCAGTACTACCAGGCGCAGCGTCGCCCAGGTACCCCCGCCAAGATCACCGGATGCCTCCAGCAGTGAATCCGGCACCCGCTCCAGTCCCGCATAGATCGGCAGAATGACGTACGGCAACCACAGGTAGGACAGGGTGATGATCGTTGCCGGCAGACCGTAACCGGGACTGTGCCCGCCAAACGGCGACACCAGCCATTCGAAAATTCCACCCTGGGAGAGCACCGATCGCCAGGCGTACGCCTTCACCAGGTAGCTCGCCCAGAGCGGCATCAGAATGGCGATCACAAGAATCCGCTGGGCGCTAGGGCTCGCCACCTTGGCCATGTAGAACGCGATTGGAAGCGCGATCACAATGTCGATGATCGTGACCAGCAGCGCCACGCCGACCGTGCGCAGCGTGACGGTTTGGTAAAGCGAACCGGTGAGCACCGCCACGATGTTGTCGAGGGTCCAGGTTTGCGAAATCTGCCCGGTGAACGAGTCCACCGTCCACAGGGCGGTGATCAGCAGTGCGGCGAGGGCCGCGACGTAGACCAGGCCGAGCCAGAATAGGGGGGCACTCAGCAGCAGTGACAGCCGCAGTCGTGGGTGCCGGCTGAGAAAGACCGAGCCCCGCCGGGCGATGGTGCGACGGTGCTGGGGCACCACCGCCCGGGGGGTGGGTGGCGCGGGAGCGTCAACCGGCATGATTCTTCCTTCTGTCTGACTCGAGCAGGCGGATTAGCCCTTGATTTCTTGCCAGGCGGTGGTCCAGTCGGAGTAATCGGTGCACTGCACGTCGGTGCGCCCGTCGAGGCACTCCGCGATCGGTGTCGACCAGTACCAGATCTGCGCCGCGTAGTCGGCGTCGCCGGCGTGGTAGCTGGCACAGTGGTCGGGGTTGACCGTGAAGTCGCAGGCTCCGGCGTTGGACGGTGCCTCACCGAAGTACTCGGTGGCTTGCGCGTTGGCTTCGGGGCTCGCGATGTAGTCCAGCCAGGCGTAGGCGCAGTTGGGGCTCTTCGCGCCTGCGGCGATCATCCAGGTGTCCGACCAGCCGGTCGCGCCTTCCTCGGGCAGCACGACTTCGGCCGGGGTGCCCTCAGCGAGCGAGTTGCGAATGACCTGCCAGGTGGTACCGACCACGGTGTCGCCGGTTTCGAAGGCCTGCACCACCTTGAGGTAGTCCGACCAGTATTCGCCCACGTTGATGCGCTGGTTCTTGAACAGCTCAACGGATGCCGCCAGCTGCGTTTCGTCGAGCGCGTACGGGTTCTTAATTCCCAGTTCCGGCTGGTGCGCCATGAGGTAGACCGCGGCATCCGCTATCGAAATCGGCGAATCGTAGGCGGTCACCGCACCCTTGTAGTCGGACGACTTGTCGAAGACGACATTCCACGACGTGGGTGCCGGGGTCACGACCTCCGTGTTGTACATGAGCAGGTTGGCACCATAGCCGTGCGGAATGCCGTAGGAGACACCGTCGACGCTGTTCCAGGACTGCATCTTCAGAAAGTCGAAGATGCCCGCGTAGTTGGGAATGAGGTCGGTGTTGACCGGGGCCACGTCCCCCGCGGCGACAAGCCGCAGGGAGGCATCACCGGAGGCCGCGACGACGTCGTAGTCACCGGTCTTCATGAGGCTGAACGCTTCGTCGGAGGTGCCGTAGGTCTTGCTGGTGACCGTGCAGCCGGTCTTCTCTTCGAAGGCGCTGACCCAGTCGACCGTTGGATCGTTGCTGCCGTCTTCGACGTAGCCGGGCCAGGCCAGCAGCGAGACGCTGCCTTCCATCTCGCCGAGCTCGGCCTGAGCCTCGGTCGGCGCAGCGGTGCCGCCGCCCTGGCTGGTACCGCAGGCGGTGAGAAGAAGGGCAACCGACACGATCGCGACGCCGCTGAGGGCGCCAGCGGTGAAGCGGGTACGGGTAGAACTGCGTTTCATGACTTTCTCCATTCGTGAGGTGCGGTCAGGGATGTGCGGTCAGGGGTGGGAAGTGAGTACTGGTGGGGCGAGGGCGACGATGTCGGAGTCGTTCCAGCCGACGGTGACGCGTGCGCCGCGCCCGTTGGTCGCCACGCGGTGCGCATCGTTCTGTTCGAGCACGACGACCCGCGTGCCGGCGTCGAGGTCGACGATGAGCTGGGTGCTGCTGCCGACATAGATCACCTCGGCGAGAACGCCGGCGGCCGTTCGATCGGCTGAAAGCGGCCGGTTCTCGGTCGTCACGCTGATCTTCTCCGGGCGCACCGAGTGCGTGCCAGCGCGACCGAGAAGCGTCTGCGACACGGTGTCATCGAAAATGTTGGAGGTGCCCACGAACGCCGCGACGAACGGTGAAGCTGGGCGCTCGTAGATCTCGGCCGGGGTGCCGAGCTGTTCGATTTTGCCCTCGTTGAACACGGCGATGCGGTCGCTGAGCGTCAGGGCTTCCTGCTGGTCGTGGGTGACGAAGATGAACGTGATGCCGAGGTTGCGCTGCAATTCCTTGAGCTCGACCTGCATCTGCTCGCGCAGTTTGAGGTCGAGCGCGCCGAGTGGTTCGTCGAGCAGCAGCACCTTGGGCTGCACGACGGTAGCCCGGGCCAGGGCCACCCGCTGGCGCTGCCCGCCGGAGAGCTGGCTGGGCTTTCGATCGGCGAAACTGCCCAAACGCACGGTATCGAGGGCTTGCCGGGCCTGTTCGTGCCTGGCGCGCTTGGCGACGCCGCGCACCCGCAACCCGTAGGCCACGTTGTCGAGCACGCTCATGTGCGGAAACAACGCGTAGTCCTGAAACACCGTGTTCACGTCGCGGTCGAACGGCGCCCGGTCGGTGACGTCCTGCCCGAGCAGCGAAATCGTTCCGCTGGTCGGCTGCTCGAAACCGGCGATCAGGCGCAGAACGGTGGTCTTCCCCGACCCCGACGGGCCCAGCATGGAGAAGAATTCACCCTCGACAATGTCCAGGTCGACCCCGTCGACGGCGTTGACACTGCCGAAACACTTGGTCAGGCCGGTCAAGCGGATGGCGGGCTGCGCACCGGTCACGAGATCTCCTCACTCATTCAACGACTCCCTGCTCACTCACAGGCTAATCATATGGAGTTAGATGTCATAAATGTGCGCCGGGATGTTACGGTCGTGTCACAACCTGAAATGAGCCGCCGATGCCGCAGTCCATCCGAGCCGGATCGGGAACGCGCGCGGCCATTTTCGCCCCGCTTGACGGCGCTGGCCGGGCCGAGCTGGTGTTGCAGCGGCTGACCGATGCGATTGTGCTCGGGGTGCTGCACGACGGCGAACGCCTGCCGAGTGAGGCCGAGCTGGCCCGCCAGCTGGGCGTCGCCACGGTCACCGCCCGCGAAGCCCTGGAAATTCTGCGCCGGAACAAGCTCGTGCACACCAAGCGCGGCCGCGATGGCGGCAGTTTCGTCACGTTCGCCGGCCGGGGTGCGACCGACCTGCAGGATGAACGCCTGGTGGCTTGGTCCCGGGTGCAGGTTCGCGACCTGGGCGTGCATTACTCCGCGATCGCAGGTCTCGCTGCCGAGCTCGCCGCCGACCGGGCCAGCGCGGCCGATATCGAGAACCTCGAGCGTATCCTCGACCGCGCCGATGCCGGCACAGCGGATGCCGCGCGCCGCGGTCAGGGTACCTTCCGTCTCGAGGTGGCCGCGCTCAGCCAATCCGCCCGGCTCGTGCGCGAAGAATTGCGTCTGCAGGCCGAGTTCGGTTCCCTGCTCTGGCTCAGCCTGCGGGACGCGAGCCGCCGCGAACGCTGCCGCGCCGTGCAGCGCGCGACGGTCGCGGCGCTCATCGCCGAGGACGGCGCTCGCGCCCGACAGCTGACCGTGACGCAGATCATCGAGTCCATCGAGTGGCTGATCGAGGCGAAATCACTCCTGGAACTGAAGGGCAGGTCAACGATGACCGACAGCACAGCGACAGTGAGCACCACCGCGGTACTTCCCACGGGCGCACCCGCATGACGCCCGAAACGCTCACTCCCGAGCACGATGGGCCGCAGACCGCGGCCGGTTTTTCATGCGTTGCCGCCGTCTTCGACCCGGTCTTCGCTCGGCTGGAACACTGGGCAGTTCTGGTGGAACGCTATGCCGCGCGGCCGGATCGTATCGCCGACCGGACCGACCTGGATCCCCTGATGGAATCTCTGGTGCGCCGCGAGTTCACCAACTCCGAGGGGTGCGTCATCGGAGCCGGTTTTGTGTCCGCGCCGAGCTTTCTGGGCTGGCACCTGGCCTGGTGGCTGGGCGGCCAGAACCCGGCCGTGTCGGGGCCGGCCACCGGCATCCGCCATCTGGAAACGGTCGAAGACCCTCTCGATGAGAGTTTTCGGGACTACACCGCGCTGGAATGGTGGCGGGTTCCGGAACAGACGGGACGCCGACACATTACCGGCCCCTACGTCGACTACCTGTGCACGGATGAGTACACGCTCACTCTGACGCTTCCGGTGTATCGAGCCGCCGAGCTGATCGGGGTCGTCGGCATCGACCTCTCGGTCGACGAGATCGAACGCGGCCTCATACCGCGCCTCGGCGCAGACGGCGTCTCGGTCACGGTCATCAACTCCAGTGGCCGGGTGGTGGTCTCGACCGACACTCACCTCGCGACCGGCGCGCTGCTGCGCCTGCCCGGTCTATCGGAACACCTCAACGACCAGTCCGGCGGGGCACCAGGCCTGCCGGCCGGTCATACGTTCCAGTGGTGCGGACAGACCGGACTGGCCATCGTGGCCGGGCCGGCGCCGAGCTAGCCGATCGAGGTGCCGAACACCAGCCCGAGCAGGTACGTGACGGCGGCCGCGCCGAGGCCGATGACGAGCTGCCGCAACGCTCGTTTCAGCGGCGGACCACCGGAGAGCAGCCCCACGACAGCCCCGGTGGCCAGCAGGGCCACGCCCACCAGTACGGTAGCGACGATGATGGCCGCGTAGCCGCTCAGGCCGAACAGGTAGGGCAGCACCGGCAGCAGTGCGCCGGAGGCGAAGAAGCAGAAGCTCGACAGGGCGGCGCCGGTGCCCGTTCCGATGGCCTCGTGCTCGTCGGGCTCCGGCGCCGCTTTGGTGACCGCGGCAATCGGTCCGGTTGCCGTGTACGCGGTGGCCAGCACGCCGCGGGCGTAGGTTTCAGCTTCCTCCTCGGACATGCCACGGGCGCGATAGACCAGGGTCAGCTCGTTGGCGGCGAGGTCGAGGTGGGAGAGCACGCTCTTGGCGGGAGCCGCGGGGCTGGATGCCTCGAGCAGTTCTCGCTGGGACCGCACCGAGACGTATTCGCCGGCCCCCATCGACAGCGCCCCGGCCAGCAGCCCGGCAATGCCGGTGAACAGAATGGTCGCGGCCGGCACACCGGTGGCGCCGATACCGAGCACGAGGGCGAGGTTACTCACCAGCCCGTCGTTGACGCCGAACACGGCGGCCCGAAAAGTGCCGGAGAGGCGTTTGCGGCCGCGGGCGGCGAGACCGCGCACGACCTCTTCGTGCACGGTTTCGTCGGCGGCCATGGCGCTGGTCGCGTCGGCATCCGCTTGATAGGGCGAGCGTCCCTCGGCCCGCTGGGCGAGGGCCAGCACGAACACCGAACCGAACCGGCGGGCCAGCAGACCGAGAAATCGGGTGCGCAAAGCACCGCGCCGCGGTGAACCGACGTCGCTGCCGAGCAGGTTCCGCCAGTGTTCTTCGTGCCGGCCTTCGGCGTCGGCGAGGGCGAGCAGAATTTGCCGCTCTTCGCCGGCGCGACGATTGGCGAGGTCGCGGTAGACCGCGGCCTCGGCCTGTTCGTCGGCGAGGTATTGCCGCCACCGACGGATGTCGCGGGTCGACGGCGCGCGTCCGTCCTGCTCCGGAGCAATCACGTTCACGCCTCCGGCGCCGCTTCCAGGAAGCTCTGCGGAATGCGCGCGGAGTCGTGCGGACCCGATCCGTCGAGGCCGACGAACGGCTCCTCGAAGGCCACGACCCAGAACTTCTCGCGCTGCACGGTCGGTGCGTAGAGCCCGGAGCCCTCCGACTCCCCCGGCGCGACGATCACGCCGATCGGGTCGTCGATGAGGGAGTCGGGAAAGCGGGTGCGGTCGAGGTGCACCACGACCTGCACGCCCACTCCGAAAGCCTGAGTTGTCACCGGCTACTCGATCGCGGCGGCGCGTTCGAGCACGAGTTCGCGCACGCGCGCGGCATCCGCTTGCCCGCGCATGGCCTTCATAACGGCGCCGATGACGGCACCGGCGGCCTGCACCTTGCCGTCACGAATCTTGGCGAGCACGTCGGGCTGGCCGAGCAGTGCGGCGTCGATCGCCGCGATGAGCGCGCCGTCGTCGGAGACCACGGCCAGTCCCCGGCTTTCGACGACCTCGGCCGGGGTTCCTTCGCCGGCGATGACGCCCTCGAGCACCTGGCGGGCCAGGCGGTCGGTGAGGCTTCCGGCTTCGACCAGTGCGATGAGCGCGGCGAGCTGCACCGGCGTTACGAGCGAGTCGGCGGCGACGCCGGCCACGTTGGCGAGCCGGGCGATTTCGCCGGTCCACCACTTGCGCGCTGCCTGTGCGGATGCCCCGGCGGCGACGGTCGCCTCGACCGCGTCGAGCAGGTCGGAGTTCACGACGTCCTGGAACTCGAGGTTCACAAAACCCCAGGCTGCCTGCAAGCGCTTGCGACGGGCCGCGGGCGGTTCGGGCAGGGTCAGTCGCAGCTCTTCGACCCATTCGCGCGACGGTGCCATCGGCAGCAGGTCGGGCTCCGGAAAGTACCGGTAGTCGTCGGCGTCGCTCTTAGGCCGACCGGCGCTCGTGATTCCGGTGTCCTCGTGCCAGTGCCGGGTCTCCTGCGTAATGGTGCCTCCGCCGGAAAGCACGGCCGCCTGACGCTGGATTTCGTAGCGCACCGCGCGCTCGACGCTTCTCAGGGAGTTGACGTTCTTGGTCTCGGTGCGGGTGCCGAGCACGTTCGACCCGCGCGGGCGCAGGGAGACGTTGGCGTCGCAACGCACGTTGCCCTCTTCCATGCGAGCGTTGGAGACGCCGAGCGCCTTGGCGATCTCGCGAATGGCGGCGACGTAGGTCTTGCCGATCTCGGGGGCGTCGTGTTCGGCGCCCTCGATCATCTGGGTGACAATCTCGACCAGCGGCACACCGCCACGGTTATAGTCGACGAGCGAGTAGTCGGCGCCCTGGATGCGTCCGGTCGCGCCACCCATGTGGGTGAGCTTGCCGGCGTCGTCTTCCATGTGCGCACGTTCGATCTCGACGGTGACCAGGCGGCCGCTCTCGAGTTCGATCGTGATCGATCCGTCGTGGCAGATCGGGTCGTCGTACTGGCTGGTCTGAAAGTTCTTCGCCGTGTCGGGGTAGAAGTAGTTCTTGCGGGCGAACCGCGAGTGTTCGGCGATCTCACACCCCAAAGCCAGCCCCAAACGGATGCTGGATTCCAGCGCCTTCTTGTTCACCTGCGGCAGTCCGCCGGGCAGGCCGAGGCAGGTCGGGCAGGTGTTCGTGTTGGCGCCGGAGCCGAACTCGTTGGCGCAGCCGCAGAACATCTTGGTCTTGGTGTTGAGTTCGACGTGCACCTCGAAGCCGAGTACCGGCTCGAACAGTTCGAGTGCCTTATCGAAGTCCATCAATTCAGCCTTCATCAGACGGCTCCCTCTTCGCTGGCAAACATTTCGGTCGGGGTCAGGGCTGGAGCCTGGCTGAGCATGGTGTGCCCCCAGCTCGCTTCGAGCAGCTGCTCGATCGCGGCGCCGACGGTGTAGAGGCGGGCATCCGCTTTGGCGGGGGCCATGATCTGCAGGCCGACGGGCAGGCCGTCTTCGGGCGCGAGCCCGATCGGGATGCTCATTCCTGGCACACCAGCCAGGTTCGCCGGGATGGTGGTCACGTCGTTGATGTACATGGCCATCGGGTCGGCGAGCTTCTCACCAAACTTGAACGCCGTGGTTGGGGCGCTCGGCGACATCAGAACGTCGACCTGGCTGAACGCGGCGGCAAAGTCACGCTGAATGAGCGTGCGCACCTTCTGCGCGCTGCCGTAGTACGCGTCGTAGTAACCGGCGCTCAGGGCGTAGGTGCCGAGGATGATACGGCGCTTGACTTCGGGACCGAAACCGGCCTCTCGGGTGGCGCTCATCACGTGCTCGCTCGTGAGCGAACCGCTTTCCGGGTTGACGCGGATGCCGAATCGCACCGAGTCGAAGCGGGCCAGGTTACTCGACGCTTCGGCGGGCAGAATCAGGTAATACGCCGCGACGGCATACTCGAAGTTCGGTGCGGAGACCTCGATGATCTCGGCGCCAGCGGCGACGAGCAGCGCGAGGGTTTCGTTGAAGCGCTGGGTGACGCCAGCCTGGAATCCGTCGCCGGAGAGTTCCTTGATGACGCCGATGCGCACGCCCGTGAGGGCGCCGTCCTTGAGACCGTCGCGCGCGGCGGCGGCCATCGACGGCCAGCTGTCGGTCAGCGAGGTGGAGTCGAGGGGGTCGTGGCCGCCGATGACGTCGTGCAGCAGGGCAGCGTCATAGACCGTGCGGGAGACCGGGCCGACCTGGTCGAGGCTGGAGGCCAGGGCGATCGCCCCGTAGCGAGAGACTCCGCCGTAGGTGGGCTTGACGCCGACCGAGCCGGTGACGGCGGCGGGCTGGCGGATGGATCCGCCGGTGTCGCTGCCGAGGGCGAGCGGCGCCTGGAAAGAAGCGACGGCCGCGGCCGAGCCGCCACCGGAGCCACCGGGGATACGGTCGCGGTCCCAGGGGTTGCGAGTAATTCCGTAGGCGGAGTGTTCGGTGGAGGACCCCATGGCAAATTCGTCCATGTTGGTCTTGCCGAGCGGCACGAGGCCGGCCGCACGCAGGCGGGCAACGACGGTCGCGTCGTAGGGCGGAACCCAGCCTTCAAGAATTTTCGACCCGGCGGTGGTGGGCATGTCTTGGGTGGCCAGCACGTCTTTGATCGCGATCGGAACCCCGGCGAGCGGGTTCAGCACCTCGCCGGCAGCGCGGCGGGCGTCAATCTGGGCAGCGGTCGCCAGGGCGGCCTCGCCCGCCACGTGCAGAAAGGCGTGCAGGTCGGTGTCGACGGCCGTGATGTGGTCGAGGTGCGCGCTGGTCGCTTCGACGGCGCTGACCTGCTTGCTGACCAGCAGCTCGCTGAGCGCTGCGGCGGAGAGCTTGGTGAGATAGGTCATGGTTACTCCTCGTCCAGAATGGCGGGCACGCGGAATTTGTCACCGGCGCGGTCGGGGGCGCCGGACAGGGCCTGCTCGACGGTCAGTGATGGCACGACGACGTCTTCACGGTAGACGTTGGTCAGCGGCATCGGGTGGCTCGTGGCCGGGGTATCAGCGGTGGCTACCTCAGAGACCTTGGCGATCGAGTCGACGATCTGGCCGAGGTCGTGGGTGAGATTGGTGATCTCGAGGGGGCTGAGGTCGATCCGAGCAAGGTATGCCAAATGGGCAACCTGCTCGGCCGTGATTTCAGACATGGAACTCCAAACACTTGTGATCGATGAGTCAATTCTATTCGAACCCCACTGATCCCCCTTTGCGCGCCTCAGGCGAGCGGCGCGTCTGGCACGGGCGCAGCCGGCAGCCCGGCCGGGCCCTCGGTCACGAGAATGCGAAACTCCTCGGCGCCCAGAATGCGCAGGCCCAGTGCCTCGGCCTTGCCGAGCTTCGAGCCGGCGCCGGGACCGGCTGCAACGAAGTCGGTGTTCTTCGACACGCTCGAGGCGCTCTTGCCGCCGGCCGCGATGATCGCCTCCTGGGCGCCCTCCCGGGTGAAACCCTCGAGGGAGCCGGTAGCTACGACGGTGAGCCCGGCCAGCACTCCCCCGGCGGCCTCGGCCGCGCCCGGCCCTGGATGCCCCGGCGTGGCAAACTGCACGCCGGCCGCAGCCCACTGCGTCACGATATCAACGTGCCAGTCCACCAGAAACCAGGCCAGCACCGCATCGGCGATGATGCCGCCGACACCGTCGACCTCGGCGAGTTCCTCGCGGCTGGCGGCGCGAATGGCATCAAGACTGCCGAAATGGTTGGCGAGTGCGCGGGCGGCAACCGGCCCGACGTGACGGATGTTCAGGCTCACCAGGATTCGCCACAGCGGCTTGGTCTTGGCCTTCTCGATCTCGGCGACCAGCTTGAGCGCGCTCGACGATGGCTGCAGGCCGGTCAGGCCGGTCTTTTTCTCGGCCGGGGTCGGGTTACGCGAGAACGGCATGCGAATTTTCGCCGCCCCGTCGTCGTCTTCCTTGGGCAGCCCGGTTTCGGCGTCGCGCACGATCATCTGGATCGGCAGCAGGTCCGCCAGCTTGAGGTCGAACAGGCCCGCCTCGGTGGGCAGCGGCGGGTCGGCCGGCACAATCGGCTGGGTCAGCGCGGAGGCGGCAACCTCGCCGAGAACCTCGATGTCGAGACCGCCGCGACTGCCGATGTGCTCGACCCGGCCGCGTACCTGGGCCGGGCAGCTGCGCGCGTTCGGGCAGCGCAAATCGATATCGCCCTCCTTCGCCGGGGCCAGCGGAGTGCCACATTCCGGGCAGTTCAGGGGCATGACGAATTCGCGTTCGGTGCCGTCGCGCAGCTCGACGACCGGGCCGAGCACCTCGGGAATGACGTCGCCAGCCTTGCGCAGCACGATCGTGTCGCCGATCAGCACGCCCTTGGCCTTCACGACGTCCTGGTTGTGCAGGGTGGCCTGGCGCACCTCACTGCCGGCCACGAGCACCTTTTCCATCACGGCGAAAGGGGTCGCCCGGCCGGTGCGGCCGACACTGACGATAATGTCGAGCAGTTTCGTGTTGACCTGCTCTGGCGGGTACTTGTAGGCGATCGCCCAGCGTGGGGCCCGATTGGTGGCGCCGAGTTCGGCGTGCAGGGCCAGTTCGTCGATCTTGATGACGATGCCGTCGAGTTCGTGCACCACGCTGCCGCGGTGGGCTCCGTAGTACTCGATGAACTCGGCAGCCTCGGCAACCGACTCGACCACCTTGAAGTAGCTGCTGGTCGGCAGTCCCCACCCGTCGAGCAAGCCGTAGACCTCGGATTGCGTGCTGACGGGCGGGTTCTCCCAGGCACCGATGCCGTGCACGAGCATGCGCAGCCGCCCCAGGCGGGCCTTCATGAGGCGCAGTTGGTCGGTGTTCTTGCCGGCCGCCTTCTGGCGCAGCGACCCGGCCGCCGCGTTGCGGGCATTCGCGAACACTCGCTCGCCCGCTGCGGACTGTGCGGCATTCAGCTCGTCGAAGGCGGCAGTGGGAAAGAACACCTCGCCACGCACCTCCATCAACGACGGATGCCCGGTGCCGGCCAGGCGAGACGGGATGCCGGGCACAAGGTCTATGTTCTCGGTGACGTCTTCGCCGACGACCCCGTCACCGCGGGTGGCCGCGGAGACGAGCACTCCATCGGCGTAGCGCAGATTGATCGCGAGGCCGTCGATCTTGAGCTCGCACAGATAGTGCACCGCGCGGCCCGAATTCTCAGCGGCCTTGCGCGCCCAGGCGTCGAACTCGTCGAGGGAGAAGACGTTGTCGAGGCTGAGCATCCGTTCGGCGTGGGTGACCGGGTCGAACAGTGTGACCTCGGCGCGGCCTCCGACGGTCTGAGTGGGGCTGTCTTGGCTCTGCAGCTCTGGGTGCAGCCGCTCCAGCTCGCCGAGGCGCCGCACGAGCAGGTCGTAGTCGGCGTCGGAGATGACGACCGTGTCCTGCCCGTAGTAGGCGTCCCGGGCGGCGAGTACGCGGGTGGTGATGTCGGCAGCCTCGGCGGCTGCGGCGACGAGGTCGTCAGGGGTGGTGTCGACGACGGACTCAGGCATTGACCGGGACGGGGCTGGCCGAAGCGGTAGGTGCTGAGACGGAACTGCCTGATGAAATCGGTACGGCGCTGACCGTGCGATCGATGGTGCATTGGCCGAGTACCCGGGTGCCGACGTAGACGACGGCGGTCTGCCCGGGGGCGACGCCGGCGAGCGGCTGGTTCGGAATGATGCGCAATTCGACCGTGCCGTCGACGCCGGTGACGGCGGCGGTTGAAACGACCTGGGCTACGGCAGGTTCCGGGTCGGCGTGGGCGCGAATCTGCACATGACAGGCGAATTCCACCTCTGGATGCTCGGGGGCGAGCCCGGCCCAGGTGTACTTGTTACCGGCGATCTCCTTGATGGCGAGCGCCTCCTTCGGACCGACGACGACCGTGTTGGTGATCGGGCGCACCTCGAGCACGAAGCGCGGCTTGCCGTCGGCGGCCGGAGTGCCAATGGAGAGGCCCTTGCGCTGGCCGACCGTAAACGCGACGGCGCCGTCGTGCTGCCCGAGGGTGTTGCCCTCCCGGTCGAGGATGTCGCCGGTTACCGGGGCGACGCGTTCGCCGAGCCAGCCCTTGGTGTCGCCGTCTGGAATAAAGCAGATGTCGTAGGAGTCGGGCTTGTTCGCCACCGAGAAGCCGCGTTCGGCCGCTTCTTTGCGCACCTCGGCCTTGGTCGGCGTGGCGCCGAGCGGAAACATGGAGTGGTTAATCTGGTCAGCGGTGAGCACGCCGAGCACGTAGGACTGGTCTTTAGCCCAGGCGGCCGCGCGGTGCAGCTCCTTGTTGCCATCGGCATCCGTCAGAATGCTCGCGTAGTGGCCGGTGCAGACGGCGTCGAAGCCGAGGGCCATGGCCTTTTCGAGCAGGGCGGCAAATTTGATCTTTTCGTTGCAGCGCATGCACGGGTTCGGGGTACGGCCGGCGGCGTATTCGGCGATAAAGTCGTCGACGACGTCGAGCTTGAACCGTTCGGAGAAGTCCCAGACGTAGTAGGGGATGCCCATGATGTTGGCGGCGCGCTGGGCATCCATCGAGTCTTCGACGGTACAACAGCCGCGACTGCCGGTGCGCAACGTGCCCGGCATTCGGCTCAGTGCGAGATGCACGCCGACCACCTCGTGCCCCGCTTCGACCGCGCGCGCGGCTGCGACGGCGGAATCAACACCGCCACTCATTGCTGCTAAAACCTTCACCCAACGAGTGTACGCGGAGTATCTGACACGGCCAAGATCAGCGCCCGGGCACCCGATCGGCCATTCCGGCCCGGAGCGCCTGGGCGTGCGCGGTCGGCAACGCCGCGAGCAGCGCGTCGACGTCGGCATCGGTCGACGTGTGGCCGAGGGTGATCCGCAGGGCACCGCGGGATTCGATCTCGTTGCGCCCCATCGCCCGCAGCACGTGCGAGGGTTCGGGCACCCCGGCCTGGCAGGCCGACCCGGTCGACACCGACACCCCGGCGGCGTCGAGCAGAAACAGCAGCGAGTCGCCCTCGCAGCCGGCAAAACTGAAGTGCGCGTTACCCGGCAGCCGAATGATCGGGTCGCCGTTGAGCACAGCATCGGGTGCGACCCGCGCCACGCCTGCGATCACCCGGTCGCGCAGGGCTGCCAGGCGCGCGGTTTCGCCGCCGGCAGCCGCAGACAGCTCAGCCGACAGAGCGGATGCCGCCACCGCGAACGACACCGCTGCCGCGACATCCTGCGTGCCGCTGCGCACCTTGCGCTGCTGTCCGCCACCGTGGATGAGCGGTTCGACGGTGGTGGCGCGACCGAGCACGAGAGCGCCGATACCGACCGGTCCGCCGACCTTGTGCGCCGAAACGCTCAACGCCGAAACGCCGACGGCGACCAAAGCGCGAAAATCCACCGGGATATAGCCGTACGCCGCAACGGCGTCGACGTGCACCGGAATGCCGTGCACCGCGGCGAGCGCCGCCACCTCGGCGACGGGTTCGATGGTGCCGACCTCATTGTTGGCCATGATCACGCTGACCAGCGCAATATCAAGCGGGTCCCGGGCAATAGCCGCCTTGAGCGCGGCGAGGTCGACGCGGCCCTGGTCGTCGAGCGGAATCCACTCGATCACGGCCCCGTCATGCTCGGCGAGCCACTCGACGGTGTCGAGGGTGGCGTGGTGTTCGCCGCCGGGCACCAGAATGCGCCGGCGCGGGGCGCGCGCCCAGTACAGCCCCTTGATTCCGAGGTTGATGGCCTCGGTGCCGCTGCCGGTGAAAACAACCTCGATCGGGTCGCAGCCGAGGCTGGCGGCCACGATTTCGCGCGACTCTTCGAGCATCCGCTTGGCATTCTGCCCCTGGCTGTGCACCGAAGCGGGGTTACCGACGACACCCATCGCTTCGGCATAGGCGGCAATAGCGGCGGGGAGCATGGGCGTGGTCGCCGCATGGTCCAAATAGACAACCATGCCACCTATTTTACGCCCCCAAATTTTACGCACCCCAAATTTACCGTCGAGCGGATGCCGGTGGTCGTCAGCTTCCCGCACACTGATTATTCTTGAACCCATGAGTTCCACCGATCCCCTGCGCAACCTCGGTGTGCGACTAACCAGCGCCGGCGGCGAACTACGGGTGTGGGCCGAACACGCCGACGCCATGGACCTGTGTCTGTTCGACGACACCGACCCGAACTGGATCGTCAAGAGCGTGCCGATGACCAAGGACGTGCACGGCGTGTGGTCCGGCAAATCGCGCACGCTGTCCCCTGGGCGCCGCTACGGTATCCGCGTCTCCGGCCCGGCCAGCTCGAAGAACTCGTTTCACCCGGAGAAAACCCTGATCGAACCGTATTCTCGTGGTCTGGTGCGGGTCGGGGCCGGACTTTGGCAGTCCTCGGTGGTCGATGACTATTTCGACTGGAACGGCTCCACAAAACCGAAAGTCGCCCTCGACCACACGGTGGTCTATGAGGCGCACGTGCGCGGCGTCAGCCGGCTCAACCCGCTGGTGCCGGCCGTCCTGCGCGGCACCTATGCCGGGCTCGCCCACGAATCGACCATCGCCTACCTAAAAGACCTCGGCGTGACCGCGGTCGAGCTGTTGCCGGTGCAGGCGTTCGTGTCGGAGCAGCGTCTCATCAAACAGGGCCTAATCAACTACTGGGGTTACAACACCCTCAACTTTTTTTCGCCGCACGCCGACTACGCCACCCAGGCAGCGCAGTCGGCCGGTCCGGCCGCTGTGCTGCGCGAGTTCAAGGGCATGGTCAAGCTGCTGCACGAGGCCGGGCTCGAAGTCATCTTGGACGTGGTCTACAACCACACCGCCGAGGAGGGTCGCAACGGCCCGGTCACGAGCCTGCGCGGCATCGACAACGCGGCCTACTACCGCCAGGACGAATCCGGCGCGTACATCGACGTGACCGGGTGCGGCAACACGGTCAATTTCAGCCACGACGTGCCGAAGCGCCTCGTGCTCGATTCGCTGCGCTACTGGGCCAACGAGGTGCAGGTCGACGGGTTCCGCTTCGACCTGGCCGCTACGCTCGGCCGGGACGCCGGCGTGGTCTACGACCCGCAGCATCCGCTGCTCACCGAGATTCGCGACGACCCGGAGCTGGCGGGTGTCAAACTCATCGCCGAACCGTGGGATGTCGGGCAGGGCGGCTGGCAGACCGGCAATTTTCCGCCCGGGTGGACAGAGTGGAACGACCGCTACCGCGACCGGATGCGCGACTTCTGGCTCTCCGACATGAAGAGTCTGCGTCTGACCGGCTCGGCCGGCAGCGGAATCGGACGCTTTGCGACCCGCGTCGCCGGGTCGTCGAACACCTTCTCTGAGGCTCGCAGCCCGCTCGCCTCGCTCAACTTCATCACCGCGCACGACGGGTTCACCCTCGCCGATCTCACCGCCTACGATACGAAGCACAACCTCGGCAACGGCGAATCGAACCGTGACGGCACCGACAACAACAGCTCCTATAACCACGGCGTCGAGGGTCCGACCCGCGACGTGGCCATTCTGGCCACCAGGCGGAAGGCCATGCGCAACCTGCTCGGCACACTACTGCTCTCGGCCGGCATTCCCATGCTGACCGCCGGCGACGAGTTCGGCCGCAGCCAACGCGGCAACAACAACGCCTACTGCCAGGACAGCGAGCTGACCTGGCTCAACTGGGACTTAGACGACTGGCAGCAGGACCTGCACCGGGTCACCCGCCGCCTTCTGCAGTTGCGCCGAGAAAACCCGGCCCTGCGCCCCGTGCACTTCGGTCGGTTCGGCGAGACGACGCCGAGCGCCAGCCAGCTGGACTGGTACAACATCGCCGGCGAAGCGCTCACCGGGGAGGCCTGGAACTCGCCGACCGAGCGCACCCTGCAGTACATGGCAGCGTCCACCCCCGAACACGAAGCCTTCAACCGCATTTTGCTCGTGGTGAACGCCCGCGAGCAGGACGAGACGGTCACCCTGCCAGCGCACGAGGGAGTGGATGCCTACACACTGCTCTGGGATTCCGGTCACGACGACCTGCGCGACTCGGTGATCGAGCACGCGCCCGGCACTGCCCTGTTCGTGTCCGGTGCGTCGATGCAGCTGATGCGGGCGCACGGGGCGTTCGTTCCGCGCCGCACGCCGCGCGTCTGACCGGCTAGTTCGCGACGGCGACCAGACCCATTTCGGCCGGGCTGATCAGCAGGTCATTGCGGGGAACGACACGCACGGTATACCCAAAGGCTCCGGCCCGGTCGAGTTCGACCGTTCCGGTGAACAGGGTGGCGCCGCCGGTCGATGCTTCTTTCAGCGGTGCCGGTTCGAGCGCCTGAATGGCCACGTCGCGCAGCTCGTCGGTGCCCAGGCTCTTGCCGTAGACGACCTCGACGGTCACGTCCTCTGCCGCCAGTCCGCCGAGCTGCACGTGTGCGCGCAGGTGCAGGTCGTCGCCCACTTCGGGCACCGACGAGACACCGCCCGATTCCACGTGGGTTACCGCGACCTGCGGCCAGGCCGACACGATCCGGCCCTTCCACGCGGCCAGTTCGCGGGCCGCGCGGTAGTTGTTGGCCGACATCAGCCCTTCGTAGTGTCCGGCCGGGCGATACAGCCGCTGCACGTACTCGCTGACCATACGGTCGGCGGACAGTGCCGGCGAGAGGGTGGCGAGGGTGTGCCGAATATTCGAGACCCACCGTTCGGGCACGTCATCGGCGTTCCGTTCGTAGAACGTCGGGGCGACCTGATGCTCGATCAGGTCGTAGAGCGCTTCGGCTTCGAGCCGGTCGCGTTCAGCGGAGTCGCCGGCCGAATCGGCCGACGGAATCGCCCAGCCGTTCTTGCCGTCATAGTATTCGGGCCACCAGCCGTCGAGGATCGACAGATTGAGGGCACCGTTGAGGGCAGCCTTCATGCCGCTCGTTCCGCAGGCCTCGAGCGGACGGAGCGGATTGTTGAGCCAAACATCCGTTCCCGGGTACATCAGCTGGGCCATGGCGATGTTGTAGTCGGGCAGAAAAGCGATGCGCGTGCGCAGGGCCGGGTCGGCCGCGAACTGCACGATCTTCTGGATCAGGCGTTTGCCCTCTTCGTCGGCGGGGTGTGACTTGCCGGCGATGACGATCTGAATCGGATGCTCCGGGTGCAGCAGCAGGGCGCGCAAACGTTCAGGGTCGTGCAACATCAGGGTGAGCCGCTTGTAGGTGGGAACACGGCGGGCGAACCCGATGGTCAGCACATTCGGGTCGAAGACACGATTGATCCAGGTCGGGGGGATGCCGCCTGGGTTCTGGTCGCGCCAGGCGTTCAGCAGTCGGCGGCGGGCATCCTCCACGAATTGCAGGCGCATCTGACCGCGCACCGACCACAGGTCCTGGTTGGAGACATCTGCCGAGGCCCAGTTGGCCGTCGTGGTGTCGCTCGTGCCGAGCTTAGTGTGGGCGAGGCTCTTCAGCGCCGGGTCGGTCCAGCTCTGCGCGTGCACGCCATTCGTGATCGACGTGATCGGAACATCCGCTGAATCAAAGCCAGGCCACAGGCCGTTGAACATGCGTCGGCTGACCTCGCCGTGCAGGGTCGAGACACCGTTGGCGTGCTGGCCGAGCCGCAGGCCCATGATGGCCATGTTGAACACGTCGTTGGAACCGCCGGCGTAGCTCTCAGCGCCGAGCGCGAGCAGATCTTCCACATCGACGCCGGGCAGCAGGTCGGTGCCGAAGTAGCGTCGCACGAGCGACCGCTCGAAGCGGTCGATGCCGGCGGCGACCGGAGTGTGGGTGGTGAAAACGGTGCCGGCGCGGGCCACCTGCAGAGCTTCCTGAAAGCTGAGGCCCTCGCCGATCAGGCTGGAGATGCGCTCGAGGCCGAGGAAACCGGCGTGACCCTCGTTGGTGTGGAACACTTCGGGCTCCGGCAGTCCGTGCAGCGAGCTCCACAGTTTCACCGCGCGAGCACCGCCGATGCCCAGCAGCAGTTCCTGCAGCAGGCGGTGTTCGCCGCCGCCGCCATACAGGCGGTCGGTGACCAGGCGCAGGTCGTCGGCGTTCTCCGGAATGTCGGCGTCGAGCAACAGCAAACGCACTCGGCCCACCTTGGCCTGCCAGATCCGGGCATGCAGGGTGCGGTCGTCGGGCAGCGCGAGCGACACCTGTACGGCGGAGCCGTCGGCCCGGCGCAGCACGGCGAGCGGAAGCCCGTCGGGGTCGAGCAGCGGATAGCTTTCCATCTGCCAGCCGTCAGGAGAGATGGCCTGGCTGAAGTAGCCGGCACGATAGAACAGGCCGACGCCAACCAAAGGCAGGCCAAGGTCCGAAGCGCTCTTCAGGTGGTCACCGGCGAGAATGCCGAGGCCCCCCGAATACTGCGGCAGGGCAGCGGCGATGCCGAACTCCGGTGAGAAGTAGGCGATGGCAGCCGGCTTCTCGCCCTCGAGCCCCTGGTACCAGCGTGGCTGCTCGAGATAGTCGCGCAGCCCGTCGCGGGTGGCGTTGACCTCGGCGACGTAGTCGTGATCCTGCGCGAGATCGTCGAGGCGACGCGGGTCGACGGCACCGAGCAGCGCGACCGGGTCGGTGCCGATCTCGCGCCAGAGCTCGGGGGCAATGTGCTCGAATAGTTGCCGCGTGGGCTCATGCCACGACCAGCGGAGATTGCCGGCGAGCTCCTCCAGGGCAGCGAGCGGCTCGGGGAGAACGGCACGGACGGTAAATTTGCGGATGGCCTTCACGAGGTCAACCTTAGGGGTGCCACGTGTCCAACACGTAACAGCCAAATTCACCGCGCGCACGCCAGGAGGGCAGAACGCGGAAGCCATTGCCACGCTTTCACGCTACGGTCGTGGTGTGGCCAAGACAGCAGCAAAAGAAACGATCCTGCCGACAGCATCGAGCAGCGCCCCCGCGAGCGTGTCTGCGGGCGCGGCTGCGGGAAGCCGCGCCGCCGCATCCGTTGGTCGAATCCCCGTTCTCGACCTGTCTCCCCAGCTGAAGGACAACCTCTGGCCGGCCCGCGCCTTCGTGGGCGAAGTGGTGCCGTTTGGCGCGACCGCTTTTCGTGAGGGACACGACCTCATCGGCGTCGATCTGCAGCTGACGGCGCCCGACGGCAGCACCACGCGGCATCCGATGGCGTTGCAGGCCGACGGCACCGACCGCTACGGCACCGAGGCCCAACTCGGCGCTGCCGGCCACTGGACCTATCGGGTGCGCGCCTACGCCGACGACTTCGCCACCTGGGAACACAATGCCGCGATCAAGATACCGGCCGGCATTGACGTAGAACTCATGTTCACCATCGGCGGCGAACTCCTCACCCAGGCCGGCGTCGACAAAGCCCGCCCGCTCGCCGCCCGCCGTCTGTTTCAAGCGGCCGCGAAGACCCTCGCCGACACCGGTAAGCCGGCCACCGAGCGTTTTCTCGCCGTGGCAGATGCCGCCCTCCTGCAGGCCATCAGTGCCCACCCCCTCGCCGGACTAGCCTCACTCTCGGCCGAGCGCACGATTATCGTCGAACGGGCCAGAGCCGGGGTCGGCTCCTGGTACGAATTCTTTCCACGCTCGGAGGGCGCCGTGCGGCGCGCCGACGGCAGCTGGAAAAGCGGAACGTTCCGCACCGCAGCCAAGCGACTGCCCGCCGTGGCCGCCATGGGCTTCGACGTGCTCTACCTTCCGCCGATTCACCCGATCGGGCAGGCCTTTCGCAAGGGACCGAATAATTCGCTCGAGGTCGCCCCCGGCGATCCGGGCTCGCCCTGGGCGATCGGCTCGAAAGACGGCGGCCACGACGCCATCCACCCAGACCTCGGCACGGTGGCCGACTTCACGTTCTTTCTGCAGAAGGCCGCCTCCCTCGGCATCGAGGTCGCCCTCGACTTTGCGCTGCAGGCTTCCCCCGACCATCCCTGGGTCACGGAGCACCCGGAGTGGTTCACGACGCTGCCCGACGGCAGCATCGCCTACGCCGAAAACCCGCCGAAAAAATATCAGGATATCTACCCGATCAATTTCGACAATGATCCGGACGGCATCCGCGCCGAGGCGCTGCGCCTGCTGCGCTACTGGATCGGCCTGGGCGTGCGTATCTTTCGGGTGGACAACCCGCACACCAAGCCGCTCGACTTCTGGGAATGGCTGCTCGCCGAAGTCAACCAGGCCGACCCCGACGTGGTGTTTCTGGCCGAAGCGTTCACTCGCCCGGCCCTCATGCAGGCGCTCGGCAAGGTCGGCTTCCAGCAGTCGTACACCTACTTCACCTGGCGCAACACGAAGATCGAGCTCGAGGAGTTCTTCGACGGCCTCGCCACCGACACCCCCGACTTTCTGCGCCCGAACCTGTTCGTGAACACCCCCGATATTCTCACCGAATACCTGCAATTCGGCGGGCCGGCCGCCTTCAAGATTCGAGCGGCACTGGCCGCGACGGCGGCGCCGAGCTGGGGGGTCTACGCCGGTTTCGATCTGTTCGAGAACGTCGCACGGCCGGGCGCCGAAGAGAGCATCGACAACGAGAAGTACGAGTACCGGCCGCGTGACTGGAGCAAGGCCGAGGAGCTCGGTAAGTCCCTTGCGCCGTACCTCACGCTGCTGAACCGCATCCGCTCCGAGCATCCGGCGCTCGGCCAGCTGCGCAACCTCGACATCCACTCGAGCGACGACGATTCGATCCTCGTCTACAGCAAGTACCTCGACGCGGCGTTCACCGGCACCGGCCAAGCGGATGCCCTCCTCATCGTCGCCAACGTCGACCCGCACTCGGTGCGCCAGACCGTGGTGCACCTCGACGTGACTCGGTTCGGCATTGCGCGCGGCGACACCTTCGACGTGCACGACCTCGTCTCGGGTGCCACCTGGACCTGGTCGGCCGATAACTTCGTGCGGCTCGATGCTTTCACCGAACCGGTGCACATTCTGCACGTCACTCCCCACGATCCTGGCCAGGGCCGCGCATGAGCGACAGCAAGAAGAAACACAAGAAGAAGAAGAAGAAGAACAAGTCCACGGACAAGAAGGGTCAGGGAAAGAAAATCGACGCTAAGAAGGCTCAGTCCCCGAAGACACCGTCTGTGAAAAAGCACGTCGCCCCGCCCGAGCCGGCTGCGATCGACGATCACATCTTGGAGGCCGTCGCCGCCGGTAGCTACTACAACCCCCACGAAATTCTCGGCCAGCACCTCGCCCACCAGACTGGCGTCTCCGACCCGCTCGTGATCATTCGCGCCCTACGCCCGCTTGCAACCGAGGTCTTCGCCATTCTCGCCAACGGCTCCCACGTGGAGCTGGCGCACCTCGCGCACGGCATCTGGCAGGGCGAAAGCACCCTCGGACTCAGCGACTACACGATCGAGGCCCGCTACGAGGACGCCCCCACCTGGATCTGCGATGACCCGTACCGATTCATCCCGACCCTCGGCGAGCTGGACCTGCACCTCATCGGTGAAGGCCGCCACGAGCGCCTCTGGGACGTTTTGGGCGCCCACCACCGTCAGCACCAGGGCATCACGGCGTCATCGACCGGCACGTCGTTCGCGGTGTGGGCGCCGCACGCCCGCGCCGCACGGGTGATCGGCGACTTCAACGGGTGGAGCGGCGTGACCCACGCCATGCGCAACATGGGAAGCACCGGCGTCTGGGAGCTGTTCATTCCGGGCCTCGAACTCGGCACCAACTACAAGTTTCAGCTGCTTGCGCAGTCCGGCGCCTGGGTGGAAAAGGCCGATCCGATGGCCCGTCTCGCCGAGGTACCACCGCAGACCGCGTCGGTCGTCACAGAGTCCCACTACGAGTGGGCGGATGACGCCTGGCTCTTCAATCGCAAGGCCAACGATCCGCACAACCAGGCCATGAGTGTCTACGAGATGCACGTCGGCTCTTGGCGCCCCGGCCTCGGCTACCGAGACCTGGCCGATGAGCTCGTCGGTTACCTGCAGGAACTGAGCTTCACGCACGTGGAATTCATGCCCCTGGCGGAGCATCCGTTTGGCGGTTCCTGGGGCTACCAGGTCAGCGGCTATTACGCACCGACCAGCCGGTTCGGCTCCCCCGACGACCTGCGCTACCTGATCGACCGGCTGCACCAGGCCGGCATCGGCGTGATCATGGACTGGGTGCCCGGTCACTTTCCCAAGGACGACTTCGCCCTGGCCCGGTTCGACGGCCAGGCCCTGTACGAGCACCCCGACCCGCGTCGCGGTGAGCAGCTGGACTGGGGCACCTACATTTTTGACTTCGGGCAGATGCAGGTGCGCAACTTCCTCGTCGCCAACGCGCTGTACTGGCTCGAAGAATTCCACATCGACGCCTTGCGCGTCGACGCCGTCGCCTCCATGCTCTACCTCGACTATTCGCGCGAAGACGGCCAGTGGGAGCCGAACCAGTACGGCGGCAACGAGAACCTTGAGGCGATCAGCCTGCTGCAGGAGATCACCGCGACGGCGTACAAGCGCAATCCGGGCACGATCATGATCGCCGAGGAATCCACCAACTGGGGCGGAGTGACGGCGCCGACCAGCGGTGGCGGCCTCGGTTTCGGGTTCAAGTGGAACATGGGCTGGATGCACGACTCGCTCGAGTATATGCAGGTCGACCCGATGTACCGCTCCTACCATCACAACGACATCACGTTCTCGTTCATCTACGCCTTTAGCGAGAACTTCCTGCTGCCGATCAGCCACGACGAGGTCGTGCACGGCAAGGGCGCCCTGGTCTCCAAGATGCCCGGTGACTCCTGGCAGCAACTCGCCAATGTGCGCGCCTACCTCGCGTTCATGTGGGCGCACCCCGGCAAGCAGCTATTGTTCATGGGCAGCGAGTTCGGTCAGCGTTCGGAGTGGAGCGAAGAGCGCGGATTGGACTGGTGGATGCTCGACCAGCCGGCACACCGCGGCCTGTTCAATCTCGTCGGCCAGCTCAACCGGGTCTACCGCGACAACGCGAGCCTGTGGAGCCGGGACAACGACCCGGGCGGCTTCGAACTGCTCGACGGCGGCGCTGCCAGCCAGAACGTCGTGTCGTTTCTGCGCTGGGACAACCACGGCGTTCCGGTCGCCTGCTTCTTCAACTTCGCCGGCCAGCCGCACACCGACTACCGGGTCGGCCTTCCGTTCGCCGGGCAGTGGGAGGAAATCCTCAACACGGATGCCGGCGACTTCGGCGGCTCCGGTGTGGGAAATCAGGGCAGTGTGGAGGCGTATAACGACCCCTGGGCCGGTCGTCCGGCCTCGGCGACCGTGACCCTGCCGCCTCTGGCCGGTCTCTGGTTGCGCCTCCGCCGCTAACTATCCCGCGAGAGCGCAAAAAGTGCCCATTTGACCTAGTCAAATGGGCACTTTTTGCGCTCTCGCGAAATGGAAAGTTAGTAGAGGAGGGCGGTGAGGCGCGAGCGTGTCGGGGGGACGCGGGGATCGTCCTGGCCGACGACCTCGAACAGCTCGAGGATGCGCTCGCGGATGGCGTTGCGCCCGGGGGCTGGCTGGGCCGGAAAGAGGCCGAGCAACCGATCGAAAGCGTCCTCGATGTGGCCGCCGGACAGATCGAGGTCGGCGACCAGAAGTTGAGCGTCGAGATCGTCGGGAGCGGAGGCCGCCCCATTGCGAATCTGGTCGATGGTCTTGCCCTGCAGCCGCGCCAGCAGGCTAACCTGGGCCAGCCCGGCAACGGCCATCGTGTCGTTCGGGTTCTGCGCCAGTGCAGTGCGGTATTCGCTCTGGGCGGTGGCGTAGTCGCCGGCCTCGATGGCGGTGTACGCCTCCAGGTGGTGCGGTGGCAGCGGCTCATCGACGGCAACGGCCGGCTCGGTGCCGGCGTTCGCGTCGGCGGCCTCGGCCGTGCCGGTCACGCCCTGCTGGGCGGCGAGCTCGAGCACCCGAACGAGCAGCTCCGCGATCTGCTCCTCGCCGAGCGGGCCGTTGAAGAGCTGTACCGGCTGACCGGTGATGACGGCGGCGACCGTGGGCACCGTCTGGGCCTGGAAAGCCTGAACGAGTTGCGGATTCGCGTCAATGTCAACGCGGGCCAGCACGAACCGGCCGTCGAGGCCGGTGATGAGCTTCTCGAGCACCGCCAGGAGCTGGGTCGAAGGCTCGCTGCGGGATGCCCACAGCCCGACGATCACGGGAACGCGGGACGAGAGCTCGAGCAGCTCACCGAAATTGGCGTCCGTGCCGTCGATGACGAGACTAGGAACCATGACGGGGCCGGACGGCGCCGGCGCTCCCCCCACGGGTGCACCGGTCACGGGCGCCCCGTTCGTGGACACCGGGGGCGCGCCCGTCGGGGCACGGTTCACGAGCGAGGAGAGGTCGACCGCTCCGCGCAGGTTCGATCCGGAAGGGGGCATATTCGTCATGGAAGCTCCGCCGATGTGATGAGGCCCTGGGCAAAGCCCAGAAGCACGATTTTGTCGCTCGAACCGGCCGTGGGCACATAGAACAACAGCTGGTCGCGATAGGTGTTCGAGAAGCCCTTGGCCGTGGTGGTGATGCCGGAGAGCGCCTTCGTGGCGAGGGCATCGGCCGCCGGACCCACGGTGGCACCGGCATCCACCGGCTTGACCGTTTCGGTCTCGGTCATGCTGACCGCCACGATGCTGCCCGAGTCGTTGGTCGCGAGGGCGACGGCTTCATCGCTGCCCGCGGCAGCCGCGAACTCGATCGACGCGGTCGACGGCAGGGCGGCGATCTTGGCCGCATTCAGGTCGGCGACCTGCACCCGGAAATTATCGCCCTCGCTCTCGAACAGCCCGAAGGAGGGGCTGGCTTCGCCCTGCACCAGGATGTCGGCGTACGCGGCGGCCAATTCATTCGGCGGCAGCAACAGCAACTTGTTGTCGGGAGCGATGGCCGGAGCACCGACGATGGCCGGAGCCACCTTGGGAACGTGCGCCGACTGTTCCAGCGCGAACAGGTAGTCCACTTGATAGTTCGTGCGCGGCGATTCCTGCTTGAGGATGACCGCCATCGTCGGAATGCTGGGGTCGTTTTCATCCTGGATGACGGTCATGACCACCCGCGGCCAGGAATTCGTCTGCTGCGGCAAGGTGAAGGTGAGCGGAGCACCCGCCAGAGCGACGAGCGGCGCCACGGCCGGATCCACGGCGCGAATCTTGTAGTTGGCCAGTCGTTGTTCCAGCGCCGGGCCGGTGAATCGCGTGGCGAGGGTCTCGGTATTCAGGTTCGCATCGGCATCCGCAGTGAGCAGCGAAATTTCGCTCATGATCGTCTCAAGCTGGGAGACGGTCACGGCGGGCGGTGGCAGCTCGGCGGCAGCTTCGACGGAATCGGTGGACTGGGGCGTCGGCGTTGGGGTCGCTGTGGCGGTGTTGGCCGTGCTGAAATCGGGCCACAGATCTGCCGAACAGCCACTCAACGCCAGACCGGAAACCACGATCATGGGAAGGATGGCGACACGGCGAGCGATTCCTCGCCGTGACGTGATCTGACTGGCCTTGATCGCCTTCGGACGCGGCGCGCGCGGCAACTTGGGCATACGCGGACCGCGCGGAACATTGCGGCGCGGACGACGGGATCGACGCAGATGCAGCAGGGCCAGTAGGTACAACACCAGGCCGGCCAACAGCAGCAAGGCACCACCGGCCAGCAGCGGGCCCGCCCACGGCGTGGAATTGTCGGACGCCCAGGACAAACGGACGCTGGCGGGTGCCGGTTCGATTCCGTCCGATGCGACGATCACCGAAATACCTTCAGGCAAGGTCAGCGTGGTGGTCACGGAGTTCGTGCCGGAGTATTCGTCGAGCCAGAGGTCGGAACCGGCCGGATTCATGATCGCGGCGGCGGCATCCGTTGTGGCGGCGTCCGTCCCTGCGCTACCGCCCGTGGCCCCCTCAGAATCGTCGGGCGTGACCGCCGCAGTGATGGTGGAGGTGAGCTCACCGGTTTTCTCGCTCAGGCCGACGGTGGCAAATGAGTCGTCACCGATCCAGGCAGCGACGTCTTCCGACCGCCCGTAGGCCACGAAGATGGGCCCGTCTCCGCGCACGTTGATGGTCTGGCTGCCCGAAGAGGCTGCGAGGGCGCTCGGGTCGATCACGGTGTACTTCGCCGTTCCGGTGACGGTCGAGCTCAGGGACGTGAAAGCGGGCTCGAGCAGGATCGTGCGCTGTGCGATGCCGAGAACGATCATCACGGCAGCAAGAACGAAGGCCGCAATGGCAAGAACAAAACGCACGTATCACCCTTCAGCATTTGAGCTGGTCGGTACAGTCTGGTTGGTACTGTTCAGTCACTCTGGCTGACTCACGTGACTGAAAGTCCTCAGACACGGACTTTCTACGTTACTGCGTTCACCTGAAAGGTGCCTAATAGCAGCCGAGGCCCGGCCAGCCGATGATCGGGTATTCGCGACGGCGGCGAGACACTAAAATTGGGGGCGTTCCCCGTCATGCATGATCCATCGAGGGCCGGGGCCCCATCTGTAAGGAGTAAAAGTGTCTGACGACGAAGCTGATTTCACCCAGGTATTTCGCGGCTACGACAAGGACGAGGTGGCCAAGGCTATCCAGTCGCTGCGTCGCGAACTGATTCAAGCCAACACCCAGAACGCCGAGGCCGGCCGCGAGGTCAAACGCCTGGCGGCGCGCATCGACGATCTCAACGCCGAGATCGAAGAGGTTGGAAGCCCCACCTTCTCCGGACTTGGAACCAAGTTGGAGAACACCCTTCGCGTCGCCGAAGAGCAGTCCACTCGCGTCATTGCCCAGGCCGATATCGACGCCGAAAAGCTTCGGGCCGCTACCACTGACGAGGTGCAGCTGCTCCGTCACAATGCCCTCGAGCAGGCCGAACGCACCCTGTCCGATGCCGCCGTCAAGGCGCGTCGGGTGCTCGATGACGTCAGGGTCGAAGCGGATGATGTGCGCGCCCGTGCCCAGGACGACCAGGCCCAGATCGTTCAGGATGCGGTTCGCGATGCCTCCCTGATTCGGGGCGCTGTCGCCACCGAGGCTGCGGAAGCCCGTGCCACGGTCAAGCGTGAGGTTGCGGCCATCCGCTCTGAAGCCGATCGTGAAGCGGCAGAAGTACGCGTGGTCGCTCAGCGTGAAGCCACCGAAGCCCGCGAGATCGCGGCCGGTCTGACAAACGAGACCGAACTCACCCGCGCCGAAGTAGCCCTGGAACTCGACCAGCAGCGGGCTGACCTGCAGCGCGAAACCGAGCAGGCCCGCGTCGATCTGGCCGCCGAGACCGACCAGGCCAGGGTCGATCTGGCTCGGGAGTCCGAGCTCGCCCGACTGGCTGGCGCCCACGACGCCGACCAGGCGCGCACCCTGCTCGCCGCCGAGATCGAACAGGGGCGCATCGACCTGGCCCGCGAGATCGAACAGGCACACGCAGTGACCGAGGTCGAACGCGAGCAGGCTCAGACCGATCTGGCCCGCGAACTTGATCGCAAGCGTGCCGGTCTGTCCCGCGAGATCGAACAGGGCCGCGCGGCCCTCGCCGCCGAGGTGGAGCAGGCCGCCGCCGACCTGGCCCGCGAGAACCAGCAGGCCCGCATCGACGCCGAGGCCGAGGCCGAGCAGGCCCGCATCGATCTGGAGAACCAGCTCACCGCCACGCGCAAGAAGGGCGAGCACGAAGCTAGCCGTCTGGCCCGGGAGATCGACCAGGCGCGAGCCGACTTCGACGTGGAGCTGAAGGCCCGCCGTGACGAGGCCGAGCAGGAGCACCTCGCCCGGCACCAGGAAGCCGTGGCGCAGGCGCAGAAGTTCCAGCTCGATGCCGCCAAACAGCTCACCGAGACGACCGAGCGTACCGCGGAACTGCGCACGCTCAACGACCAGCTCGATGCTGGCGCTCGCGAAGAGGCCAAGGCCAACAAGGAACTGGCCGAAGAGAGCGCCGCGCGCATTCTCAGCGACGCCCACACCACGGCAACCGCGCTCGTCACCGACGCCACGACACGCTCACGTACCCTCGTTGCCGACGCCGAAGACCGGTTGTCCCAGATTAGGATTGAGCGCGACGCCGTTGCCGGTTATTTTGAAAGCCTACGCAGCGTTTTGACCCAGGCAGAACGGGTCGCAGCCGAGTAATTCCCTACTCCTGGAGACGACACGTGAAAATTCAGAACGCCTTTCGATTCGGACTCGTCGGAACCCTGGGCGTAGGCCTGGGCCTGCTGATCATCACCTCGGTGATCACCCTGCAGACGATCATCATCTATGTCGGGGCCGCGCTGTTCATTGCGCTCGGCCTCGACCCGGCGGTCTCCTGGCTGGAGAAGAAGAAGTTCCCGCGCTGGGCGGCCATTCTCATCGTCGTCGCGGGCGTCCTCGGCGTACTCACCGGCGTGATCTTTGCGATCGTGCCAATCATCGTCGACCAGGTCTCCAAGCTGTCCAAGCTTATTCCGGAGCTCGTCACGGCCGTGAACAGCTCAACTTTCCTGAGCGATCTGCAGAAGCAGTTCCCCGGTCTCGACATCACCGAGATCACCAAGACGATCACTAATTTTCTCGGCGGAAACCTCACCAACATCACGGCGACGGTCGTGCAGTCGGGGTTGGCCTTCGTGAACGGCCTGTTCGGCGGGCTCATCATCCTGATTCTCACGCTCTACTTCACGGCCTCGCTGAACAACATGAAACGCGCCACCTACCAGCTGGTTCCCGCGTCCAAGCGGGAACGGTTCACCGACATCAGCGAACAGATCACCACGGCCGTCGGCCGCTACATCGTCGGCCAGGCGGCGTTGGCCTCGGTCAATGGCGTGCTGAGCTTCATCTTTCTGTCGATCATCGGCGCGCCGTTCCCGGCGCTGCTGGCGTTCATCGCCTTCCTGCTGTCGCTGATTCCGCTGGTCGGTACGATCTCCGGTTCGGTCATCATCGTGCTGACCTGCCTGATTCCCGAGATCGGCAGTTCTCCGCAGACCGCGCTGGCCGCGGCGATCTACTACCTCATCTATATGCAGGTCGAGGCATACGTACTCAGCCCCAACATCATGAACCGGGCCGTCTCTGTGCCGGGCGCGGTCGTCGTGATCGCGGCTCTGGCCGGCGGCAGCCTGCTCGGCATTCTCGGTGCCCTGATCGCGATCCCGGTGGCCGCTTCGGTCATCATGATCGTCAAACAGGTCGTCATCCCCCGCCAGAACGAGCTCTGACGCCCGACGACCTGCCTCAGGAGGCAGCGGGCGGCGGCGCGGGCCACTCGGTCGGCAACGGCAGTACGCCGGGGTTGATGGTGGCGACGATCTCGGTGAGCACCCGACGGGTCAGATTCTCGCCCACCCAGAGGTGCTTGCCACCCTCGACGGCGACCAGACGCATACCGGGCACGCTGGCGAACCGCAGGCGGGCGGCATCCGGTCGCAGGTAGTCGTCGAACTCGGGGATCAGCGCGACCAGTTCGCGTTCGTTGCCGGCCCACGCTGCCAGCTCTTCGTTGGTCGTGCGGTGCAGCGGCGGTGACAGCAGGATGGCCCCGCGGATGGGGTGCTCCAGGCCGTACTTGAGGGCCAGTTCGGTGCCGAAGGACCAGCCGACCAGCCAGGGATTGGGAAGGTGGCGTTCGGCGACGAAAGTCATTGCCGCGGCGACATCGGCCCGTTCGGTGAGGCCATGACCGAAATCACCTTCGCTGGTGCCGCGCGGCGATGACGTGCCGCGGGTGTTGAAGCGCAGCACGGCCAGATCGGCCAGGGCTGGCAGCCGGTTGGCGGCCTTTCGCAGAATGTGCGAGTCCATGAAGCCGCCGGCGGTGGGCAGCGGATGCAGCGTCACGAGTGTCGCTACCGGCGCACGATCCACCGGGGTCGCCAGCTCGCCCACCAGGGTGAGGCCGTCGCTGGTGCGCAGCTCGATGTGTTCGATGGTGGCGGGCAGTTCGATGCCACCACGAATATCAACCGGCACGGGTTCTCCTGAACTTTCGCGGGTCATTTGATCTTCCAACAGTGGGTGTGCCAGTGCCGCCGGTTGGAGAGGTCGGCGTTGTCGCCGAGCACTCCATCCCCGCGCCAGGTGACGATATGAGCGGTGCCGGGAAGGATTCCCTGGGTGCATCCCGGGCACAGATACGTTTTGACCGCCTGCTTGGCGGGAACCGGCTGCACGTGCCAAAGGCCGTCCCGCCGCACCTCACTGCGCCGCCACCCCGCGAGCAGATGATTCAGGTCAACGGCTTCGTCGTCGTCGACCGGCTGCTGGGCTTTGCGGCCTCGGGGTCGATTGCTGCGCGCCATGATTCCAGTCTAAAGTGCGCACCTGGCGCCGCTCGACAGCCGAAGTGCGGCTAGTACCAGCCCGAGGCCTGCGACTTCGCCCACGCGCCGCAGGGGGTGCCGTAGCGCCCGGTGATGTAACCCAGGCCCCATTCGATCTGCGTTCCGGCATTGGTGGCCCAGTCCTCGCCCGCCGTGGCCATTTTGGAGCCGGGGAGCGCCTGCGGAATCCCATAGGCTCCGCTCGAACCGTTCTGGGCGTTGACGCGCCAGCCAGATTCCTTCTGCCAGAGCGAGACGAGGCAGTTGTACTGGTCTTCGCCCCAGCCGCGAGCGGCAACGGCGTCGTAGGCGTAGGCCTGGGCCGAGCCGGGATCGGGCACGGCGGCAGATGGGGCGGTGAAGCTCTGCGTTTTCTTTTCGACCGCGACGACGACGGGCACCGGTTTGGGCTTCTCGGTAACGGCATAGCCGTCGCGGGTGATGGTGTTCGCGTAGCTGCCGGCGACGAGAACGGCCTGGGCCGGCCCAGTATCGGTCGTGCTGCCGGCTATCTGAAAATACGGTGACGCCGTAGCGCCGGAGTAGGGGTCGACCACGGTGACGAGAACGAAGGCACAGGCGGCGGTGAAGCCGAACATGAAGTGCGCGGGCTTCACCCGGCGTCGGGTTCGACGAACTTTCGGCCGGGCCGCGGCCGGGACAGTGTCGATAACTTGCAGATGCCTACCCATTAGTACACGACCTTAGCTGACAAATTAGGTAACGACCAAGTAACGGCGGTCAAATCAGCGGACCGCGAGCATGACGTCGACGACGCTGTCGAGCACGAGGTCCACCTGCGCTTCCCGGTATCCGCCCCGTTCAGGGCGAAAAACGGCGGTGCGAACCTCGTCAACGGTGAGCTCGCGACCGTCTTGAAAATACTTCACCAATTTGTTCGCGAGGCGGTCGACATCCACTCGTTTATAGCCGACCGCGAGCACGCTGGTGCGGGTGAAACGGTGCCCGGGGGTGCGGCTGAGTCGGGCCACGATCACGTCGGCGGTGCCCTCGGCGTCAGCCATCCAGGCCTGCTCGCCCCGGTCGTGCGTCGCCTGATCGCGTTCCCGAGCCGCGAAGGCGTCTTCGAGCCGCTCCAGCGCCGCGTCGACGTGTTCGGGTGAGTATCCGCCCTTGTGCATGGCGAAGGCGGTGTGACGGATCCCCTCGGCCGTCAATGCTGCAACGGTGCGGGCAGCTTCCGCCTCGGCCTTCTCCGCGACAATCGCGTGGATGGCCTCGGTCCCGTCGGCGGCGCCGGCTTCGTCGTCCGTGGTCGGCGGCGGCGTGGTGACGGTCTCGGTGTCGGCAGTCTCGGTGCCGGTGGCGATCTCGTCGACGGACTCCACGACACCAGTATCGGCATCGAGGTCGTCGCCCGGGTGGTCAGGCTGGTCGTACGCGCGTCGGGCTGCGGCCAGGAACGCGTCGACCTGGGAGACGTTGTAGCCGAGAGACTTCTTGCCCACTCGGGGAAATATGGTGCTCATAGCCTCATTGTCTCGTACGAAGTTCGTGGGAAAAGAATCGCCCCGGCTCATGCAAAGACCAGGTAAAGCGCGTAGGCGGCAGCGGCCGACGGCAGGATCGAGTCGAGCCGGTCCAGAAAGCCGCCGTGCCCTGGCAGCCACGAGCTCATGTCTTTGATACCGAGGTCGCGCTTGATCAGTGATTCGGCCAGGTCGCCGAAGGTGGCGGTGAGCAGAATGACAGCGCCGAACACCAGTCCGAACCACCACGGCTGCTGGAGCATGAAGATCGACAGCAGCACACCGGCGATCATGCAGATCAGGCCGGCCCCGATGAAGCCTTCCCAGGTCTTCTTGGGGCTGATCGACGGTGCCATCGGGTGCTTGCCGAAGTTGAGGCCGCTGACGTAGGCTCCCGTGTCGGCAGAGATAACCAAGATCAGAAAGGCGAGCGTCCACCACTGTCCGTGGTCCTGGGCCACGAGCAGCACGGCGAAACTCGCGAGAAAGACCACGTAGACCTGAATCAGGATGCCGCCGCCCACGTCGCCAACGATGGATCGGGCCGAGGCGCGATGTGACGGAATGACCAGCAGTGCCAGACGCCACAGGCCGATCAGCACGATGCCGCCGAGCATGACCAGCCATTGGCCGGTTGCCCCGCCATAGAACGCGGCCGGAACGATCGCGATGGCCGAGATGATCACGGGGATGCGCGGAACGTTGCGTCCGGCATGCCGCAGGGCCTGGGCCAGCTCGAACGCACAGAAACCGACGATCACGACGGCGAAGATCATGAAGAGCTGTTTGATGATGATGAGGCTCACCAGCATGGAGCCGCCGAGCACCAGTCCGATCAGGATGGCCAGAATGAGGTTGCGCCCAGTACGCGCTTCGATGCGTTCGTTGGCCTGGTCGAGTTGAGCCCGTGTGGCCTGCACCTGGCGTTCAAAATCGGCCTTGGTGGTTTGCACCTGGCGTTCGAAATCAGCGCGCGTGGTTTTCACTTGCGCCCGGAACTCGGCGCGACTGACGCCGCGACCGCGTTTGTGCGGCTGGTCATTCTCCGGTTTCTCGGTCATCTGAAGCTCCTAGATCTCGAGGAGTTCGGCTTCCTTGCGCTTGAAGGCGTCGTCGATGCCGTCCACGTGGCTCTTGGTGATCAGCTCGAGTTCCTTCTCGGCACGACCGACCTCGTCGTCGCCGACCTCGCTCTTGAGGGCGTCGAGTTCATCCTTGGCCTTGCGGCGAATGTTGCGCACCGAGATGCGGGCATCCTCTGCTTTGGCCTTGACGATCTTCACGAACTCCTTGCGGCGTTCCGTGGTGAGTTCGGGGAGGGTGGCCCGGATGGTGGTGCCGTCGTTGCCGACGTTGGCACCCAGGTTCGGGGTGTCGCGAATGGCGATTTCGATGTCGCGCAGCGCTGCCTTGTCATACGGGCCGATCAGCATGGTGCGTGCTTCCTGGTTCTGCAGCGACGCGAGCTGTTCGAGCGGCGTCAGGGTGCCGTAGTAGCTCACCAGAATTTTCGCGAACATTTGCGGGTTGGCTCGCCCGGTGCGCACGGTACCAAAGTCGTCTTTGGCGGCCTCGAGGGCCCGGTTCATGCGCGCAGTGGCGTCGGAAAGAACATCCGCGATCACGGTGACTCCTTTATTGGTGGTGGAACAATTCTAGTTGGAGACGCGAGTGCCCAGATCGGTGCCGAGGATGGCTGCGGTCACGTTGCCCTCCGGCGCCATGCCGAAGACCTGCATGGGCATGTGGTTGTCCATGCACAGGCTGAAGGCGGTGGAGTCGACCACTTTGAGGCCGCGCTGCAGGGCTTCCAGATAGGTGATGTGGTGAATCTTTTGGGCGTCGGGGTTGGTGCGGGGGTCGTCGGAATAAACGCCGTCAACGCCGTTCTTGGCCACCAGCACGACGTCGGCGTCGATTTCGAGGGCGCGCTGCGCGGCGACGGTGTCGGTGGAGAAGTAGGGCAGTCCGGCGCCGGCACCGAAGATGACGACGCGGCCCTTCTCCAGGTGGCGTTCGGCGCGCCGCGGAATGTACTGCTCGGCCACCTGGGTCATCGAGATGGCAGACTGTACGCGCGTTTCGGCGCCGGCCTGTTCGAGAAAGTCCTGCAGGGCCAGGGCGTTCATGACAGTGCCGAGCATACCCATGTAGTCGGCGCGGCCGCGGTCCATGCCGCGCTGGGAGAGCTCGGCACCGCGAAAGAAGTTTCCGCCGCCGACCACGATGGCCACCTCGACCTGCTTGGCGCCCTCGGCGATTTCACGGGCCAACGAGCTGACGACATCCGGATTGACGCCGACGGCGCCACCGCCGAAGGCCTCACCGGAGAGTTTGAGGAGCACCCGTCGTTTCTTGACGACCGCGGTCGGGCTGGTGTGGGTCGTGGGCGAGCTGGCCGTGTCAGTCATGTCGTGCGGGGCCTTCCGAGAGGGGGTGTTACCAAACTATCAAGTGCCGCGCGTCCCCCAGCGGGGGCACACACACAAACGGAGGCCGGATTGCTTTCGCAATCCGACCTCCGACATTTATTGTTAGGCGCCGACCTTGAACCGGGCGAAGCCCGACACGGTCAGTTTTGCATCGTCCAGAACCTTCGCAACGGACACCTTGTTGTCCTTGGCGTAGTCCTGTTCGAGCAGGGCGACCTGCTTGAGGTACGCCTTGACGCGTCCCTCAACGATCTTGGGCAGTGCCGCTTCCGGCTTGCCCTCGTTCTTCGAGATCTCGGTGACGATCTTGCGCTCAGTCTCCACCAGATCGGCCGGAACGTCGCTCGCTGCGAGGTACTCGGGGTTGGCGAACGATATGTGCTGGGCCACGCTGCGCGCGGTCTCCACATCGGTGCCGGAGAAGCCCAGAACAACGCCGACCTGCGGGGGCAGGTCCTTGCTGGTCTTGTGCAGGTAGATCGAGAACGACTCGCCGGTGACGGCCGCAACACGGCGAAGTTCGAACTTCTCGCCGATGATTGCGGCTTCGCCGTCGATGAGCTCGGCAACGGTCTGGGTTCCAGCGGATGCTGCCAGTCCGGCCTCGACCGTGGTCGCGCCAGCGGCGGCGATCGCGTCGAGAACCTTGTCGGCCAGAACGACGAACTTGTCGCCCTTAGCGACGAAGTCGGTCTCGCAGGCGAGTTCGATCATGTACGCGGTCGTGCCGATTTCCTTGGCGGCGACGAGTCCCTCAGAGGTGGAACGGTCAGCGCGCTTGGCGTTGCCCTTGGCCCCCTTGAGACGCAGGATCTCGATGGCCTTGTCCATGTCGCCGTCAGCTTCAACGAGGGCATTCTTGGTGTCGACCATTCCGGTGCCGAGGTTCTCGCGAAGAGCCTTGACGTTTTCGAGTGTGAAGTTTGCCATACCGGGTTCCTTACTTGGTCTCGTCGGTTGGGACGGTCTCGTCGGCAACCGGAGCAACGGCAGCCAGAACGGCGGCAACGTCGGCGTCGGCGACTGCATCGGCGATGGTGGGCTCTGCAACGACGGCCTCGTCGGCCACGACGGTCGCGTCGGCAACCTTCTCGGTCTCCGCAGAGGACTGCGCGGGGGTGGTCTCGACGTCGGACGCCTGGAGCAGTTCAGCTTCCCACGCGGCGAGGGGCTCAACTTCGGCCTCCGGCTTGGCGTGGCGCTGGATCAGGCCCTCGGCTGCGGCGTCCGCGATGATGCGGGTCAGCAGCCCAACGGAGCGAATGGCGTCGTCGTTGCCCGGGATCGGGTACTGCACGTCGTCGGGGTCGCAGTTGGTGTCGAGGATGGCGATAACCGGGATGCCAAGCTTGCGCGCCTCGTCAATGGCGAGGTGCTCCTTGTTGGTGTCGACAACCCACAGGGCAGACGGGGTCTTCGTGAGGTTGCGGATTCCGCCGAGGCTCTTGTGCAGCTTGACGAGCTCGCGCTTCTTGATGAGCATTTCCTTCTTCGTGAAACCGCTCTTGGCGGTGTCTTCGAAGTCGAGCTCTTCGAGTTCTTTCATACGGGCCAGACGCTTGGAAACGGTCTGGAAGTTGGTGAGAAGTCCACCGAGCCAACGCTGGTTGACGTAGGGCTGGCCCACGCGCTGCGCCTGCTCCGAGATGGATTCCTGGGCCTGCTTCTTGGTGCCGACGAAGAGAATGGTGCCGCCGTGGGCAACCGTCTCCTTGACGAAGTCATAGGCCTTGTCAACGAAACCGAGCGACTGCTGCAGGTCGATGATGTAGATGCCGGAACGCTCGGTGAAGATGAAGCGCTTCATCTTCGGGTTCCAACGGCGGGTCTGGTGCCCGAAGTGCACGCCGCTGTCGAGCAGCTGGCGGATTGTTACGACGGCCATGTGCCGTACTCCTGTTCTGATGCAGGCCTCGAGAGACCACACCAATCGGTTTGTGCGATGATCGGTCGATCATCACTCCTGGTGCCCGGCACATGTCCGCCCTGTTCACGCTGGTTACTCGTGAGACGGGACCGATTGGACATGGCGGCCAAATGGGCACGCGTAGTCAGCGCACAAAGCGCTGCTGGGGATAGCGTATCACCGACGGGAGTGCTCGGGCGACCGTGCCGTGTGACCGGCTCCTCCACCGGACCTGACCTTTGGAGATGTACACCGATGCAGCCGAGGCCCGGCGGTTGCCGGAGCCCGGCGGCAGGGTGGGGGCATGCAGAATCTGCGCGCGCTGGCGGCATCCGCTCTCGTTACTGTGATCGTCGTGTTTGGTGCTGGGCCGGCGTCGGACGCCGTGTCAGCCGGGACTTCGTCGTCAGCCGCAGCGACTACAACGGATGACTGGCGTTGGCCGCTCGCGGAACCCCACCGGTTGATCCGGGGGTTTGTGGCGCCGGAATCACAGTATGCGGGCGGCCATCGCGGGATCGATCTGGCGGCCGCGGCGAACGAGAAGGTCTTTGCTGCCCACGATGGCGTGGTGTCCTTCGCTGGCCGAGTCGTCGATCGGTCGGTGCTGTCGATCATGCAGCCGAACGATGTGATCACGACGGTCGAGCCGGTGGACGCCGTAGTCGCTGTGGGCGATCATGTTCGGGCCGGGCAGCTGATCGGCATCGTCGCGAGCGGCGGTCATTGCCCGCCCGGGTGCCTGCACTTCGGTGTTCGTCAGCACGGCTGGTACGTGTCGCCATTACTCTTCCTGGGGAATGTGCCGCGCGCGGTGTTGTTGCCCGCCGTGCCATGACCGCGACTGGGTCATGCGGTCATGCGCGGGGGTGGGCGAGTCCGTAGCTGGCTTTGAGGCGTTCCGCCGAGACGTGGGTGTAGATCTGGGTGGTACCGAGGCTGACGTGACCGAGCAGTTCCTGTACGGCGCGCAGGTCGGCTCCGCCGTCGAGCAGGTGGGTGGCGGCGGTGTGGCGCAGGGCGTGCGGTCCGGCCGGGCCGGTGCCGCCGATTGCGTCGAGGAGGGCAGCAACGAGGCGATAGACCCCGCGCACGCCGAGTCGTCGGCCTGTGCGGCCCAGGAACAACGCGACGGCATTGGGTGCCGTCGCGCTGTTGGGCGGCGCTCCAGCTTGTGCGAGCAGCGCCGGCCGGGCTTGGCGCAGGTACTCAACGAGGGCGCGTTTTGCCGGCACCCCGAACGGAACCACGCGTTCCTTGGCGCCCTTGCCGGTGACCCGCACGGTCAGCCGATCCAGGTTAACGTCGGGCAGATCGAGACCCACGAGCTCGGAGACGCGCAGCGCCGAGGCGTAGAGCAGCTCGACAATCGCGAGATCGCGCAGTGCGAGCGCCTCTCCACCACTGGCGCGCGCCGCCAAGAGATCGAGCAGATCGGTCATCTGGGTGTGGGTGATGACCCGCGGCAGGGTGCGCCCCGGCTTCGGCGAGCGCAGGCGGGCCGCCGGGTCGGCGCTGTCGTCATGGCTGCGCGCCAGCCACGCGGTGAAGCTGCGCGCCGACGCCGACCGGCGAGCCAGGGTGGCCCGGGCCAGGCCGGCCTGGGTGGCAGCCCAGAGCCATTCCCGCAGCAGTTCGAGACTGAGGTCAGCGGATGCCTCGACGCCCCGGTCGCCGGCAAACCCGGCCAGTTGGTTCAGGTCGGTGCGGTAGGCCCGCAGCGTGTGCACCGAGTAGCCGCGCTCAGCGCTGAGGTAGCGCAGAAACTCGTCGATGTCGTTGTTCAGCTGCACCGTGTGGTTCCCTTCACTGCTGGCGAGAAAAGGCCTCCCGGCGGCCTTCGGGGGTGAGCACAGCCAGCTGATCGACATAGGCAGCAGGAAAGTGCGTGACGGCGACGAACTCTCCGATCGGCAGCTGGGAGTGCGTGATCTGGTCGGTGTAGACGTGCACGAGGTTGAGCGTCTGAGCGCCGTTCACCCCGGTGAGTTCACGGTCGGGGGCGCCGAGGTCCATCGTGTAGCAGGTCGCAGCCGCGACCGATACCGGGATACCGGCGAACAGACCCTGGGTGGAATAGTGCAGGTGCCCGCCGAGGATGGCCCGCACATCACTGCCCACCAGTACGGCGGCCAGTCGCGGCTGGTCCTGCAGTTCGAGCACGCTCATCAACGGCAGCGGGGTGGGTATCGGCGGGTGGTGCAGGGCCAGAATCGACCCGCGCGGGGACGGCGTTGACAGAACCGCGCGCAGCCATTCGAGCTGGGCATCGGTGATCTCACCGTGGTGATAGCCCGGAACGCTCGTGTCGAGGACGATGATGCGCAGGCCATCGAGGTCGTGCACTTGATCGACGGGGGCCTGATCGACGGGCTCCCCAACGCCGCCCGACTGCGTCTCGCCGAGAAGCTCGGTACGAAACGGTTCGCGCTGATCGTGGTTTCCCATCACCCAGACGATCGCCGCCCCCCATTGCGCGGCTGCAGCCTCAACGATGCCGCGAATGCGGCGGTAGGCATCCGCTTCGCCGCGATCGGCCACGTCACCGGTGAGGATGAACGCGTCGGGGCGAATGCCCGAGCGGTGCAGCTGCTCGAAGGCACGATGCACGGTCTGGTCGGTGTCGACGGCTCCGTAGAGCGCCGCGCCGTCGCCCAGAAAATGGGTGTCACTGACATGCACCAGAATTTTCTCGGCGGGCGCGTACTGACCCAGCTGCACGGCTGCCATGAATCACCTTTCGTCGGTCTTCAGACTACGGGCAGCCACCGACAGCCGAGTCAGAACACCGGCAGCACCGACACCGTGTTGTCGTCGTAATTGGTGATGCCCACCTTGCTGCCGTCGGGGGTGACCACGAGGCTCGTCGGGGTATGCCCGACCGGGATGCGACTGAGCACCCGGTTGGTGGCGGTACTGATCGTGACGATGGTGTTGTTCTCGGTCGACAGCACGTAGAGTTTCGTTCCGTCCGGACTCACCGTCAGGGCGCCGGGGGCGGTGATGGCGATGCTGGCCCGCACCCGATTCGTGGCGGTGTCTATGACTTCCACGGCATTGGACGGCCCGGTGAGCAGGTCGCGTCCGAGGCTGGCGTAGACCGTCTTACCGTCGGGTGACGGTGCCGACGCGATCGGCGGGTGCGAGGTGTTGAACTCCCCGAGCGGTCCCTGGGGCGCGGCCGTGTCGATGATCAGCACGCCGTAGTCGTCGCCGTTGCTCAGGTAGACCTTCTTTCGATCAGCGCTCGGAGTGAGTTCACCTACCGGGGCACCGGTGAAGATCGGCTCGGCGAGCGAGCGGGTGGCGATGGTCGCCACAGTGATATCGAACAGTGAGTCCGAACCGCCGACGTAGAGCGATTTGCCGTCGGGGGTGGCCACGAGGTCACCGCAGGCGCCGGCCTGGAAGGAGTAGGCGACCGTGTTTGTGGCAATGTTCAGGGCGTAGATCTTTTCGTCGCTGCAGGTGCTCACGAACACCTGTTTCTGGTTGGTCGACACTGCGAGAGCTCGGGGGGTGCCGCCCAGCGGAATGGTGGCGACGACTGTGCCGGTGGCCGTGTCGATCACCGAGACCGTACGCGCGCCGGCGTTGGCGACGTACGCCCAGCGGCCGTTTTTCGTCACGACGAGCTCGCGCGGATTGGCACCGACGGCGATCGTGGCCGGAGCGACGGGCTTGGTCGACGCGCTCGTCTTCGAGACCGTCTGATACCCGATCTTGGTGCCGGTGACGGTCACGGTGACGCGCTTGCCCACCTGGGTGTTGGAGGGCGTGAAAGTGGATGCCGTGGCGCCCGGAACCGCCACACCATTCACCTTCCAGCGGTAGGACAGCGTTACCGGTGCCGGTTTCCAGGTGCCCGGGGAGGCGGTCAGCCGCCGACCAGCCTGCGGTATTCCGCTGATGGTGGGAATCGGCGTTGCGGTCAACTGGCTGGCTGCGGGCTGAATCGCGGTCGGCTGGCTCATCGTGCGGGGCGCGCTGGCCGCGGGGTTTGCGAGCGCCGCCGGAGTGGAGGCCAGGACGGCCGCTCCAACGGTGAGAACGGTGAGTGCGAAGCCGAGGCCTCGACGTTGGACGGCTACTGGTGCGCTCATGACATCCACTTCTCTGAAAATTCTGACAGTCGACAGGGTGGGGCAATTGGCGATGTTGCGGGTTACAGTAGCCCCGTCACCGACCGGCGACAAGGGCGCATGGGCGCGCTATCATGGCACCATGTCTGCCCAGCCGGACGCCTATTTCGAGGCTCTGGATCGTGCGCTGCTGCACGCCCAGGCCTGGCTTGCGTCGCTTCCTTCCCGCCCGGTCGGCCCCCGCGTCGACGCCGATACCCTGGCCGCGCTGTCGGCTGGCCCGCTGCCCCCGGCCCCGACCCCTGCGGCTGACGTCATCGATGAACTCGCTTCGTTTGCCGAACCCGGCCTGATGGCGATGCCGTCCGGCCGGTTCTTCGGCTGGGTCATTGGCGGAACCCTGCCGGCGGCCCTCGCCGCCGATTGGCTGGTCACCGCATGGGATCAGAATGCCGGAATGCGCTTCGCCACGCCCGCGACCGCCGTGCTCGAGGAGACCGCCGGCGGCTGGCTCCTCGACCTGCTGGGGCTACCGCCGGGAGCGGATGTCGGATTCACAACGGGCGCGACCATGGCCAATTTCGTCGGTCTCACCGCCGGTCGACAGTGGGTACTCGAGCAGGCCGGGTGGGAAATCGACCGGGACGGCCTGACGGGCGCTCCCCGGGTGCGGGTCTTTGTGGGCGTCGAGCGTCACGAGGTCATCGATCTCACGCTGCGCTACCTCGGTCTCGGGGCGCCGATCGTGGTGGATGTCGACGCTGAGGGGCGGTTACGGCCCGACGCCCTCGCCGAGCTACTGAATGCCGGCTCCGGCCCGGCGATCGTCTGCCTTCAGGCCGGCAACGTGCATTCCGGAGCGTCTGACCCGATGGGTGCGGCGATCGACGTGGCCCGCCGGCACGGAGCCTGGGTGCACGTCGACGGCGCGTTCGGCCTGTGGGCGGCGGCCAGTCCGCGGTCTCGCGACCAGCTGACCGGTCTGGAACGGGCTGATTCCTGGGCCACCGACGCCCACAAAACCCTCAACGTTCCCTACGACTGCGGGGTGGCGATCGTGTCGCGGCCCGAGGTGGTGCGCCGGGTCTTCGGCGTGCACACCAGCTACCTCATCGCCGCGGACGCTGCAGGCGAACACCGCAGCCCCGGCGACCCGTTCGAGAAGGTGCCCGAATTATCCCGTCGGGCACGGGGCGTTCCGGTCTGGGCGGCGCTTCGATCCCTCGGCCGCGCCGGCACGATTGCTCTGGTCGATGGTCTCGCCGCGAACTCAAGGGCCCTGGCCGACGGCCTTCGGGTCATTCCGGGCGTTGAGGTGCTCAACGAGGTCGTGTTCACGCAGGTGTGCGTGAGCTTCGGCAGCGACGATCGCACCCGACGGGTGACCCAGCAACTCATTGCCGACGGTTCGGCCTGGATGTCGGGGTCGCGCTGGCACGACCGGGACATCCTGCGCATCTCGGTGAGCAACTGGTCGACGGATGCCGCGGACGTCGCGCTCTCCCTCGCCGCAGTGGCGCGGGCCTGCGCGGCAGTGGATGTTGACCCTGCACGATCAGCCGACGCGAAGGCGATCCCGCCCCGGCCGACAGCAGCGAGCACTCCCCACGCGACCGACGATCAAGACTGAGCCCTAGGCCCGCCGCACCCAGCCGGCCTCCCGCTCCTGGGCAGCCCCGTCGAGATCGAGCCCGCCGAGGGCACCGCGCACTGCCGCGCTTGACAGCCCGGCCCGACGGGACAGGTCGGCGACCGTGCGCGGCGAGCGCCCGCTCAGGGCATCGAACACGCGGATCTGGTCGCTCGTGCGCGGTATCGGGCCCGGCCCGGCATCGGTGACAGCAAAGTCGAGGGGCACCTGGATCGACCGCTCCCCGACGAGCTCGGCCATCTCCGTCGGGCTGGTCACGCAGACCGCGGCGAACTCGCGAATGAGACGGTGGCAGCCGGCCGAGGTGGGGCTCGTGATGGGACCCGGTACGGCGCCGAGCGGCCGACCCAGCGCGGAGGCATGACCGGCCGTGTTCAGGGAGCCCGACCGCCAGCCCGCCTCCAGTACGACCGTCGCCGCGCTCGCCGCAGCAATCAACCGGTTTCTCTGCAGAAAGCGCCACTTCGTGGGTGCGGCGCCGCAGGGCAGCTCGGAGACAACCGCCCCGGAGGCGACGATTCGGGTGAGCAGGGAGTCGTGGCCACTCGGGTAGAACCGGTCGACTCCCCCGGCCAGAAAGGCCACGGTCACGCCGTCACTGGCCAGTGCGGCCCGATGGGCCATGCCGTCGATGCCATAGGCGGCACCGGAGACGACCGCGAAACCGCGGTCGACCAACCCGGCCGAGGCTTCCATGGCGATGTGCTCGCCATAGCCGGTGGCCGCCCGAGCGCCGACCAGCGCGATCGAGTTAGGGAGCGCGGCCAGGGCGCCGGGTACGCCGCGCCACCACAACGCGAGCGGCGCATGCTGTTCGAGGTCGCCGAGCGAAGACGGCCACAGGGCATCCGTGGCCAGCAGCAACCGGGCATCGACGCGGGCCGCTTGCTGCAGCGAGCGGATGACGTCACCCGAGTTGAGCCGCGGCCGCCAGCGCTGCAGCCCCGCGTCGAGGGCCAGCTCCAGCTCGGCGCTGGTGTGAGCATCCGCTTCGGTGGGATCGGCGCTGGGACCGGCCGCAAAGACGAGATCGGGCCCGTCCGGGTCTTCGCCGAGCGCGTCTCGCACGAGCGCGCCGATGCGCACCGGGCTCCACGACTCGAGAATGGCGGTCAGGGCCACGCTCGCGCCAAGGCTCGCCACGAGCAAGCCCGCCGTACCGTCACCGGGTTCGGCAATGCCCGACCAGGCCGCGCGGGCGAAGACCTCGCCGGCCGCGGCGGAGTCAGCGTTGTCGCTAGCGTCAACCGGCATTCCACGGCGTACGCCCGCAGTGAGCTGACTCACCCGGGTTTCGTCGAGCCCGAACAGCGTCATGATGAAATTCCTTTGCGTAGGTAGAGGGCTTGGCCGACCTGGTCAGGGCCGGGAATGGTGAGACCGTCGTAGTCGGCCAGGGTCCACGCGATGCGCAGCACCCGGTCGTAGCCGCGCATGGTGATTCCGCCACGTTCAAGCGCGCGATCGAGGCCGGCGGTGGTGCTCGGGGCCAGGCGCACTGCCGCGCCGCGCAGCCAGGGGCCCGGAACTTGGGAGTTCAGCCTCCAGGCGGTGCTGCGAAGCCGCTCGGCCGCGGCAGCCCGCGCGGTGACCACCCGCTCTCGGGCGGTGGCACTCGTCATCCGCTGGGTGCCCGCGGCGAGGCGCAGCTGGGCGGCAGTGATTCGTTTGACGTTGAGTTGAATGTCGATGCGGTCAAGCAACGGCCCGGAGATGCGGGCGAGGTAGCGGCGGCGGGCGTTCGGCGGGCAGGTGCAGCTCAGATCGCCAGCGCCATACTGCCCGCACGGGCACGGGTTGGCCGCCATGACCAGTTGAAACCGGGCGGGAAAGTGCGCGACGGCATTGGCCCGGTGAATGCTGATCCAGCCGGATTCCAGCGGCTGACGCAGGGCGTCAAGCACCGGTGAGGCGAATTCGGGAGCCTCGTCGAGGAACAGAACGCCGTGCGAGGCCTGCGACGCGGCCCCCGGCCGAATCTGCCCGTTGCCACCGCCCACCATGGCGGCGGCTGTCGCGGTGTGATGGGGTGCTTCCCACGGCGGCCGAGTAATCAGGGTGTCGCCCAGTCCCAGGCCGCTGAGCGAGCGCAGCGAGCTGACCTCGAGCGAGCTCGCCGGGTCGAGGTCAGGCAACAGCCCGGGCAGGCGGGCCGCAAGCATTGTCTTTCCGGCTCCGGGCGGGCCGAGCAGAAACACGTGATGCCCGCCGGCGGCGGCAATCTGCAGGGCCAAAATGGCGTCGTCGTTGCCGATCACGTCGGCCAGGTCGGGCTCGGCAACCAGATCGGTCGGCACTGTTGCGGCCAGAATCGGCTCAACCGGTATCGGGGGCAGTTGGGCGCCGTGAAAGATCGCCGCATCGCGCAGCGACGTGACACCGATCACCCGAACATCGGGCACGAGTCGGGCCTCGGCCTCGTTGCCGATCGGCACCATCACAGTGGTGTGACCGAGGCGGGCGGCCGTCATCACCCCGGGAAGAATGCCCGGCGTCGGCCGCAGCCGACCATCGAGGGCGAGTTCGCCGAAATGCACGACCTTACCGACCGATTCGCCCGAAACGGTGCTGTCAGCCGCCAGGCAGGCCAACGCGATCGCGAGGTCGAAGCCGGCGCCGTGTTTGGGCAACGCGGCCGGCGACAGATTGATGGTGAGACGGTGAACGGTGAGGGGGCATCCGCTGTTGGCCGCCGCGGCGCGCACCCGCTGAGTCGCCTGCGCCAGGGCGGCATCGGGCAGACCGATCAGAATCATGCCCGGTAGTTGCGCGGAGATGTCGGCCTCGACCTCGACGAGTGCTCCGGTCAGGCCGAGCATCGCGACGGCGTGGGTGCGGGCGATTCCCATCAGAACACACCCTCGAGGTGTTCGATGACCGGTTCACGGCCCCTCGGCGCGATCACAGCGATGACGTCGAGCCGAATCTGGCGCGGCCAGCGCTCGGCCGCCACGCACCAGACGGCTGCGAGTCGGCGCATCCGGGCCAGCTTTTTCACGGTGATCGCCTCAAACGGATGCCCGAAGCGCACGCTACTGCGCGTCTTCACCTCGACGAAGACCACGGCCGCGCCGCGCTGTACGACGAGGTCGATCTCTCCCTCCGCACACCGCCAGTTGCGGGTGAGGATGGTGTAGCCGGCACCCTGAAGAAAAAGCGCGGCCTGCTCTTCGCCGAGTTTGCCGAGTTCGTCCTTGCGCGCCACGAGTGCCTCCGAACACCAGAGTGCGCGCTCACGTGTGGCCGAGGGTGGGCCGCCGCCACATTCGTGGACAGTCGCGCGGCCCGGGCCCCTGTGGAGGAGAGGCTATTCGTCGTGCATGACGAACAGGCGGCGCACGACGTCGCCGGCAACGAGCGCGTCGAGGCTCTCGTTGAGGTCAGTGAGCGGTCGGGTGTCGGTGTGCAGCAGTTCGACCGGCAGTTTGCCGTCCCGCCACAGCTGCAGGTAGGCCGGGACGTCGCGGCTGGGCACGGAGTCGCCCATGTACGAGCCGAGCAGCCGGCGGCCCAGCCCGGCGAACTGCAACGCCGGGGTGGTGATGGTCTGCTCGGGGTGCGGCAGGCCCACCGAGACGAGCGCGCCGCCCCGGGTGAGCAGGGCGAGGCTCGCCTCCATCACCCGGGCACTGCCGACGGCCTCGATGGCGAGGTCGACGCCATCGCCCGCGTATTCACGCACCAGTTCGCCCGCCTGGTCGGGCGAGCCGGCATGGTCGGCGCCGCAGCGGATGGCCAGCGCCTGCTTTTCGGGCAGCGGATCGATCGCGATGACGGTGCTGCCGGCCACCTGGGCGGCGGCCATGACAGCCATCAGACCGACCGCGCCGAGTCCGAACACGATCACAGACTGGCCGGACGTGAGGGCGCCGGTATTGAGCACGGCGCCGATGCCGGTGAGGGCCGCGCAGCCGAACATGGCGGCGATGTCGAACGGAACATCCTGGTCGATCGGCACGACCGATTCGCGGGCGACGACCGCGTACTGCGAGAACGCCGAGACCCCCAGGTGGTGGTTGACGCGTTCGCCCTCGCCGCCGATCAGCACGGCCGGTCCGTGCAACAGGTCGCCGGATCCGTTGGCCTCGGCGCCGCGGTGGCACAGCGCCGGGCGCCCAGCCAGGCAGGCCCGACAGGCACCGCAGCTCGGCACGAAGACCAGCACGACCCGGTCGCCGATGGCCAGATCGTCGACGCCGTCGCCGAGTGCCGTCACTGTGCCGGCGGCCTCGTGGCCGAGCGCCATCGGCAGCGGGCGTAGGCGCGACCCATCGATGACCGAAAGGTCGGAGTGGCACAGGCTGGCGCGTTCGATGCGCACAAGCACCTCGCCGGTCCGCGGCGTCGGCACCGGAATCCGTTCGAGCGTCAGCGGTCGGCTCTGTGCATAGGGGCGCGAGGTGCCGGCTTCGCGAAGAATCGTACTGAGCATCGTTGCTGGAGTCATTGTTCCAACCTAACGCCCGACGCGACGTACGCTGGGCTTATGACTGTGGGCAACCGGCTGACCGATCTGGGCATGCGCGCGATGAACGGCGTACACCGGATGCTGCTTTTCGTCTCCGGCGGACGCCTCGGCTGGACTATCGGTACCATGGCCGCCGTCGAGCTGCACACGATCGGCCGCACGAGCGGGCAGCGTCGGTCGACGATGCTGACAGCACCGGTGCACGAGGGCGGAAGGTATGTGCTCGTGGCGTCCAAGGGCGGCGACGACCGGCATCCGTTCTGGTACAGCAATCTCGTGGCCCAGCCCGATGTAGAGCTCACCATTCGCGGAGTGACGCGGCCGTTTCGGGCGCGCACCGCGACATCCACCGAGAAAGCCGAGCTGTGGCCGCGCATCGTCGCCGCCTACGCCGGTTATCGGAAGTACCAGACGAAAACCGACCGAGACATCCCCGTGGTCATCTGCGACCCCCGCCCCTAAAATACGGACGGGGCCTGGGCCCCGTCCGACTCAGAGCATTAGGCGACCGGCTCGAGCGCCTCGACCAGGATGGGCGGGAAGATCGGCGCGTGCACGCCGGACATCTCCTCGAGCACCCGAATCACCTGGCAGCTGTAGCCGTATTCGTTGTCGTACCAGACGTAGAGCACGGCCTTCTGGTCGGTGACGATCGTGGCCAAGCCATCGACGATGCCAGCGCGACGCGAGCCGAGGAAGTCGCTCGAGACCACCTCGGGCGAGTCGATGAAGTCGATCTGGCGGTGCAGCGAGGAGTGCAGCGACATCGTGCGCAGGTAGGTGTTGAGCTCCTCCTTATCGGTCGCGCTGGCCAGGTTCAGGTTGAGGATAGCCATCGACACGTCGGGCGTGGGAACGCGGATCGCGTTGCCGGTGAGCTTACCGGCCAGCTCCGGCAGGGCCTTGGCCACGGCCTTGGCGGCACCGGTCTCGGTGATCACCATGTTGAGCGCGGCTGAACGGCCCCGACGGTCACCGGAGTGGAAGTTGTCGATGAGGTTCTGGTCATTCGTGAACGAGTGCACGGTTTCGACGTGGCCGTCGATGATTCCGTAGCGATCGTTGACGGCCTTCAGGACCGGGGTGATCGCGTTCGTGGTGCAGGACGCCGCGGTGATGATGCGGTCGGTCGGCAGAATGTCCCCGTGGTTGATGCCGTGCACGATGTTCTTGAGCGCGCCTTTGCCCGGCGCGGTGAGCAGCACCCGGGCAACGCCGGGGCATTTCAGGTGCTGGGAGAGGCCCTCTTCGTCGCGCCACTTGCCGGTGTTGTCAACGACGATGGCATCGTGGATGCCGTACTGGGTGTAGTCGACGCTGGCCGGGTCGCCGGAGTAGATCACCTGGATGAGTGTGCCGTTGGCGAGGATGGTGTTGTTCTCTTCGTCGATGGTGATCGTGCCCTCGAACGGGCCGTGCACCGAGTCGCGGCGCAGCAGGCTGGCCCGCTTGACCAGGTCGTTGGCCGAACCGCGGCGCACGACGATCGCGCGCAGGCGCAGGCCCTGCCCGCCGCCGGCGTGTTCGATCAGGATGCGCGCGAGCAGGCGCCCGATACGGCCGAAACCGTAGAGCACAACGTCGGTGCTGGTGCGACCGTCGAGTCCGTGCTGGCCGACGACGTCGGCGAGTTCAGCGCGGAGGTATTCTTCCAGGGTGACTCGGCTGTTTTGCTCGCGAAAACCGAGCGCGAGGCGCGCGAGGTCGATCGACGCAGCCCCCAGATTGAGGCCGTCGATGGCCTGCAAAATGGGGAGGGTCTCTTCGAGCGGAAGCTCGACATCCGCTATGTGACGGGCGAAGCGATGTGCTTTGAGCAGACCAACGACCGATTTGTTGACCAGACCGCGTCCGTAGACGCTCGTCACCACGGTGTTGTCCCGGTAGAGGCGCCCGATCAGAGGAATCATCGCCTCGGCGAGAGCCTCGCGGTTGCTCCACAGAGCACGGGCACGATCAGCGTCCTGGATCACAGGGTTGCCTTCCTAAACCTTCGTCGGTCCTGTCCGGCCACCCGAGGCCCCGGAGTCATTCCTCACTCGTCGAGCGCAAGTTCCTTGGGAAGTTCGAAGTCTTTCGACGCGAGCTCTTCCACGTTGACGTCCTTGAAGGTCAGCACACGCACCGATTTCACGAATCGATCCGAGCGGTAGACGTCCCAGACCCAGACGTCCTTCATGGTCAGTTCGAAGTAGAAATCGTGTTCCGTGTCACGGCGCACCAGTTCGACCTCGTTCGCGAGGTAGAAGCGTCGTTCGGTTTCGACGACGTACTGGAACTGACCAACGACGTCTCGATATTCCCGGTACAGGGCCAACTCGACCTCGCGGTCGTAGTCCTCGAATTCATCTTCTTCCATGGTGATCTCATCTTACGCTGAGATTTTGAGCCACGATTTTCGGTGTAGAGGGCTCGGCCCGAGCAGGTCGATCGCGCTCATGTGTGCCGCGCTGCCGTAGCCCTTGTTCGACGCCCAGCCGTAGCCGGGAGCGCCATCGTGTGCGGCGATCATCAGACGGTCGCGGTGCACCTTAGCAATAACGGATGCCGCCGCCACCGACCCGCAATCCCGGTCGGCTTTGATGCGGGTCACGACGCTCAACGGGGTGGCCAGGGCCTTGTTCAGCCAGTCGTCGCTGCCATCGAGCAGCACGATGCTGCCGGCCACATCGACACCCTGCAGGTATAGATCGGACAGGGCACGCTTACCGGCCAGCCCGAGGCAGGCGATGATGCCGAGTTCATCGACCTCGGCGGCCGAGGCGAGCCCGACGGCCGAGTGCGTCGCCCACTGCGAGGCGAGGGGGGCGAGAAGTTCCCGGCGCGGTTCGCTGAGCATCTTGGAATCGCGTAGTCCCACCGGCATGGCCAGAACGGATGCGTTCACCGCGGCAAATCCTACGGCCACTGGCCCGGCGAGAGCGCCGCGGCCCACCTCGTCACAGCCGATCACGAAGCTGGCGCCGGTGCGCAGCAGGTCGAACTCCACCTCGAGGGTGGGGTCGGACACGGCCACTACTCGGAGCCTTTGTCGGCTTGTTCCACCTCGCGGAACACATCGGGGTAGTCATCCAGCCAGGCCCAGCGGGCCAGCGGCCAGCTCACGACGAGGGCACGACCGACCACGTTTTCGATGGGGACGTAGCCCTTGCCGGCGGTGTCACCGTTGTAGCGGGAGTCCTTGGAGTTGTAGCGGTTGTCGCCCATCATCCAGAGCGAGTCCGCCGGGATGGTGACGTCGAAGTCGTCCTTGGACACCGTGGTCTCGCCGGCCGGCAGCAGCACGTAGGCCGACTCGTCGAGAGGAACATCGTTGACGCTCATCTGGCCGAGGGCGTTACAGCACACGACGTGGTCGCCGGGCAGCCCGATGACGCGTTTGATGAGGTGATCATTGCTGTCGGGAGCTGAGAGTCCAACGACCGAGAGCAGCCAGTCGGCGCCGGCCACGATCGGGTTTTGCACCACGTCCGCCTGGGGCAGCAACCATCCGCCCGGATCCTTGAACACGATGACGTCGCCGCGAGTGATCGGAATCAGCTCCGGTTCGAGCTGGTTCACGATGATGCGGTCGTTGATCTGCAAGGTGTTCTCCATCGACCCGGAGGGGATATAGAACGACCGGATCAGGAAGGTCTTGATCAGGAAGGAGATGAGCAGTGCGACCACGAAAATGATCAGGAGGTCGCGGATGAACAGTAAGACGCTGCGCTTCTTGCTGGACGCCTTCTTACTGCGAGACTTCTTCGACCCTGTCACCCGATGATCGGACCTGGAGGCGAGCACTTCATCTGTCATTTAACCGCCTGAGCTCCCCATCAGTTTAGGTGATGGGGAGCTCAGTGAAGAATCCGGTTGGATCTTAGTAGGCGCGAAAGTTAGCGCTTTTCCTTGATCTTGGCCTTCTTGCCACGCAGGTCGCGCAGGTAGTACAGCTTCGCGCGACGAACATCGCCGCGGGTCACGATCTCGATGTGGTCGATGACCGGGGAGTGCACCGGGAAGGTACGCTCGACGCCGATCTGAAAGCTGACCTTGCGAACGCAGAACGTTTCGCGCACGCCTTCGCCGGAGCGGCCGATGACGACTCCCTGGAAGACCTGGATACGAGAGCGGGTTCCCTCAATGATGTTGACGTGAACCTTGACGGTGTCGCCGGCACGGAAGTCAGGAAGATCTGTCTTCAGCGATGGGGCGTCTACCGCGTCGAGAATATGCATGTTGTTTCGCTCTCTGTACCCGCCACAGGTCGACTACGCTAGGTGCTTCATTCGAAGCAATCAGTATAAGGATGTGCGCCGCACAAAGCAGGTTCCCCTGTGGCAGAGTCCTGCAGCGGCACAATCGCCTATTCTGCCATGAACTGACGCGCACTGCAAAGCGGGGCGGGCAGGTTAGGGCCGGTCGCGCTTTTCTTCGATGATGATGGTCTCGGGGGTGCCGGGTCGTCCGAAGGGCGCGCCGCGGCCGGGCAGTGGATGCTGCGGCCCGGCCGGCGCAGACCGGCCCTGCGCAGACTGCCCGCGCGCCTGCTGTTCCACCAGGTCGACCATGGCGCGCATGCGACGCCGGGCAGCGGCGAACAGCTCCCAGACGGCGAACCAGAACACGGCCAGCCCGCCGATGATGACGAGCACACTGAGCCAGCCGGCGGCATCCGTTGAAAAGGGAATTGCGATGATGAGCAGGTGCCAGAGTGCAAGCACGCCGACATCGGCGTAGGAGACCGCCCGGGTTTCGCGGACCTCTTTGCGCGCGTAGATGACGAGTGCCACCAGCAGTAGCCCGAGGCCGATCAGAACGGCTCCGAAGAAGATGCCCAGGACCGCCCAGGCACCGGAGCCAAATATGGCGGAACCGACGAGAAGCCAGAGCGGCAGGGCTCCGGCGGCAATAAATTGCCAGTGGTAGAAGGCACGGCGGATGATCACGACCCCAAGTTTATCGACGGGGACTGACACTAACCTTGGCGTTCGCTGGAGGCAGAAGGTTGTGCTCTAGATTGTGCGCGGCAATAGATCGGGGCGCACCCGTTCGGTGCGTTCGATCTGCTGCTGGCGCCGCCAGGTGCTGATGGCGCCGTGGTTGCCGCTGAGCAACACCGGCGGCACTTCGAGGCCGCGCCAGCTGGCCGGCTTGGTGTAACTCGGGTATTCGAGCAGGCCGTCTTCGTGGGATTCCTCGACGAGGCTCGCGGGATTGCCGACGACACCGGGAATGAGCCTGCCGATCGCTTCGATCATGGCCATGACGGCGACCTCTCCCCCGTTGAGCACGTAGTCGCCGAGGCTGACCAGGCGCACCCGGCCGCGCTGTGAGTAGTGGTCGACCACACGCTGGTCGATGCCCTCGTAGCGGCCGCAGCCGAAGACAAGGTGCTGCTCGAGGGACAGCTCGCGGGCCATCGCCTGGGTGAACTGGTCGCCCGCCGGTGAGGGAAAGATGAGGATGGGGCCGCCCTCGGCCTGTGCAGCGGGCGCAGCAGCGGGCGCATCGGAACCGAGAATGGCGTCCAGGGCCGCGCCCCACGGCTCCGCCTTCATGACCATTCCGGCACCGCCGCCGTAGGGGGTGTCATCGACCGAGTGGTGCCGGTCAATGGTGGAGTCGCGCAGATTGTGCACGCCCAGATCAATCAGTCCGCTCTGCCGGGCCTTGCCGAGCAGAGACAGATCGAGCACATCGAAGAATTCGGGAAAAATGGTGACAATATCGATGCGCATGGTCAAATTCTAGAAGAGTCCGGCGCTCTCTTTCGCCTCGAGGTATCGGTCGAGAACCAGATCAACCAACGGAGCGGGGGCGGATTCCCCCGGCAGGAGCAGCGGAGCGGTGACCAGGTCGGCGCCGACGCTCTGGGCGCGGGTCAGGTCGAAGAAGAATCCGGGAGCCACGAGATAGGTGCTGACGGTGACGTTGGCGCTCCGGAGCCGGGCCCCGGTGACGGCGCAGGCCAGTCGCGGCGTTGCGGCCGAGAGAAAGCCCACGGTGACGCGCACGCCGAGGCGCTGTTCCAGCAGGCCGCCGACCGTGCGGCAGTCGTGCACTGCGCGGGAATCGCTCGAGCCGGCGGCGGCGAGCACGATCTCCTGGCCGCGTACCCGCCTGTCGAACCCGTCGGCCAGAAGGCGCTGCACCAGCACGTCGATGAGTCGGTCGTCCGGGCCGAGCGCGCGCGACACCGTCGTCACGCGGTCGTGCGCACTGGTTTCACGTTGCAGGTCGACGTGGACGTGGTACCCGGCCGAGAGCAGCAGGGGCACTACGACAGCGGCGCAGTCCGGGCGTACCGCGCCAAGGCTCGCCGCGACATCCGGTTGCTGCACATCAACGAAACCCCCGGTCACAGCTAGATCGGGGCGGGCGAGGGAGACGGCCGAGACGAGAGCGGCGATGGCCGCCTGGCCGTCAGGCGAGTTGGTGCCGTGCGAGATGGCGACGAGCGCGGCGGGCAGCGGCGTGCTGATCGCAGCGCGGCGCCCGAAGGTGCTGCGCCGTTCAGTGTCGCGCCGTTCCCCAAGCAGGGTCATGCCGCAGCGAGTAGTTCAGTCTCGACCGCGACCTCGATATAGCCGCCGACAATGCGGGTCTCGTAGGTGTTCAGCACGAGGGTCGGGTTGGTGAAGCATTCGCCGGTACCGAGGTCGTAGACCTCTTTGTGCAGCGGTGAAGCGATGGTGGGGCGGTCTCCCTTGGACCCGACGATGCCGCGGGCCATGACGTTGGCCTCGGTGTGCGGGTCGCGGTGGTCGACGGCGTAGATCTCGGTGGGCGAGAGCAGAAATAAGGCGATCTGCTTCATGCGGATCAGTGCGGCTTCGCCCCAGCTGGGTTCCAGATCGGTCACGGCGCAGGCGCGCTCCCAGACCACTGTGGGGCGGGTCATGGTCGTTGTCATGTCGGTCATCGTCATGGTGCGCTCCCAGGGAGTTTCTATCGGGGGTTGTCGCGTTTGTGCGTTGGTACCACGGTAGGCGAGCCATATTTCGGCTAGTCGCCCCCTATGTTTCCCCCGAGTGAAACCCGCCTCACAGCGGGAACGCCGCACTGTGGGGCTTTCGACCAGTACGGGACACACGTGCGACACGAGGGTGAAACTGCCCCGAACTACGCTCATGATCGCCCCGCTTTGAAAGGATGCTGATGCCAGCTTCTCGTGAAACCGCCTCCGCGTATTCTGCCCCAGACCCTGCGGCTCCCGCTATGGATTCGACGCACGCCGTCACATCGACGACCCCAGCGGATGCCGCCAGCGCCGATCCAGACGCCCCGCGCCGCGTCATCGTTATCGGCGGCGGACCGGCCGCGCACCGCCTCACCGACGCGCTGCACTCCCGCGACACCGAGCACGCCCTCTCGATCACCGTGCTGGCCGAAGAAAACCACCGACCCTACGACCGGGTCGCGCTGAGCCAGCGCCTGGCCGGCCTGATCGACCTCACCCTCGAGCCCACGGCCCCGTGGAACAGCGAACGCATCGCGCTGCGCATCAACGAACGGGCCACAAGCATCGACCGGCTCGCCCGCACAGTCACGACGTCGACCGGCGCGGTGCTGCAGTACGACGACCTCGTGCTCGCCACCGGTTCCAGTGCCCCCGTACCGGAGCTGCCCGGCCACGAACATATTCGGGTGTACCGCACCCTCGACGACGTCGACGCCCTCGTCGACGAACTCGCCGCTCTGACCGCCTCACTCGGCCGCACCCCCAAGGTCGTCGTGGCCGGCGGCGGTCTGCTCGGCCTCGAAGCGGCCGGCGGACTGCACAAGCTCGGCGCCGAATCGGCCATCGTGCACTCCGGCGGCTGGCTCATGTCCGCCCAGCTCGACGAGGGCGGCGGACAGTCGCTCGGCCGGCTCATCGTTGCCCAGGGCATCGAACTGCACCTCGGCACCCGCGCCCGCACCATCCTCACCAACGACGACAACACCGCCGTGACCGGCCTGCAGCTCGGCGACGGCCGCGACATCGCCGCCGACATGGTCGTCTACGCGATCGGCATCTCGCCTCGCGACGAACTGGCCCGCGATGCCGGGCTCACCGTGGGCACCCGCGGCGGCGTCACGATCGGCAACGACTGCCGCACCAGCGACCCGGGCATCTGGGCGATCGGCGAGGTCGCCAGCTGGAACGATCGCTGCGTGGGCCTCGTCGCCCCGGCCAACGCCATGGCCGAGGTCGTCGCCGACCGTCTGCTCGGCGGCATCGCCGAGTTCACGACCGTCGACGATGCCACCAAGCTCAAGCTGTCCGGCGTCGACGTCGCGAGCTTCGGCGACGCCCTCGCGACGACGCCCGGCTCGCTGGAAATCGTCTACGCCGACCCGGCCCGTGGGCTGTACCAAAAGCTTGTCATGACCGACGACGCCAAAACCCTGCTCGGCGGCATCTTCGTCGGTGACGCCACGCCCTACTCGGCACTCCGCCCGATGGTGGGCCGACAGCTCAGCAGCGAGCCCGCCGCCTACCTCTCAGCCGCCGGCGCCGAGGCCCCGGCTGGCGACGAACTGCCCGACGACGCCCTGGTCTGCTCCTGCAACATGGTCTCGGCCGGCGCGGTGCGAAATGCCGTTCGCGGCGACGACCACACCGATGCCTGTACCGAGCTCGGCGCGCTCAAGGTCTGCACCCGGGCCGGCACCCAGTGCGGTTCGTGCGTGCCGCTGGTCAAGAAGATCCTTGAGGCCGAGCTGACTGCATCCGGTCAAACGGTCTCGCACGCCCTGTGCGAGCACTTCGAGCTGAGCCGCCAAGAGCTGTTCGAATCGGTGCGGGTGCTGGGGCTCACGTCGAGCGACGAGATCTTCTCCCGCTTCGGCACCGGTCGTGGCTGTGATGTCTGCAAGCCAGCCGTCGGCTCCATCCTGGCCAGCCAGAACACCTCCTACATTCTTGATGCCGGCCGCGGCACCCTGCAGGACACCAACGACCGCGCCATGGCCAACATGCAGAAGGACGGCACCTACTCGGTGGTCCCCCGCATTCCGGGTGGCGAGATCACCCCGACCAAACTGGCCGTGATCGCCCAGGTCGCGCTCGACTTCGACCTCTATACCAAGATCACGGGCGGACAGCGCATCGACCTGTTCGGCGCCCGGCTGGAACAGCTGCCCGACATCTGGCGCATTTTGGTGGACGCTGGCTTCGAGTCGGGGCAGGCCTACGGCAAAGCGCTGCGCAACGTGAAGTCCTGCGTCGGCTCCACCTGGTGCCGGTTCGGCGTGCAGGATGCCGTCGGCCTCGCGATTCGGCTCGAATTGCGCTATCGCGGCCTGCGCGCGCCGCACAAGTTCAAGTTCGGGGTGTCGGGCTGCGCCCGCGAGTGCGCCGAAGCCCGGGCCAAGGACGTCGGCATTATCGCGAGCGACAACGGCTGGAACATGTACGTCGGCGGCAACGGCGGTTTTCAGCCGGCGCACGGGCAGCTGCTCGCGACCGACCTCGATGAAGAAACCCTGATCAAGTACATCGACCGCTACATGATGTACTACATTCGCACGGCCGATCGGATGCAGCGCACCGCCCGCTGGATGGAGGACCTCGAGGGCGGCCTCGAGCACGTGCGCGACGTCGTCATCAACGACTTGCTTGGACTGGCCGAGGAGCTCGAGCAGGCCATGCTCGCCCACGTCGACAACTACGAAGACGAGTGGGCGGCGACGCTCGCCGACCCTGAACGACTGCGCCGGTTTCGTTCCTTCGTGAACGCTCCGGCCGAACCCGACCCGAGCATCGCGCTCGTTACGGAGCGTGACCAAATAAGGCCGGCGACTCCGGCCGAACGGGCCTCGTCGAGTACTGTTCTCCTAAGTGGAAGCCGCATTCCCGTTCGAAAAGAGTAGGCAAATGACAGCCCAGAGTTCCCGTACGGCTGGGTCAGTCAGCTCCAGTTCAGTAGCCGCCGACCCAGTGACCACCGGTCCCGTCACCCTGGTGGGTGGCGGCCCCGGTGCCGCTGAACTGCTGACCGTGGCCGCGGTGACCGCCCTCGCGCAAGCGGATGTCGTGTTGTTCGACCGCCTCGCGCCGAGCGACGACCTCGCCTCCCTCGCACCCCAGGCGACGCTCATCGACGTCGGCAAACGCGCCGGCAGCCACCCGGTCTCGCAGACCGGAATCGAAGAACTCATGGTCGAGCATGCCCTCGCCGGCAAACGCGTCGTGCGGCTCAAGGGCGGCGACCCCTATGTCTTCGGTCGCGGGAGTGAAGAAGTGCTCGCCTGCCACCGCAATGGCATCGCCGTCACCGTCATCTCCGGCGTCACGAGTGCGCTTGCGGTGCCGGCCGCGGCCGGAATCCCGCTGACCCACCGCGGCATCAGCCACGCCTTCACCGTGATCAGCGGCCACGCACCACTCACCGACAACGAACTCGAAGGACTCACCCTGCTCGGCAGCACCATCGTGGTACTCATGGGCGTCGGCACCCTGCCGACCCTCAGTCAGGGGCTGCTCCGGCACGGCATGTCGGCCGAGATGCCCGTGGCCATTATTGAACGCGGGTTCAGCGCCACCCAGCGCACCACCGTGAGCACACTGTCGGCGGTGCTGGCCGATGCCGCTGCCGCCGGCGTGCGCAGCCCCGCCGTGCTGGTCGTCGGCGAGGTCGTACGCCTCGCCTACAGCGGCGACGCCGCCGCCGAGGACCTCGTGGCCCGAGCGGCCGAGTTTGCGGGCACCGACTGATGACGGAAACGAACGATGTGCCCGCACCCGATCTGTACGCGCACCACGCGCGCCTGCCGGGTGCCGTCGAGCCGATCGAGGTCGCGGCACCGTTTCTGCAGGCGAACCAACTTGAGGGCTTTCGTATCGGCGTGACGAGTGATCGGCGCTCCAGCGACTTGATCGACGCCTTTGAGCGGCGCGGTGCGCGCGTTGTGCACGCGCCGACCCTGCGCATCGCGCACTCGCAGCAGGACGGCCCGCTGCTCGATGACACCCGCACCATGATCGCCGCGCGGCCCGATATTCTGCTCGCGACCACCGGTTACGGAGTGCGCCGCTGGTTCGAGGTGGCCGAGGCCGATGGTCTCGGCTCCGACCTGACCGACGCCCTGGCCGAGACGACCATCCTGGTGCGCGGGCCGAAAGCGCGTGGCGGCATTCGGGCGACCGGGCTGGGTGACTCCGGGATGAGCGATTCGGAGACGACGGCCTCGCTCGTTGACAAGGTTCTGGCCGAGTACTCGCCCGGGCTCACGATCGGAATCCAGGTGCACGGAGCCACCGACGAACAGCAGCTCGACCGGCTGCGCGCGGTGCACGAGCGCGTGCTCGTCGTCGCGCCGTACCGGTGGATCGCCGTCGACGACACCGACGAGCGGGTGTACAAACTGGTCGAGGCAATCTGTGCCCGCCAGCTGGACTGCGTCACGTTTACGAGTGCGCCGGCCGTGCACGCGCTGTTCACCGCGGCGGAAGGCATGGAGGTCTACCCCGAGCTACTCAAGGCGCTGCAGACCCAGGTCTGCGCGGCAGCGGTCGGCCCGGTGACCAGTGCCCCGCTGATCGCCGCGGGGATCGCACCCATTCAGCCGACCCGTTTTCGCATGGGCGCGCTGATTCGGCTGGTCTGCGAACACCTCGAGCAGAACATGATCGAGCGGGTCGAGACCCAGAACGGGCTCGTGCAGCTGCGCGGTTCGCTCGTGCAGGTCGGCGAGGAACGTGTGCAGCTGCCGCCGACGGCCGTCGCCATTCTGCGGGCGCTCGTGCGGGCACGCGGGGCGGTCGTCTCCCGTGAGGACCTCACGCTGGCCCTGGCCGGCGACTCCGACGACCATGCCATGGAGGTCTCGCTCAGCCGGCTGCGGCAGACGCTCGGCATTCCCGGGCTGGTCGCGACGGTGGTCAAGCGCGGCTACCGCCTCAACGTCTAGCCCAGGACGCACAGATGCCGGGCTGTTCCCGTGTGAAACACATCGGTACAGTCCGGCAGGGGTGCGGTCTGAGTCTTAGTCTGTCTTAAGAGCGGATGCCGCGGCATCCGTGTCAGAGTCAGTTTCAAGAGTAGGCTCAGCGTCAGTCGGGTCCTCGGGCAGCTCTTCGAGCAGCCCGGGCGGCGGCGTGATCGTGACTACGCCGTTTTTCACGTCGACGCTCGGCACGATGGCCTTCACGAAAGGGATCATGACGTCGCCGGTGGGCGTTTTCACGATCAACAAGTCTTGCGCGGGCATGTGCTCGAGGCGACCGATGGTGCCGATGCGCACACCGTCACGCATGACGGCGAGGCCGACCAGCTGGTGGTCGTACCAGGCGTCTTCTTCATCCGACTGCTCGGCGACGTCCGCGTCGATCCAGAGGATCGCCTTCGCGAGCGTTTCCGCCGCGCTGCGATCGACGACATCCTTGAAAAAACCGACCGCGTGCTGGTTATACCAGCGGAGCTCGACGAGTTCGATCGTCTTGCCGTGCCAGGCCGAGCCGGTCGGAACCTGCAGGGTGAACACGGCGCCCGGGACGAAACGTCGTCCCGGGTCATCCGTGAACAGTTCGAGCTTGATTGCTCCCTTGAGGCCGTGAGCCTTGGTCAGGCGCCCCACCCGTAACTGCTGGGTGCGGTCCTTCTCGCTGTCGTCCACAGTTGCGTCGTTCACTGAACTAGAAATCGGTGTCGACGACGTCGACGCGAACGCGTCGACCATCGGCCAGAGCTGCAACGAGGGTGCGCAGGGCCTTGGCGGTTCGACCCGCACGACCAATGACCCGGCCGAGATCCTCGGGGTTCACACGAACCTCGAGCACCTCGCCTCTTGCAGAATTCTTTTCTGCAACGTGCACATCGTCCGGGTGATCAACGATCCCCTTGACAAGGTGTTCGAGCGCGGGAGCAAGCAACAGTTACGCCTCTTCGGTTGCTTCTGCAGCGACCTCGGGGGCCTTGGCGACCGGCTTCTCAGCCTTGGGCTTGAGAACCGGCTTCTTCTTCTCGTCAGCGACGAAAGCAGCCTTCGGTTCCTTCACCTTGACGGTGCTCTTGGCGTTCTTGTCGCCCTTGAAGATGCCCCAGTCGCCCGTGAGCTTGAGGAGTGCAGCAACCTGCTCGGTCGGCTGAGCGCCCACGCTGAGCCAGTACTGCGCACGCTCGGACTTGACCTCGATGACAGAGGGCTCCTCCGTGGGGTGGTAGATGCCGATTTCTTCGATGACACGACCGTCGCGCTTGGTGCGCGCGTCGGCAACGACAATGCGGTAGTACGGTGCACGGATCTTGCCCATGCGCTTCAGACGGATTTTGACAGCCACAATTCTCCAGTGTTAATTCGTTGTTTGGCGAACCTTGGGCCGTGAGCGTGGGGGCACACTCGGCATAAGCTCTATAGGATCACGTTGCACCGAGATAGAGGGTCGGGCACAACGGATCGCGACTAATCATTGTGTCAGAGATTGCTGTCATTGTGATAATCGAACCTCAATGGCCGTCACCGGTCCACCCAAGGAGCTCCCGTGCCACTCGACTTCGCCCGATCCGCCCGCTCGACCGTGGGCATCGAGTGGGAGGTCGCCCTCGTCGACCGCGAGACCGGCGATCTGGCAAATATCGCCGACCAGGTGCTCGACGCCCTGCGCGGTCCCGACGGTTCGGCCCACCCCACGATCACCGGTGAGCTGCTGCTCAACACGGTCGAGCTGGTGTCCGGCGTGCACGACACCGTCGGCCACGCGGTAGCGGATGTCGCCGGCCAGCTCGGTGAGGTACGTCGCGTTCTGGAAGGTCGCGAGGTGGACGTGATCTGTAGCGGCTCGCATCCGTTTGCGCAGTGGTTTGACCAGACCATCACCGACAAGGCTCGCTATCACAAGCTCATCGACCGCACGCAGTGGTGGGGGCGCAACATGATGATCTGGGGCATTCACGTGCACGTCGGCATCGAGGACAAGGCCAAAGTGATTCCGATCATGCACGGCCTGCTCACCTACGTGCCGCACCTGCAGGCGCTCAGCGCATCGAGCCCGTTCTGGGCCGGCGTCGACACCGGCTACGCGAGCAATCGCTCGCTCATGTTCCAGCAGCTTCCAACCGCCGGCCTGCCGTGGGACCTGCCCGACTGGGACGCCTGGGAGCGTTACGTCGACGACATGGCGGTGACCGGCATCATCGAGGACGTCACCGAGGTGCGCTGGGATATTCGCCCGTCACCGCGCTGGGGCACGATCGAGGTGCGCGTCTGCGATGGAGTCTCCACCGCCGTGGAACTCGCCGCGATCGCCGCGTTCATCCAGTGCCTGGTCGAGTGGATGTCCACCCGCCTCGACCAAGGCGAAGACGTACCGCGCATGCAGCCGTGGTTCGTGCGTGAGAACAAGTGGCGGGCGGCCCGCTATGGGCTGGGCGCCGAGATCATCCTCGATGCAATGGGCGCCGAATGCCTGGTAACGGATGACGTGCGTCGCCTCATCGAGACGCTCTCCCCCACCGCGGAGCGCCTCGGCTGCCTGCCGGAGCTGCTCGGCCTCCACCGCATCGTCGACGACGGCGGCAGCTACCAGCGGCAGCTCGCCGTGGCTGCCACCCACGGCGGCAGCCTGCCCGCGGTCGTTGCGGCGCTCAGCCACGAGCTGGCCGAGGGGCTGGGCCGCTAGAATGGTGCACCATCAACGGGCCGATTCGACCCCTGCGGATCGCGTCCCGGAGAAGACCTGCGCGTCGTGTGGCCGCCGGATCGAGTGGCGCGTGAAGTGGGCGCGCGACTGGGATTCGGTGAAATACTGTTCGGACTCATGCCGTAACCGCGGGGTCACCGCGACCGATCTGCGGTTGGAAGAATCGATTACGACCCTGCTCACTGCCCGGGCACAGGCCGCCACGATCTGTCCGTCCGACGCGGCGAAGGCTGTCGGCAATGAGGAATGGCGCGATCTCATGGAACCGGCCAGGCGAGCCGCCCGCCGCATGGTCTCCCGCGGTGAACTGCAGATCACCCAAGGCGGCGCCGTGGTCGACCCGTCGACAGCGAAAGGCCCGATTCGGCTACGGCGGGTGCGCTAGCGATCACGACGGATAACATTTGGGTAGGGAAGCACGACGAGACGTTTTCGAATGGCGAACGATCCAAACCTGGTCGTACCGCATGCCGCCATCGAAACCTGGCTTCGCACATCGAGGGTCGCGTGGACGTTCGTTCGCGCCTCGTTCTTCCACCAGAACCTCTCCACCACCCACCTGACCGACATCCGTGATCGCGACGAGATCATGGTTCCGGCCGGGCGGGGCGCGACCGCATTCGTCGATCTGGAAGACATCGGCGCGATCGCCGCGGCCGCCCTGCTCGCCCCATCGTCCCACGCCGACACCGACACCGCCGACACGGTGACGGGGAGTGAAGCCCTCACCTACCAGCAGGTTGCCCAGATCTTGACGGACGAACTCGGCCGCCCCATTCGCTATGCACGGACCGGCATCATGCGATACCTCCAACACGCACGCCGCACCCTCGGCATGCCGTGGGGAATGGTTTTATTCACTGCCGCGATCTACACCACCGCCCGCCTCGGCATGGCGGGCGAGCTGACCGACACGGTGCGCGGGGTCCTTGGCCGGGAGCCCATTCGCTTCGCCGAATTCGCCCACCGCGAGCGCGCGGTCTGGAATCCCGCACAGACGACAGCCGCCCTGCCCACCACCTGACAATCCCGACTCTGGCCCTCGTTTCGTCGCGGAATGTCCTGGAACCGCACGCGGAGTTTGCTGATTCACCCGCTGCGGCTGGGAAAATTTCCTGCGCTTGAAGGTTCCGCCAGCTCACCGTTGAGTGCGCGGTGGTCCTGGAGACTCAGGCACCGTGTGCCTCAATCGACACCGGCTGCCATTCGTTCCACGTGGCCAGTCGTGACTCGTAGTCCTTCGTCGCGATGCCCAGGGGCGCCTTGCCGAAGAAGATGCGCAGTGGCGGCTTCTGTGCATCGACGACCTTGAGAATCGCGCCCCTGGTAGCCTCCGGGTCACCGGGATCGTTTGCAGAGGGACGACGCGCCGCCGCCTGTCGCACATCGGCGTACTCCGCCATCTCGTCGCTACGCGAGGCGGAGGGACCCGACCAATCGGTCGAGAAGCTACCGGGTTCCACCAGTGTCACGTTAATGCCGAAGCCCGCGACCTCCTGGGAGAGCGACTGTGAAAAGCCCTCGAGTGCCCACTTCGACGCATGGTAGATACCGACGGTGGGAAAGGCGCTGATACCGCCGATACTCGAGACCTGGATGATGTGACCCGAACCCTGCTTTCGCATGACGGGCACCGCCGCCTGTGTGATCCAGAGCGCGCCGAACAGGTTCGTCTCGATTTGAGCGCGGGCCTCGTCTTCGGTCAACTCCTCAACCATGCCGAAGTGACCGAACCCAGCGTTATTGACGACGATATCGAGCTGACCGAAGTGCTCGGCCGCCTCTTGCACGGCCGCGAAATCCGCGTCCCGGTCCGTGACGTCGAGCCGCATCGGCAAAAAAGTATTCGGGTACTTCTCAACGAGAGCATCGAGAGTTTCCAATTTTCGTGCGGTGCCTGCAACGCTGTCGCCACGTTCTAACGCAGCTTCCGTCCACTGGCGGCCAAACCCCTTGGACGCGCCAGTAATAAACCAAGTCTTGCTCATGGGTATATTCCTTTCAATTGGCTGACCTACACGGATAACGTTCGACGAGGGCAAAGACTTCCCGCCGGCACGGGGCGTCCGCTGTCGCTCACGCGCTCCGACCGCTTTACTGGTGGCGAACCTACAACGCCCGACGTTGGTCCAGCTTCTGGGCCGAGTCGAATCAGGCGTTCTTGCTGTCGCGCCAGGCCAGCCAGTCGGTCGCCGGGCCGAGATCGTAGTCGGGGCCGGTGATGCCGACCGTGAACAGGCGGGTGCCGAGGTCATAGAGCGTGTTGGCGTCTTCCACCGTGCGCCCCCGCAGTTCCGTGGAGATCTCGATTTCGCTGATATCGCGGCCGACCTCGTCGCACCAGGCGCCGAGCACGCCGAGCTTGTGCTCGAGCACTTCGGGGTTCGAGAACGAGTGCCAGATGTCGGCGTGCTGGGCGACGATGCGGAGGGTTTTCTTCTCGCCGCCACCGCCGATGAGCACCGGGATATCGCGGGTGGGCAATGGGTTGAGCTTGGCCCAGCGAGCCTCGATGCGGTTCAGGCTGTCGTCGAGCGCGTTCAGGCGGGTGCCTGGGGTGCCGAACTCGTAGCCGTACTCCTGGTAGTCGCGTTCGAACCAGCCGGCGCCGGTACCGAAGATGAAGCGTCCGCCGCTGATGTGGTCGATCGTGCGGGCCATGTCCGCCTGCAGGTCGGCGTTGCGATAGCTGTTGCAGTTGACCAGGGCACCGAATTCGAGGGTCGTGGTCTGCTCGGCCCAGGCGGCAAGGATGGTCCATGATTCGAAGTGCAGGCCGTCGGGTTCGCCGGTGAGCGGAAAGAAGTGGTCCCAGTTGAAGGCGATGTCGGCGCCGAGCGCCTCCACTTCAGTGAGCGTGTCACGAATTTTGGAGTACTGGGCGTGCTGCGGGGCGATCTGTACGCCCAAGCGCATGCTGCGGTTCGTCTGGTTCGTCGTCGAAGTCATGGTTCAAGCCTAGGACCGGGCCCAGTGCTGGTCGCGACGCCCGGCGCCGAATTCAGCGCGGGTTCCCAGCCTTTCGCGGGCCCACCCTATGGCCACGGGCCCAGTTTATAAGCTGGGCCCGTGGACCGGGCCTGGGCCCCGTCCACGAGCGGATGCTACCGGCCGAGCATTTTCTGAAGCGCGGCCATTTCCTCTTCGGTCGGCCCGCCTGCTTTACCCTTGCCGGGCTGGGCGCCGGAGCCGAGGCCGAAGCCGGAACCGACGGCATCCGCTTTGACGGATTCTCCGGTCGGCTTGACGCCCGAGGCGATCGCGGCGTTCTCGGCGGCCCGTTTGGCCGGGTTGCCCGACTTGGAGCCCTTCTTCTTGGCCACCTGCTTGGGTTTGCCGCCGTAGCCGGCACCGGGGATCGGGCCCATTCCGGGAATGTTGGGCATGCCGCCCTTGGCGACGGTTTTCATCATCTTGGCGGCCTGCTCGAAGCGCTGCACGAGCTGGTTGACCTCGGTGACGCTCGAGCCCGATCCGCGAGCGATGCGCAGGCGGCGGGAGCCGTTGAGCAGCTTCGGCGTGGTGCGTTCGAGCTTGGTCATCGACTGGATGATGGCCTCGGTGCGCACGATCTCGCGCTCGTCGAAGTTTTCGAGCTGCGCCTTCATGGCGCCGGCGCCGGGGAGCATGCTCATCATCTTCTTGATCGAACCCATGTTGCGCAGCTGCTGCATCTGGCCGAGGAAGTCGTCGAGGGTGAAGGTGTCAGTCGCGAATTTCTCGGCGACCTTGCGGGCCTCGTCCTCGTCGAACGCGCCCTGCGCCTGCTCGATCAGGGTGAGGATATCACCGAGGTCGAGGATACGACCGGCCATGCGGTCGGGGTGGAACGGCTCGAAGTCGTCGAGTCCCTCACCGGTCGAGGCGAACATGATCGGGCGGCCGGTGAGCGACGCGACCGAGAGGGCCGCGCCACCGCGGGCGTCACCGTCGAGCTTGGTCAGCACGACACCGGTGAAGTCGACACCGTCCTGGAAGGCCTTCGCCGTGGCGACGGCGTCCTGGCCGATCATGGCGTCGATGACGAAGAGCACCTCGTCGGGATCGATCGCCTTGCGGATATTTGCGGCCTGCTTCATGAGCTCGGCGTCGACGCCGAGGCGTCCCGCGGTGTCCACGATGACCACGTCGTGCACCTTCTGCAGGGCGTACTTCACGCCGTCGCGGGCCACCTTGACCGGGTCACCGACGCCGTTGCCGGGCTCGGGCGCGTACACGGCGACGCCGGCCTGCTTCGCGACGACTTCCAGCTGCGTGACGGCGTTGGGGCGTTGCAGGTCGGCGGCGACGAGCAGCGGGGTGTGGCCGTCTTTGGCGAGCCACTTGGCGAGCTTGCCGGCGAGGGTGGTCTTACCGGCACCCTGCAGGCCCGCGAGCATGATGATGGTCGGCGGCTTCTTGGCGAATTCGAGCCGACGCTGCTGGCCACCGAGAATCGTGATGAGCTCGTCGTTGACGATCTGCACAACCTGCTGGGCCGGGTTCAGGGCCTTGCTGACCTCGTCGCCGAGGGCGCGCTCGCGCACCTTGCCGGTGAAGTCCTTGACGACCTCGAGGGCCACGTCGGCGTCGAGCAGGGCGCGACGGATCTCGCGGACTGTGCCATCGACATCCGCTGCGCTGAGCTTGCCCTTGGTACGGAGGTTTTTGAACGTCTCGGCAAGACGATCTGAGAGGTTTCCAAAAGTTGCCATGATGGTGTCAGTTTATCGGCCGAATTGCACTCGGTGCGATCAGGCGCTCGACCGCGCGGATGACGTTGGTGCGGCGGCCCGCCATGGCTGCCGGGTCGGGAATGCCGCCGGGGGCCGGGGAAGCGCCAGGCTCGTGCACCCAGGCCGAGGCGATACCGAAGATGAGCGTCATGAGCTCAACCGGGTCCCACGCAGCGTCGACCCGTCCCGCCTCCTGCGCCAAGCGGATGCGGCGCACCTGCTCGTCGCGATAGCCGAGCATGACTTCGAGGGCCACCGCGCCCCACCCCCGAAAGTGGCTGCTGCTCGCCATCGTGGCGCTCGCCCAGCTCACCGTGGTGCTCGATGGCACGATCGTGAATATCGCGCTCCCCCAAGCGCAGGAAGCGCTCGGCACGAGCGACGGCGACCGCACCTGGGTCGTCACCCTGTACTCGCTCGTGTTCGGCGCCCTTCTGCTGCTCGGCGGGCGCATCGCCGACTTCTGGGGGCGCAAGCGCTCCTTCATCGTGGGCATGGCCGGGTTCGCCATCGCCTCCGCCCTCGGCGGTGCCGCCCAGAGCACCTGGGAGCTACTCGCCGCCCGCGGTCTGCAGGGACTGTTTGCCGCGCTGCTCGCACCGGCGTCGCTCGCCCTGCTCACGGTGAACTTTCCCGGCGGCAAGGACCGCATCAAGGCATTCGCCGTCTATGGCGCAATCGCCGGCGGCGGCGCGGCCGTCGGCCTCATTCTCGGCGGCGTGCTGACCGAGTATGCGAGCTGGCGCTGGTGCCTCTACGTGAACGTACCGATCGCCATCGTGGCCATCGCGGCCGCGATCCCGGTCATTGGCGAGAGCAAAGCGCACGGCAACACGCGGTACGACGTGCCGGGGGCTGTTCTCGTGGCACTCGGCCTGGGATCCCTGGTTTTCGGCTTCGCACAGGCTGAGAACGGGTGGGGCACGTGGCCCGTGCTCGTCTGCCTCCCGTTGGGACTGGTGCTGCTGGGACTGTTCGTGCTGGTGGAAAGTCGGAGCAATCATCCGCTGCTGCCGCTTCGCATTATGGCGAACAAGGTGCGCGGCGGCGCCTTTCTCACCGCGCTGCTCTCGGGCGCGGCGCTGCTCGGCGGGCTGCTCTTTCTCACGCTCTACTTTCAGATCGTGCTGGGCTACACCCCGATCCAGTCGGGCATTGCTTCGCTGCCGATGACCGTGACGATCATGATCGGTGCCGGCGTGCTGTCGAAGTTTCTGGCCAGCACCGGAGTACGCATTCCGATGACCGTCGGACCGGTCGTCGGCGCGGCCGGGTTGCTCTGGCTGACCGGCATCACGGTCGGCGGCAACTATGCGCTCGAGGTGCTGCCCGGGCTTATTCTGCTCGGTACCGGCCTCGCGATGATCTTCGTGCCACTGCAGAACGTGGCACTGTCGGGAATCGCCGACCACGACGCCGGGGCTGCGAGCGCGGCCGTGACGGCCATGCAGCAGATCGGCGGATCGCTCGGAACGGCCCTGTTCACCGCGCTGTACACCGCAGCCGTCAGCTCGTATCTGGTCGATAAGGAACCGTCACAGGCCGTGCAACTCGGCGCCCTCGTGAGCGGATACCAGTCCGCCTTCCTGTGGGCGGCCATCATCATCTTCGCGGCGGCGCCGATTGCGTTCTTCCTGGTGCGCCCGCGCAAGGAGGACCTGCTCGGCGCGGGGTCTGCGGTGCACCTGGGGTAGCCGTCCGGGGCTCCGGGGCTCCGGGCCCACCTTCCAGCCACGGGCCCAGTTTATAAGCTGGGCCCAGGGACCGGGCCCGGGCCCCGTCCCTGAAGGACCCGGCCATAAAGCACCCGGCCATAAAGCACCCGGCTATAAAGCACCTCGTGCAGGGTCAGCTGTCGAGGGCTACCAGAACCGTGTCGCCGTGCACGTCGATCGTCACGACCAGCAGGCCGTCGGTGTCGTCGGGGCTGATGGCGTACTCGAGCACCGCGAAGTGCGCCTCGCTGCCGTTGTGGTGCGGATGAAAGCCGATGCGCTGCAGGCGCAGTGAGCGCAGAAAGTCGATCTGCTGGTCGCCGGAATCCCAGATGATGGCGTTCTCAATCGCCTCCTGGTCCATCTCGTCGAGCTGCTCGGCGATGTATTGGCTGGTCACCGACACCTCAGCCGACAGGTCGGCTACCAGGGACTCGCGCACCTGCGAGTCGAGGTCCTCCATGGCGCCGATCATGGCTGCGGCAATATCAAGAGCCTCGGCGGTCACCGATTCTTCATCGGGCGAATTGAGATCGATTTCGACGCTCTGGTCACCGAGTTCGGCCGACTCCGACCAGTAGACCTCGCCCTCGTCTTCGTCGCCGAGAATTCCGAAGAAATCGTGTTCGATGCTCATATCGCTCCCTTAATATTGTCCATCAGCCGACGAGTTTCTGCGCGAAGACGTGCGGGGTGAACCCGGTGAGGTCGTTGATGCCCTCACCCTGCCCGACGAGTTTGATCGGGATGCCCGTTTTCTCCTGCACTGCCAGCACGAAGCCGCCGCGGGCTGAGCCGTCAAGCTTGGTCAGCACGAGCCCGGTCACTCCGGCATGTTCGATGAACGCTTCGGCCTGGGCGAGTCCGTTCTGACCGGTCGTGGCGTCGAGCACGAGCAGCACCTCGGCGATCGAGCCCTGCTTCTCGACGACGCGGCGAATCTTGGTGAGCTCGTCCATCAGGCCGCCCTTGGTCTGCAACCGCCCGGCGGTGTCGATGAGCACGATTTCGATGCCCTCATTCTTCGCCTTCTCGACGGTCTGAAAGGCGACGGATGCCGGATCCTGCCCGGTCATCTGCGGCTTGACGATTTGCGCACCGGCGCGTTCGGCCCAGGTCGACAGCTGCTCGACCGCGCCGGCGCGGAACGTGTCGGCGGCCCCGATCACGACGCTGCGACCGTAGGTGCCCAGAAACTTGGCGAACTTGCCGATCGTGGTGGTTTTGCCCACGCCGTTCACCCCGACGACCAGCACGATGGCGGGGCGCTCGGAGAGCGTCAGGGTGGAGTCGAGAACCGAGAGCCGCTCTTCGATGCCTTCGCGAAGCATCCGCTGGAGATCTGTCGGGTCTGTCGTGTGGTACTTGGCGACCTTGGCGCGCAAGTCTGCGATGACAGCTTCGGTGACATTCGGGCCGAAGTCGGCCTGCAGCAGGGCATCCTCGAGGTCTTCCCAGGTGTCGGCGTCGATGGTCTTCTTCGCGAACATTCCGCGCAGTGCGCCGGAGAGGGACCAGGGGGTGCGTTCAGCCATGTCCCTAGCCTACGGGGACGGCGACGGCTTGCGCGCGGCGATCGGCTGCCCGGCTAGCGCGCGAAACGTTCCGCGCAACCTGTGTGACGCCGCGTGACAGTGTGTGACAGCACGTGACCGGCTCCCTGCCCCGTATTCGTGCGGCGCAGTAGCGTTGACGTCGTTGCTTCGGATCCCAAAATACCGAGGCGGCACCGCAAACCGAGGGAGTCGACGTGCCGAACGAAACCGAGACGGTGCCCACCGTTGCAGCCGGGGCCGGCAATGCACCAACAGCGACCAAGCTGCCCGCAGCCCGCCCGCCACGGCCCTCAACACGCCCGAACGGCCAGTGGAAGATCGACGGCACCGAACCGCTCAACGGCAACGAGGTCTGGAAGCAGGTCGACAATGGCCTCGCCGTGCGAGGACGCATCGAACAGATTTACTCCAAGCAGGGTTTCGACTCCATCGACGGCACCGACCTGCACGGCCGTTTTCGCTGGTGGGGCCTGTACACCCAGCGGAAGCCCGGCATCGACGGCGGCAAGACCGCCACTCTCGAACCGGAAGAACTCGAAGACCGCTACTTCATGCTCCGCGTGCGCATCGACGGCGGCCAACTCACCACCGAGCAGACTCGGGTCATCGGCGAGGTCTCGCGCGACTTCGGACGCGATACCGCCGACATCACCGACCGCCAGAACATTCAGCTGCACTGGATCCAGATCGAGGACATGCCCGAAATCTGGCGCCGCCTCGAAGCCGTCGGCCTCGAAACCACCCAGGCCTGCGGCGACGTGCCGCGCGTGTTCCTCGGCTCCCCCGTGGCCGGCATCGCCGCCGACGAGCTGATCGACCCCACCGAGTCGATCAACGAGCTCGCCCGCAAGTACCTCGGCACCGACGAATTCGCCAACCTGCCGCGCAAGTTCAAGACGGCCATCACCGGCCACCCCAGCCAGGACGTCGTACACGAGATCAACGACATCGGCCTGGTCGCCGTCGAACACCCCGAACTCGGTATCGGCTACGACCTCTGGGTCGGCGGCGCGCTCAGCACCACCCCGCGCCTGGCCGAACGCCTCGGCGCGTTCGTCGCCGAAGACAAGGTGTCCGAGGTTTGGCGGGGCGTCGCCTCCATTTTTCGGGACTACGGCTACCGCCGCCTGCGCGGCAAGGCACGCCTCAAGTTTCTGCTGGCCGAGTGGGGAACCGAGAAATTCCGTCGCATTCTCGAAGACGAATATCTCGGCTACACCCTGCCTGACGGCCCCGCCGCGCCCCGCCCCAAGACTCAGGGCGACCACATCGGCGTGCACAAGCAGAAGGACGGCCGCTTTTACATCGGCGTCGCGCCGTTTGTCGGCCGTGTCTCCGGCCAGACCCTCACGAAGCTCGCCGACCTGCTCGAAGCCCATGGCTCGACCCGGCTGCGCACCACGCCGCACCAGAAAATCGTGGTGCTCGACGTCGCTGAACAGCACGTCGAACCGCTGATCGCGGCGCTCGACGAGATCGGCCTCTCGGCCCGCCCGAGCCTGTTCCGCCGCTCTACCGTCGCCTGCACCGGCATTGAATTCTGCAAGCTCGCCATCGTCGAGACCAAGCAGTCCGCAACGGATGCCATTCTCGAGCTGGAAAAGCGGCTCGCCGGAATCGACGCCCCGCACCCGATCACCCTGCACGTGAACGGATGCCCCAACTCCTGCGCCCGCATCCAGATCGCGGACATCGGGCTCAAGGGACAGCTGCTGCCGGATGGCAACGGCGGCTCCACCCCCGGCTTCCAGGTGCACCTCGGCGGCGGACTCGCCTCGGTGGATCGGGACGAAGCCGGCCTCGGTCGCACTGTACGCGGCCTCAAGGTCACCGCGGAGGACCTGGCCGACTACGTCGAACGCCTCGTGCGTCGTTTTCTGGATGCCCGCAGCACGGACGAAACTTTTGCCCAGTGGGCGCACCGCGCCGACGAGGAGGAGCTCAAATGAGCGCCATCAACCTGAACGCGCGCGCCGCGGCATCCGCTGCGCCGGCACGCGAACTTCCCGCGCGCCGCCCGGCCGTCGAGCTGGAGGCCTTGGCCGAAGCCGGCTCGGCCGAACTCGCTGCCGCCGCAACAGCCAACGGCCGCGAGGCCACCGCCGCCGAGGTCGTCGCCTGGGTCGCCCGCAATTTCGGCGCCGACTCCGTGGCTGTCGCCTGCTCCATGGCCGACGCCGTGCTGCCCGAGATCGTGTCGAAGCAGCTGCCGGGCGTCGACGTGCTCTTTCTCGACACCGGCTACCACTTCGCTGAAACCTATGAAACCCGCGACGCGGTCGCCGCCGCCCTGCCGGTCACCGTCGTTGACGTACTGCCGCTCACGACCGTGCCGGAGCAGGATGCCCTGCACGGCGCCGAATTGTTCGCCCGCGACCCCAACGCCTGCTGCGCGATGCGCAAGGTCGAGCCGCTGCAGCGCTCGCTCGGCGGCTACGAGCTGTGGTTCACCGGTGTGCGCCGCGACGAAGCCCCCACCCGCGCCAACACGCCGCTGGTGACTTGGGACGAACGCAACGGCCTGGTCAAGGTCAACCCGGTCGCCGCCTGGAGCTACGACGAGCTGATGGACTACGCCACCCTGAATCACGTTCCGGTTAACGTGCTGCTTTCCCAGGGCTACCCCTCTATTGGATGCGCCCCCTGCACCCAGCCCGTCGCGGCGGGCGCTGACCCCCGTTCCGGCCGCTGGGCCACCCTCGAGAAGACAGAATGCGGGCTCCACCTGTGACGATCACGCCAGTTTCACCACCAGCCCACCGTCTCTCCGAACTCGACGTGCTCGAGAGCGAAGCGATCCACATCATTCGCGAGGTCGTCGCCGAGTTCGAACGCCCCGTGCTCATGTTCAGTGGCGGCAAAGACTCCGTCGTGGTGCTGCACCTGGCCGCTAAGGCGTTCTGGCCGGGCAAGATCCCGTTCACACTGCTGCACGTGGACACCGGCCACAACTTTCCCGAGGTTCTCCAGTTTCGCGACCAGACCGTCGCCGCCCACGGCGTGCGCCTGACGGTCGCCAAGGTGCAGGACTACATCGATGACGGCCGCCTGGTGGAGCGTGCTGACGGCACCCGCAACCCGCTGCAGACCCTGCCGCTGCTCGATGCGATCGCCGCCGGCCGGCACGACGCCGTCTTCGGTGGCGCCCGCCGCGACGAGGACAAGGCCCGCGCCAAGGAGCGCATCCTCTCGCTGCGCGACGAATTCGGCCAGTGGGACCCGCGCAACCAGCGCCCCGAACTGTGGAACCTCTACAACGGACGCCACACCGTCGGCCAGCACGTGCGCGCCTTCCCGATCAGCAACTGGACCGAACTCAACGTCTGGCGTTACATCGAACGCGAGAACATCGAGCTGCCCCCGCTGTACTACGCGCATGAACGCGAGGTCTACCGCCGCGACAACATGTGGCGTTCGGTCAGCCCGGTCAGCCTGCCCCGCGCCGACGAAATCGTCGAGACACGCACGGTGCGGTACCGAACGGTGGGCGATATGAGCTGCACCGGCGCGGTCGATTCGAGTGCGGCATCCGTCGCCGATGTCGTGCGCGAGGTCGGCGTGAGCACAATCACCGAACGAGGCGCCACCCGCGCCGACGACCGCATCTCTGAGGCCGCCATGGAAGACCGCAAGAAGGAAGGATACTTCTAATGAAGAATTCGCTACGTCTGGGCGCTCTCATGCTCGGAACCACCCTTCTTCTAAGCGGATGCGCGACCTCGGTCAGCGCCGAGCCCGCCACCGACCAGGGACCAGCCACCGAACTGCGCCTCGGCTACTTCGACAACGTCACCCACGCCGCCGCGCTCGTGGGCCTGCAGAACGGCTTCTTCGAGGACGCCCTCGGCGATACCACGCTGAGCACCCAGATCTTCAGCGCCGGGCCGTCTGCCGTTGAGGCCCTGAGCGCCGGCGCGATCGACGCCGCCTACATCGGTCCGAGTCCGGCCGTGAACACCTTTGTGCAGAGCGGCGGCCAGTCGGCGGTCATCGTGGCCGGAGCCGCGAGCGGCGGGGCAGCGCTCGTCGTGCGCGACGGCATTGACACCCCGGCCGACCTCGCCGGCACCACCATCGCCACGCCCCAGCTCGGCAACACCCAGGATGTGGCCCTGCGCTCCTGGCTGGGCGACGAGGGTTATGAGACCAGCACGATTGGCGGCGGCGACGTCACCGTCTCACCCGGCGACAATGCGCAAACCCTGACCCTGTTTCAAAGCGGCAAGATCGACGGCGCCTGGCTACCCGAACCGTGGGTGTCCCGGCTCGTCCTGGAAGGCGGCGGCCACGTTCTCGTGAACGAAGCCGACCTGTGGGACAACGGCGACTTTCCGACCACCGTGCTCCTCGTGCGTAAGGCCTTTCTCGAGGAGCATCCCGACACCGTGAGCGCCCTGCTCGAGGGGCACGTCACCGCCGTGGACTGGCTCACCCAGAACCCGGCCGACGCCGCAGCCACGATCAACACGAAGCTCAAGGCCGACACCGGCAAGGCACTCGCCGACGACGTTCTGACCCGGGCCCTGACCGAAGTGAAATTCAATGTCGACCCGCTGGCCTCGACCTTTCCGGTCTCGCTCGCCGAAGCGGTCAAGGCCGGCCTCGGCAAGGACGGCGACCTGGACGGCCTGTTCAACGTGGCGCTGCTCAACGCCGTGCTGGTGAAACATGCAGAAGAACCGGTCTCGGCCGGCGGATTGGGAACGGAATAACAAATGACCCTCACCATTGACACCCAAGCGAAAGCCGAAGAAACCGCCGTCGCCGCGCCCGTTGGCACCCTGGTTCGCTTCGCGACGGCCGGTTCGGTCGACGACGGCAAGTCCACCCTGGTGGGCCGCCTGCTGCACGACTCGAAAGCCATCCTCGCCGACCAGCTCGAAGCGGTCACCCGCACCTCCACCGAGCGCGGCTTCGGCGGGATAGGCGGCGGCATCGACTTCGCCCTGCTGACCGACGGCCTGCGGGCCGAACGCGAACAGGGCATCACCATCGACGTGGCCTACCGCTACTTCGCCACGTCCGCCCGGTCCTTCATCCTCGCCGACTGCCCCGGCCACGTGCAGTACACCCGCAACATGGTCACCGGCGCCACCACAGCGGATGCCGTCATCATGCTCATCGACGCCCGTAAGGGGGTGCTCGAGCAGACCCGTCGACACCTCAGCGTCGTCGCCCTGCTTCGCGTGCCGCACGTGATCGTCGCGGTCAACAAGATCGACCTGCTGGACTACAACGAAGGGGCCTACCGTGAGGTGGAGGCATCCGTTCGTCTCGTCACCACCGAACTCGGCCTCGGTTCTGACTCACGTGCAGAAGTTCATGTGATTCCAGTGTCGGCCCTGGCCGGCGACAACGTCGTCGACCGCTCCGAGCGCACCCCCTGGTATGCCGGACCGAGCCTGCTCGAACTGCTCGAAACCCTCACGGTGATCGACGATCTGGACGAGCGCGGCCAAACTACTGAGGCGTTCCGCCTGCCAGTACAGCTCGTGCTGCGGCCTCAGGGCGCGGTCGTCGTCGCCCCCGAGCTCGCCGACTCCTACCGTGACTATCGGGCCTATGCCGGGCAGGTGGCGAGCGGCAGCATCAAGGTCGGCGACACCGTGAGTGTTGAGCCGGGCGGCGGCACCAGCACCGTCACCGGAATCGATTTCGCCGGGGTCGCTCTCGACGAGGCCTTCGCACCGCAATCGGTCGCGCTGCGCCTGGCCGACGACCTCGACATTGCCCGTGGCGCGGTGATTGCCGCCGCCGGCAGCCTGCCGCCGGTGACCCGCACCCTCTCGGCCGACCTGTTCTGGCTCGACCCGCGCCCGCTCGCACCGGGCGCCCGCGTGCTCGTGAAGTTCGGTACGACCGTCATGCAGGCCCTGATCAGCGAGGTCACCGGTCGGCTCGACCTGACGACGCTCGGCGCCCAGCCGGCCACGAGCCTGGCCGTGAACGATATCGGGCAGGCGAGCATCCGCTTGTCGCGCGATCTGCCGGTGGAACCCTACGCGCAGAACCGCCGCTCCGGCGCGTTCCTGGTGATTCACCCGCAGGACGGCGCGACCCTCGCGGCCGGCATCGTCACCGCTCCCGGCGAGCCGACGCGTGCGGGCGATGGTTCGGGCGCAGGGTCGGAAGTGTCACCGTGAGTTCGCTCACGAACGTTGCCGTGGCGCCGACTGCCACGGCGCTCGAGCCGGCCGCCATCACGGTCGATGCTCTCGGCAAGCGCTACGGCACCGGCCCGCTCGTGCTCGACAACATCAACCTGTCGATCGAGCCCGGCCAGTTCGTCTGCCTGCTCGGGGCAAGCGGATGCGGCAAGTCCACGCTGCTGAACATCATCGCCGGCCTGGAGAAACCGACCGAGGGCGCCGTCACCGTGGCGAGCGGCAAGGCCGCCGTCATGTTCCAGGACGCAGCACTGTTCCCCTGGCTGACCGCCGGCCGCAACGTTGAACTCGCCCTCAAGCTGGGCGGGGTCCCCCGCAAGAACCGCCGCGGCGAGGCCCTCGAGCTGCTCGACCTGGTCAACCTAGCCGATGCCGCCGACAAGCGCCCGCACGAACTCTCCGGAGGTATGCGGCAGCGCGTTGCGCTGGCCCGTTCGCTGGCACAGGACCGCAAGGTACTACTGATGGACGAACCGTTCGCCGCCCTCGACGCCATCACCCGCGACCTGCTGCACGAGGAGCTGGAACGGGTCTGGCGGCAGACCGGCCGCACCATCGTGTTCGTCACCCACAACGTGCGGGAGGCCGCCCGGCTGGGCGAACGCATCCTGCTGATGTCCTCCCGCCCCGGCCGCATCGTCAACGAGTGGACCATCACCGACACCGGCTCACGCCGCATCGAATCCCCCGAAGTCGCCCGGCTGAGCGATGAAATCACCGACCAGTTGCGACAGGAGATCCGCCGCAATGCCGCTTGACACCCGTACCGCAACGGCCCACGACCCGAGCCACGACGAACTGCGTCGCCTCGAAGCCGGACTGGATTCATTGCAGGCCGTCCCCGAAACCCCGCGCGGTGCCGTTCGACGCACCCTCGACGGTGCGCTGCCGCCCATTCTGCTGCTCATCGGACTCGCCCTGGCCTGGCAGGTCTACATTCTCATCCTCAAACCGCGCCCCGACCTGATCCCCGGACCCCTCGATGTGTTCGGCGCCCTGGTGAGCGCCTGGAACAGTGACCGCCTGCAGCTCGCGGTGACGACGAGCCTCGAACGCGGCGGGCTCGGCTTTATCATCGCCGTAGCCATCGGCACCCCGATCGGATTGCTGCTGGCCGAATGCCGACCGGTGCGACGAGCGCTCGGTCCGCTGTTGTCGGGCCTGCAGGTGCTGCCCTCCGTCGCCTGGGTGCCCGCCGCAATCATCTGGTTCGGCCTCAGCGACGCCACCGTGTACTTCGTGATCCTGATGGGCGCTGTGCCCTCCATCGCCAATGGGCTCGTCTCCGGCGTCGACCAGATTCCCCCGCAGCTGCGCCGCGTTGGCACGGTCCTCGGCGCCTCGCGCCTACAAATGGCGACCCTCGTAGTGCTGCCGGCGGCCCTGCCGGGCTACTTCTCCGGTCTCAAACAGGGCTGGGCCTTTGCCTGGCGCTCCCTCATGGCCGCGGAGATCATCGTGATCGGCGGCGACATCGGGTTCGGTCTCGGGTCGATGCTGCACCAGAGCCGCGAGCTTGCCGACCTGTCCGGCGTACTCGCCACGATCCTGGTGATCCTCTTCGTCGGCATCCTGGTCGAGCTCGTCATCTTCGCGCCGATCGAGCGCCGATTGCTGCGTCGCCGCGGACTCATGGCCGCCGGCCTGCGTTGACCTGCGCGCATCCTTTGTCCTTGTCCCTTGTTTGAAAGGCCCGTTATGACCCCCGCTCCCTCTGCCCTGCGCGTTGCCATCATCGGCGCCGGCCCGGCCGGCATCTACGCCGGCAACATTCTCAACCGGCTCGTGCTGGAGGCCGGCCACGAGGTGGCCATCGACCTGTTCGATTCGCTGCCGGCCCCGTACGGTCTGATTCGCTATGGCGTCGCCCCCGATCACCCGCGCATCAAGGGCATCGTGAAGTCGCTGCAGGAGATGCTCGACGCAGGTATCATTCGTTTCATCGGCAACGTGACCTACGGCACCGACCTGACCCTGGCCGAGCTGCGCGAGCACTACCACGCGGTCATCTTCGCCACCGGGGCCATTCTCGACGCACCGCTCGTCATTCCCGGCATCGACCTGCCCGGCTCGTTCGGCGCCGCCGACTTCGTCTCCTGGTACGACGGCCACCCCGACGTTCCGCTGGACTGGCCGCTCGACGCGACCGATGTCGCCGTCATCGGCAATGGCAACGTGGCCCTCGACGTGGCGCGCATTCTGGCCAAGCACGCCGACGATCTGCTCACCACCGACATCCCGGCCTCGGTCTACGCCGGGCTGGCCGGCTCGCCGGTCACCGACGTGCACGTGTTCGGCCGCCGCGGGCCGTCGCAGGTGAAATTCACGCCGATCGAGCTGCGCGAGCTCGCCGATATTCCCGATGTCGACCTCATCGTCTACGCCGAGGACTTCGCTCCCGACTCGCACAGCGAGCAGCTCGTCGCGAGCAACAACCAGGTCAAGATCATGACCCGCACGCTGAACGGATGGCTCACCAAGGCTCCGCAGGGCGCCTCACGTCGCCTGCACCTGCACTTTCTGCACGCACCGCTCGAGGTCTACGGCGACGGCCGGGTGGAAGGCATCCGTTTTGAGCGCACCGAACACACCGGAGACGGCGGCGTGCGACCGACCGGCGTCATCGTGGATTACCCGGTGCAGGCCGTATATCGCGCAGTCGGCTACCGCGGTAGCGCCCTCGCCGAGGTGCCGTTCGACGCCGTGCGCGGCGTTATTCCAAACGACGGCGGCCGCGTGCTCGATGCGGCCGGCGAGCCGATCGACGGCCTCTACGCCACCGGGTGGATCAAGCGCGGCCCGATCGGCCTCATTGGACACACCAAGGGTGATGCCTTGGAGACCATCACCCGGCTCGTCGAAGACGTACCGGCGCTCGTCGCTCGCGACCAGGCGTTCGGCTCAGCGGATACGATTCTGGCGCTGCTCGAGGCGCGCGGCGTGGAATACACGACCTGGGCCGGCTGGCGCACCCTCAACGCGCACGAGCAGTTGCTCGGCGCCCAGGATCTGGTCACTCCCGGCCGGGAGCGCGTCAAGGTGATCTCCCGCGCCGAACAGGTGGCCATCTCCCGCACGGAAGCTTTGCTGACACTGTGACCTATGTGATCGCCCTGCCCTGTGTCGATGTGAAAGATCGTGCCTGCATCGACGAATGCCCGGTGGACTGCATTTATGAGGGCGAACGCTCCCTCTATATCCATCCAGACGAGTGCGTCGACTGCGGAGCCTGCGAACCGGTCTGCCCGGTCGAGGCCATCTACTACGAAGACGACCTGCCCGAACAGTGGGCCGACTACTACAAAGCCAACGTCGAATTCTTCGACGACCTCGGTTCCCCGGGAGGCGCCGCCAAGGTCGGCGTGCTCGCCAAGGACCACCCCGTCATCTCCGCACTGCCGCCGCAGGCGTAGGGCGCCCGCATCGGCAATTACGCGCGCATCCGCGGGTCAACCGACCGCAGCATCGGCCCGTTCGTCCGCGCGGGTGCCGACGCGCTGGCCGACGACAGCACTGACGCCGTCCTGCCGCATGCTCACACCGTAGAGGGCATCCGCTATCTCCATGGTGCGTTTCTGGTGCGTGATCACGATGAGCTGGCTGGTCTCTCGCAGGTCTTCGAAGATGGTGAGCAACCGGCCGAGGTTGGCGTCGTCGAGCGCAGCTTCGACCTCGTCCATGATGTAGAACGGGCTCGGACGGGCCTTGAAAATGGCAATCAGCAGCGCGACGGCGGCGAGTGAGCGTTCACCGCCGGAGAGCAGCGACAGCCGTTCGATCTTCTTTCCGGCCGGTTTCACCGACACCTCGATGCCGGACGTGAGCAGGTCGTCGGGGTCGGTGAGCCAGATGCTGCCGCTGCCGCCGGGAAACAGCACCGGGAACACGTCGGCGAAGGCCGCCTGGGTGTCATCGAACGCGGCCGAGAAGATGGTCTGCATCTTCTCGTCGATGTCCGCAATGATGGTGAGCAGGTCGCTGCGGGTTTCCGTGAGGTCGGTGAGCTGCTCGGTGAGAAAGCGGTGCCGCTGCTCGAGCGCCGCGAATTCTTCGAGGGCCAGCGGGTTGACCCGCCCGAGTTGACCGAGCTTGCGTTCGGCGGCCGCGAACCGTTTCTGCTGCTCGGCCCGATCAAAGCGGATGCCGCCGGCCGCGCCGCCAGCGAACGCCAGGCCCTCGCTGCCGCTGCCGATCACGTCGGTGCCATCGGGCGGGATCAGCTGGTCGGGACCATATTCGCCGACGAGCACGTCTTCGGTGAGACCCAGTTCGCTGCCGGCGCGTTCAAGCAGGGCCGCGAGGTGCAGCTTCTTCTCGTAGATCTCGAGTTCGAGTCCGTGCACGTTTTCGGTGATCGAGGCCAGCCGCTCGCGCAACACGTTCTCGCCCTGCCGAAGCTGCTGCAGTTCGGTGTTCTGGCTCGCCCGTTCGGCTTCGGCGCTCGCGAGCTGAATCCGGGCCTCGGCGACGGAGCGGTCGGCCGCGGCGAGCACGGCTGGAAGCGTTTCGGCAACGCGGGAGGCGGCATCCACTTGGCGGCGACGAATGACCGCGCGACGCGCTGCGGCCTCAGCGGCCGTGCGGTCGTCCTCGAGCTGACGGGTGAGTGTTGCGACGCGGTCAGCGCCTGCGCGCACGCGTTCACGGGCGGTTTCCACCTGGAGCCGGTTCTCGACCTCGGTCTCGCGGGCGGCCTCAAGCTCGGTGTACACAGCGTCCCGCACGGTCGCGTTGAGGATGGGCCGTGGCTGGGACCGGGCAGTGTCGAGTGCAGCGGCTGCCCGCGCCGCGACAGCCGCGGCTTCGGTGACGGCCGTGCTCGCGAACTGCAGAGCGGCGGAGACCCGGTCGACGTCGGCGGCGGCGGCATCCGCTTGCACCACGAGTCGTCCGCGACGTTCGGTCACCGTGGCGAGCTGAGTTTCGAAGGCGCGCAGGGCAGCCCGTGCGCTGACCGACTGCTCTTTGTAGGCCTGCAACAGGGTGCGCTGTTCGGAGAACTCACAGCGCACCCGTTCGATCTGCGAGGTGACAGCAGCGAGCCTCTCGGCCGCCACGTCTCGCTCCGCAACGAGTTCGAGCTTGCTCTGTCTGGCGCCGGACCCGCCGCTCACGACCCACGGGCTCAAGACCTCGCCCGCCAGCGTGATGAGCGTGAGACCCTGAGGCAGCTCGGCCGCTCGAGCCACGGCAAGATCGTCGGCGATGACGGTCTGAGCCAGCAGGCCGCGCAGGCCGGCCGGGCCGTCGATGACCGCGTTCGCCCAGCGGATGCCCGACGGCGCACCCAATTCGATGGTCGGCACCGCGCTGTCGTCGCCGTTGGCCACGATCAGCTCAACGCGCCCGAAGTCGTCGTTTTCGGCCTGAACGAGGGCAGCGAGGGCAGCGTCGCGGTTGTCGGCCAGCACGGCATCGGCAAGAGAGCCGAGGGCGGCAGCGATCGCCGCTTCGAACCCTGGCTGCACCCGCACGTGGTCGGCCACGAGGCCACGGATGCCGGCCAGCTTCGCGCCGAGCAACGCCGAGGAGCCGTCTTTCTGATCGAGCGCCAGGGAGAACGCACCCTGCCGTGCCGCCTGGGCGTCCCGTTCCCGCTCATGGCCGTGCAGCTCGTCGCGCAGACGCTCCACCTCGGCCTCAACACTCTGAACCGCAGCCTGCGCCAGCTCGAATGCCGCGGCCAGCTCGCCGGAGTCCGGTTCACCGGCTGGCGCAGCGGACTGCAACTCGTCAAGTTGCAGCTGCGCCTTCACGCTGCGTTCGGTCGCCGCGTCACGGGCATTCTGCTGCCGCAACTGCTCACCACGTACGGCAGCCAGCCGCGATGCTGCCGTCTCGGATTGCCCGGTCAGGTGGGAGATTTCGAGGTCGTGCCGAGAGACGAGTGCTGCCTGGGCTGCAATATCTTCGTCGACCGCGTCGAGCCTCGACCGGGCTGCCGCGCTCTGCACTCGTGAGTCGTCCCAGTCGATTTGAGCCGCGCCAATGCCCGCGCGCAGCTGCTCTACCTCGGCCGCAGCCTCGGTCAGCATGGTGGGAGTGACGCTCGAGACGAGGCCGGTCGACTCGGCCTGCGAACCCAATAATGCCAGCCGCTGGTTGGCCAGGGTGAAGAGCCCGCGTAGTCGTTCCTGCACCGACTCCAGGGCATAGCTGGTGCGGCGTGCCAGGTCGACGACGTCTCCCACCTGGGCGAGCTCGAGCCGCTGCACCCGAGCCTGTTTCTGCGAAAGCTGCTCCTGCAGCACGACCCGCTCGGTGTGGCGTTCACTCTCGGTGCGATTGTGCGCGTCGAGCGCGGTGCGCAGCGTCACGACATCGTCAGCGAGCAGGCGGGCGCGGGCATCTCGCACGACGGCGGCGATGGTCTGAGCCTCCCGCGCGATTTCGGCCTGGTGTCCGAGCGGTTTGAGCTGGCGGCGAATCTCTCCCGCGAGGTCGCTCAACCGGGTGAGGTTGGTCTGCATGGCGTCGAGCTTGCGCAGGGTTTTTTCTTTGCGGCGACGGTGTTTGAGAATGCCGGCGGCCTCTTCGATGAAGCCGCGGCGTTCCTCCGGGGTCGCGCGCAGCACGGCGTCGAGCTGGCCCTGCCCGACGATGACGTGCATCTCGCGGCCGAGGCCGGAGTCGCTGAGCAATTCTTGTACGTCGAGCAGCCGGCAGGTGCGCCCGTTGATGGCGTACTCGCTCGCGCCGTTGCGAAAGAGCGTGCGTGAAATGGTGACTTCGGAGTAATCGATCGGCAGGGCGCCGTCGCTGTTGTCGATGGTGAGGATGACCTCGGCCCGGCCGAGCGGACCGCGGGTCGACGTGCCGGCGAAGATGACGTCTTCCATCTTGCCGCCGCGCAGGGTTTTCACGCCCTGCTCCCCCATCACCCAGGCGAGAGCATCGACGACGTTGGACTTGCCCGACCCGTTCGGACCGACGACGCAGGTAACGCCTTGCTCAAAGGCGAACGTCGTCGGCTGGGCGAACGACTTGAACCCCTTGAGGGTGAGGCTCTTCAGATACAACGTGAGACCCTTCCGGTCGGTCGCGGCGAGTACTGGTCTCGGGGCTGATTCAACGGTACCGTGCCCCACCGACACTGGCCGGGACATCCGCTCGTGCCCGGTGTGGCGTACCCAACTGCGGAGAATCCCTGGAACACAGCATCCTTTCCGGTGATTTCGGGTCGCAAAGCGAAAATCGCCGCGGTTCTGCACGAATCGACCGCACGCACCCGAGTGGGTCGCACTACTCTGGCGTAGCATGAGCGACTTCTCGATCGATGAACTCATCATTCCGGCAACACCGAACGCGCCCAGCTGGCCGGATTTTGAGGCGGCCACCCGGGTACGCAACATCACCGAGGCCGAGGGCTTCGGCACGAACGACCTGCAATACTCGGCGGCCGTGCTGCTTCCCGGGTGGCTCAACACGAAATATGACCCCAAACGCATGTTCGTAGCACGCGTCGGCGGTGCTGTCGTCGGCCGGGCCGCCTATGAGACCTTGCAGGGCCCGAACGACGATCATGCCTGGCTGATCGCACAGGTACTGCCGGCCTGGCGCAATCGCGGCATCGGCACCGCCCTCGCCGATCGCGTCGAGCTGCTCGCCGCCACCGAGAATCGGCACGAACTGATCGTCTACACGGTGTCAGCGGATGCCCGGGTGAACGCCTGACCGCCCCGACCGGCTTCGGGTCGGTCCCGCTCGGTAACTCCGAAGTGCGATTTCTCCTCGCCCACGGCTACCGGCTCGAGCAGGTGGAACGCGGTAGCCGACTCGTGCTGCCCGCCGACGAGAGCGTGATCCGCCGCTTCCGAGCGGATGCCGCGGCGCACGCCGGCCGCGACTACACCGTGCACTGCTGGAGTGAGGCGACTCCCCCGCCCTGGCGCGACGATCTCGCTCTGCTCTATACGCGCATGAGCACGGATGCCCCTACCGCCGGCCTCGAAGAGCCCGAAGATGTCTGGAGCATCGAGCGGCTGGTCCACGAGGAGACTTCCCGCGTCGGCAGCCCGCGTCGAATGCTCACCGCGGCCGCGCTGCACGAGCCGATCGGTCACCTGGTCGCGTTCACCCAGCTGTCGGTGCCAGCCGAAAGTGACCGCTCCGTCGGCCAGGAGGACACGCTCGTGCTGCGCGAGCATCGTGGGCACCGCCTGGGCATGCTGCTGAAAACAGCGAATCTGGAGTATCTCGCGCAGGAGAGCCCCGGGCATCCGTCGGTGACGACATTCAACGTTGAAGAGAACCGGCACATGCTGGCCGTCAACGAGGCGCTCGGTTTTGTACCGATGGGTTACGAGGGCGCCTGGAAACGCGTCGTGCCTCCGCCGGAACCGTCGAACCCCCCCGTTTGAGGCAGTGCTAGCCTTGCGGTTTCAGTCTGAGGGGGTTCTGGTGATTGTACTTACACGGATGAAAGCGATAGGTCCGGTGTCATACCTGGTCGTCGGGATGCTCGCGGCGATCGTCGGGCTGCTGCCTTGGCTGATCACCGGAATGCACCTTCCCATTCAGAATTTGTGGGCCGTCGACTCCGTTCCGGAGGACATGCCGATCGCCCTGCTGCCGTTCAGTCAGTACACCATCACCCTCATTGTCGCCCTGATCGTGACCGGGTCAGCGCTGGCCGGCGGCTTCGCTCGGTTGACGCGCGCGCAGCACCCCCGATTCGCATTCGCCGCGATCATGATCGGAGTGCTGCTCGTGCAGGTCCTTGCCATCATGCAGACCGCAGTCACAGTCGCCAGCGGCCTCGCGGAGAGCCCGGCCGCGAAGGTCTACCTGCTCGCTCTGACCATCGGAACCATTGCTGCCAACGTGATCGGACTGCTTATTCTGGTGCTCATCGCCCGAGCGCCTGCCGCCGGTGCGATGGTGGGCGTGAGCCTGGCCGCTGTCACGGTCAGTGTCTGGCTGGGCGCGCTCATCGCGCATCCGTTCGACTTTGACGTATCGCAAACGGGCAGGGCCCTGCTGAGCGCCACCCGATGGGTTCCGGCCGTCATCGTGGGGCTCGCCGTGGCGTGGTGCGGCCTGGCAACGATTGGCCGGGTGGCTGCGGCGATCGTCAGTTTTCTTGCCCTCTGGATCGGACCTGCGCTGTTCACGGCAGTCAGCGCCGCCGTGGGAACTCGTGTGCTCGCTGCCTACCCGGCTGAAATGCTCGATTACGGCGTGCAGGTTTTCTTCAGCGCGCTGGGTGTGAAGGGCGGATCCGCCGCGCTCCTGATCCCAGCGGTCATCGTGATGGTTCTCGGCCTGACTGTGCGCTGGGCGCTGAAGCGACGGCGCCTCCAGGCCGCTCTGGCCTAACGCCCCGGCGACCGCTCCAGCAATACCATCACGCGACCTCGATTGGTTCAGAGCTCACCCGAACTCGTAGAAGATCAATTCGTCGGACCGGGACACTTCTGTGAACCCGGCTTTCACGAGGACTCGTTGCGATGCATAGTTTTTGAGGTCAGTGTCTGCCTTGATCTGCACGGCTCCATTCCTCAACGCACACTGAGTCGTGGCGCTGACGGCCTCGGTGGCGAGCCCTCGTCCCCGAACAGATTCCACCAGGCCGTAGCCGATTTCAACCGAACCTTTCACGTCGGGAGGGCCAAAGAACCCGATGCCGCCCACCGCGACATCGCCGTCGTTGATTCGGATTATGTAGAGCGTGAAGATCGCTTCGCCCTCGCGGGATTCGGCGAGGGCTCGGAGTGGATTCAACTCATCGTCCAACGGATAGTCCGCATGCCAGACATCGTCGGGTTGAGGCTTTCGGTCAACAATGCGCTGAGCCTCCCACGGAGTCAGGGGATGCAGCGTCAACCGATCTGTAACGATATCCATGACCGAAGATTGGCAGAGCTGACACCCAGATGCCATTCTCGGGCGGGATACTACGGTCGCGCGGGGGCTGCGCCGCTGCGCGGGAGGCGGAACTCGCACGCACTGGCGCAGGTCCAGCGCGACGCGTTGCGCTGGAGTTCTGGCCAGGCCCGAACTCCCGCGAACTGGCGCAGTCCCCGCGCAGCGCGACGGGGCTCATCCGCTCTGGCGCCGTAGGTCCCGCGCAGCGCGCAGCGCCGAAGGTCCCGCGCAGCGCGCAGCGCCGAAGGTCCCGCGCAGCGCGCGGCGGTCGAACGGATGCCCGCTGCCCGCGGTCCCGCGCACTGGCGCAGGTCGAGCATTTTGGCGCACCTCCCCCGCCAGACGGTCGAACTCCTGGCCGGGCGGCGAACGCCCGACAACCAACGTGCTGCGGCTACCGTAACCGCTGGCAGCGCGGGCAGAAGTGCGAGCCGCGGTTCATGAACTGCTCGCGCACCAGAAGGGTGCCGCAGCGGGAGCACGGCGTACCCTGCCGGCCATAGGCCTCCAGGCTGTGCGCGAAATACCCGGACTGCCCGTTCACGTTCACGTACTGGGCGTCGAAGCTCGTGCCGCCCTCGGCAAGAGCACGCTCCAGAATGGTACGTACGGCCGCGAGCAGCGTCGTCGCTTTAGCGCGCGACAGCGACGCGGCCGGCTGCTCATAGTGGATGCGCGCGGCAAAGAGCGCCTCGTCGGCGTAGATATTGCCGATGCCGCTGATCAGGTTCTGGTCGAGCAGCGCGCGCTTGATCCCGGTGTTCTTGCGCGCGAGGGCCCCCAGAAACATCTGAGACGAGAACGACGGGTCGATCGGGTCGCGAGCAATGTGCGCGACCTGCACGGGAAGGCGGTGCTGCCACGCGGCATCCGCTGAAAGCAGCCCCGAGTAGCCGCCGGGCAGCCCATCGCTCGTGGCGACCATGGTGTCGACGGCCATGCTGCCGAAGATTCGCTGGTCGACGAAATTGACCCACAGCTCGCCGTGGGTCGGGTGTTCCAACGTCAAGCGGATGCGCAACATGCGATCCACCGCCGCGCCCGGCGTGCGCAGCAGCACCTGGCCGCTCATTCCGAGGTGGATGACGAGCGCCCGGCCGCTGTCGAGGGGCAGCCACAAAAACTTGCCGCGGCGAACGGCTGCAAGAATTCGGCGTCCCGTGAGCTGCTCGGCGAACGATCCAGCCGCCGGAACGTGGCGGCGCAGGGAACGCTCGTCGAAGATTTCAACCCCGGTGGCCAGGGCCCCGGTGACCGCCGGTTGCAGGCCGGAGCGCACGACCTCGACTTCGGGAAGTTCCGGCACAGGGTTAGAGCGCGTTGAGCTGGTCGATGGCGCCTCGGGCCGCAGCCATTTCGGCGAATTTCTTGCTCGGGCCGACGCCCTGGGCGTTGACGGACGAGCCGATGTCGACGGTCGCGACGAACACCTTGGAGTGATCGGGACCGCTGGCTTCGAGCGTGTAGACGGGAACGCCGACGCCTTTACTCGCGGCGAGTTCCTGCAGGCTCGTCTTCGGGTCCATCAACACACCGAAATGGCCCGGCTCGGCCAGGAGCGGCTCGATCAGGCGCAACACGAACGCAGTGGCGACGTCGCCACCGGCGTCGAGAAAAGTCGCTCCGATGAGCGCTTCGACGGTGTCGGCCAGAATGGATGCCTTATCGCGCCCGCCGGTGAGGATTTCGCCTCGGCCGAGTCGAATATACTCACCCAACCCCAGGCCGCGAGCGATCTGCGCCAGCGCGGCCGTGGAGACCAGACTGGCCCGGCGCTTGGCCAGGTGGCCCTCATCGAGGTTGGGGTAGGTGCGATAGAGCATCACCGTGACGGCCTGACCCAGAATCGAGTCGCCCAGAAATTCGAGGCGCTCGTTGGTGGGAATTCCGCCGTTTTCGTACGCAAAGGACCGGTGGGTCAGAGCAAGCTCCAGAATCACCGGTTCAATCTGCACTCCGAGGGTCGCCAACAGGGGCGACCGCTCGGTATCAACGTTTTTCATCGACCGATCTCCGGCCCATAGAAAAGCCGCGACTTAAATGTCGGCGACTTTACGGCCCTTGTATTCCATGAACAACGGGGTGCCGGTGGAGTCGGTGACAACCTTGGCGCGGTGCGGCAGGCTGTAGACGACCTTGCCGCCCTCCATGGTCTTCACGAGGGTGGGAGGCGTGGCCTTCCACTGCGCGCGACGCGAGTGGGTGTTGGAACGCGACATCTTGCGCTTCGGAACTGCCATGACTACTTCTCTTCTCTGCTGTCTGAAACATGGATGTCCGCACCCATGTCTGTGTTTGTGTCTGTGGAAGCCGTAAACCCCGCAAGCGCTGACCACCGGGGATCGTAGCGCTCGTCGGAAACGAGTCCGGGTAGTTCGGCAAGCGGTTGTCCGGTCTCACTGTCAAGACCAGGGCAATCCCGCCGGCATACCGGCTGGAACGGAAGTGCTAACACTACCGCGTCCCGGATCAAAGATTCCAAATCGACATGGTCGTCTAGAATCTCAAACTCGAAGGCTTCCTCCTGAGGATAACCGAAAAGCTCGGCAAACTGAACTCGAACCGGCAGGTCGATGTCTTTGAGGCATCGGCCGCACTCTCCGAGCGCCCTTGCATAGACCTCGATGCTCACCAGGATTCCCTCGTGCATCGCCTCGAGGCGCAGCTCGGTCGACAGCGTCGAACCGGCTTTCACGGCCACGAGGCCGGCGCCGAGGTCGTCGGGAACGACAATATCGAGGTGGCGTTCATGCATGGTGCCCGGGCGGTTGATGAGGTCACGCACGTCGACCGTGTACGGCGTCTTCTTGAACTTAGTCACGGTCGTAAATTGTACGCGCTGCGCGTGGGTGCTTCGTTCAGGGGGCGATCGTGCGGGCGCGACGGTCTCCGCGCAGCACCGCGGCCAGGGTGGCGAACAGCGAGGTGGGCGCAAAGTTTGCCCGCAAACGGATGCCGGCACTCGCGCCGCCGTGCAGCCCGCGCAGCACCCGGGTCAGGTCGGCGGCGAGGGTGTCGGCCCGCACGGGCGACCGGTCGAACCGCGATCGCTCCAGCGTGAGGAGTACCCGTTCGAGCGCTTCCGTCGACGCCGGGTCGAGGGTTCCAAGGCGCTCCAGTCGGCCGGCAAACGCTCGCGGAGTGTCGGTGACCGGCGTCGGTATGCCGTGATCGAGACTGGTGTGCTGCACTTCGATCCAGGCGAGCCCGGCGCCAGCGCCTCCGGAGCGGATGCGCCGCACCCGCGAGCGCCGGAGCATCCGTCTGGCGACCCCGGGCAGAAGCAGCAGCAGGAGACCCAGTGCGCTGAACCCGAGTACGGCGAGCAGGTTGCTGGCCTCGACGCTCTGCGGCGTGGTACCGCGTTCCAGGGCGGAATCGTCGGCCAGCCGGTCGGGGCTGAGCCCGGGAGCACTCGTGGCGGCGGCACCGCCGGGCGTGGTCGTCGGCGTGCCGACATCCGCTGCCTGCTCGTAGTTGGGGACGGTACCGCGGCCGGGCGTCGGCTCGAATCTCACCCAGCCGATTCCGACGAAGTACAGTTCCGGCCAGGCGTGCAGGTCGTGCGAGTCCACGTTGTACTGCCCGAGCCCCTGCTCGAGGTCCTGGGATTTGACGCCGGGCAGGTAGCCGAGCGAGACGCGGGAGGGAATGCCGAGGGTACGTGCCATCGCGGCCATGGCGGAGGCGAAATGCACGCAGTAGCCGCGCTTTTCCTTCAGGAACACTCCGATCACATCCACTCCCCCGCCGTCGTAGCCGTCTTCAACGGGCGCGTCGGTGTCGTAGATAAAGGCGCTGCTGCGCAGATAGTCCTGAATGGCGACGGCAGCGTCATAGTTCGATGTCGTTTCCGCCGTCACCTGCCGGGCCGTCTCCTCGATGATCGGCGGCGGATCGACCGGCAGTTGCAGATTGCCCAGGACGCTCGCCGGATAGTCGGTGCTGGAGCGCCGCAGTTGCTCGGCGGTGGGTTTCAACTCCAGGGACGACACCGTGTATTCCTGGCCGAGGGTGTTCGCCGTTACACTCGCAATCGCCCGGGTGCGGCTGTCCCAGTACCAGCGACCGGTGAGGCCCTCGATGCTGGTGGCGCGGGCCGGTGCGGGCAGCCAGTGACTGTTGACGCCCTCGATGACGACCGATGTCGACGCTGGCACCGTCTCCACGGTGTCGTCGAGCCCGAATGGCCGCTGGATGTCGTCGACGGTATTGCGCACGTCTGCCCCGTCGATGCGTGCCGTCCAGGTCAACCCGATGACCTCATCGAGGGTGAGAAGCGTGAAATAGGGCTGCTCCGTGCCGGTCGAGGTGTAGTGAAATGCCGGTCCAGCCTTGGGCCGACGCAAGTCCTGCCCGAGATTGATCATGGGGCTCACGCCGCTGCCGAACAGTAAACCACCAGGCCTTGCCGTCACGAGTCCCCCGGACGTCAATGCGGGGGCAAGCGTGCTGAGAATCAGAGCAGCCACGATGGTCACGGATCCCAGCACGAATGTGCCGCCGATCCGGCCGCGCCCGCGCGCCCGCTCTGGCCGGTACACACGTGGCTCGCCCGGTCCGGCCGCCAGACGCACTGCTTCCCGTGCGCGACGCGCCGACACATCGACCCGCAGCACCAGCAGAAAAGCGGCCGCCGTCACCACGAGCACGGCGACGTCGGTCCCGTTGTCGATGATGAATCCCGGCACGAGGAGCGGCACGAGTGCGCCGGCTGCGGCAAGGGCGGGCCAGCGCAGCGTCACCGCGAGCAGGTCCATGAGAACCGCGATCAGCCCCGTGCCGCCGGCGAGCAGAAAGAGGATGCCGAGGGTCACCTCGGCCGGCGTGCTCTGCTGGGCGATCGAGGCCCTGCCGGAGTCGATCAGACCGCTGAACAGGCCAATGGTTTGCGGCGTCGGAATGATCCAGAACAGGCCGGTTCCACCGCCGAACAGGAGCGTCATCGTGCCGACCAGAACCGCGCCGCTCGCCACCGGAGCGATCGGGCGCGGCAGCCCGAACCGACGAAACACAGCCGCGCTGAGCAGCACGACGGATCCAACCGCCGCACAGACCCACCACCAGGCGTTGCCGCGCAGCAGGGGCGCGAGCGCCGCACAGGAGCTGAGCAGCAAGAAAAGCAAACTGAGGGCGAGCGGCCAGAGCGCGGCAACTCGCTCGCCGCGCCGACGGCGGTGCGCCCGAGGCGGGCTCACCTGGCGTGCCGGCGGCGGGGAATCTGCGGCCGGCGCCTCCTGAGCGATTAGGCTAGTCATGGCTGGCTCCTCGCTCCCCGCTCACGTCGTTCCAGACGTCTTCCAGGTTCTCGGCCGTGGCCAGCTCCACGCAGCGCCACCCCGCGGCCTGCAGACGTCCGCGGGCCGGCGCCCCGACCGTTCGTTGCACCAACGCGACGGCGGGTTCACAGTGTCGCGCGAGGGCAACGAGATCGTCGACATCCGCTTCGGACACGCTCACGAGCATCGCGAATGTCGGAAGCGCTGGCTGCGCGCCCCGCAGGGCTGCACGCAGCGGCACCCGGCGCTCTGCGGCGAGGCGAGCGCTGCGGGTCGGCCACGGCACCGGAACCACACTGGCCAGGGCTTCCAGCAGGGCGCGATCACCGCCGGGGGCCCGAAAAGTCGCTGGCACGTCGCCGTGCAGCCCGCCCAGGGTCTGCTGGTCGCCCGGCAGCAACTGGCTGGCACCCAGCTCGATCACCTCGACCCGGTAACCGGCGTCGAGCAGGTGCACACCAACGGATGCTGCCAGCTCGATCTCGAGTTCAAATCCGGCCCCGAGATGCGGTGGAAGATGCCCGGCGCCGAGCCCCGCCGCGCCGGCCAGGGTCGTATCGAGCACGATCCGGGCCTCCGGATTGCTGCGCTGCTCCTCCTGCCGCACCATGATTTCGCCGTGCCGGGCGGTGGCCGGCCAGTTGACGCGACGCAGCGCATCCCCAGGGCGGTATTCGCGGGCGATGAGTTCGTCGGAGGTGGGGGTGGCCTGGCGCACCAGCTCGCGAATCGACCCATCGTTGCTGGACTGGGCAAGGCCGTTGCCCGGTAGCGGCGTCACGCGCGGCGTCACGATCAGGTCGTGGGGAGAGCCGGCAGTTCGGTCGCTGCGCGCGAAGCCAAATGGGTCCTGGCGTGACACGCGGAGCGGACCGACGTCGTAGACGCCGCGATGGCGCGGCACGACAGTGTATTCCAGACGCACAGTCGCTCCGGTTGCGCCGTTCCGACTCACGAGGGGAAGGATAGCCGCCGGCGGCGCCTCCACGCCGGGCGACGGGGTGTCAGCCCACCAGGCGCCGCTGAGCGGTGTCGCCGAGAGGTTGCTCAGCTGCAGCGAGACCACACTCTCACCGCCGACCGGTACGATCGGCGGCCGAAAGACCCTGGTGACCTCGACCCGGGCCGGGCGGAGCGAAACGTAACCGGCGGCGACGAGCGGAGCCACGATCATCAGGCTGGCCACGAATAGCATGTCGCGGCTGTTGACCAGCACCGCGTTGGCGAACAGCACGACTCCGGCGGCCAGAATAACCCAGCCGCGCAGGGTGAGACGCGTGGCGAATCGGGCTGCCAGCCGCGTGTACCAGTCGGCAGTGACCAGCCCGGAATCTCTCACCCCGCGTGCCATGACTACGACGCTCCGGTAGATCCAACGGCACGCACCTGCGGCACCGATCGGGACAGAGCGGATGCCGCGACACCGATTGGCACCGGCGTATCAGCGAGGATTCGACGCACGATATCGTCGATCACCGGACCGCTGTCCTGGTGGTGGTGGCCGAGCGCCCGGCTGGTGGGGACCAGCCGATGGCCGAGAACAGCCACGGCGAGCGAGTCGATGTCGTCGGGCAGCACGTAGTCCCGACCGTTCAACGCCGCCTGGGCCTTCGCGGCACGGATGAGTTGCAGGGTCGCGCGCGGGCTGGCGCCGAGGCGCAGGTCCCGGTCGTCGCGGGTGGCCCGCACGAGATTGACCGCGTATTCCTTGACCGCACCAGAGGCGAAGACGCCTCGCGCCGTGAGCATCATGTCGCGCAGGGTCTCCCCCGACACCACGGCAGAGATCAGTGCGAGTGGGCTGTTCGTGTCGCGCGAGTCGAGCATCGCGAGCTCAGAGTCGGGGTCGGGATATCCCATGGAGATGCGGGCCATGAACCGGTCCCGCTGCGCTTCCGGAAGGGCGTACGTTCCCTCCATCTCGATCGGGTTCTGGGTGGCGATGACGGTGAACGGCAGGGCGAGCGGGTACGTGACGCCGTCGACGGTGACCTGGCGTTCCTCCATGGATTCCAGCAGCGCCGACTGGGTTTTCGGACTCGCCCGGTTGATCTCGTCACCGATGACGATGTTGGCGAAGACCGGGCCCGGTTTGAACTCGAACCGACGCTCGGCCTGATTGAACACCGACACCCCGGTCACATCGGAGGGCAGCAGGTCCGGGGTGAATTGAATGCGCCCGACCGTGCAATCCACGGAACGGGCGAGGGCCTTGGCGAGCATGGTCTTGCCGACACCGGGCACATCCTCGATCAGGAGGTGCCCTTCGGCCAGCAGAACGGTCAGGGCGATCTGCACAGCCTCGTGCTTGCCATCAATAACCGTCTCAACGTTGCGCATGATCCCGCGTCCGGCTTCTTGCAGTTCCCCGAGGTCAACGGTTGTGTCAGCGTCATTCGACGGAACCGACGCCAGTTCCGCCCTGCTTGAATCGGTGGAGGAGCGAGTCGGTTTGAGGTTCATACCCGCGAACGCTCCAGATATTCCGCTACGGCCCGTGGCACGTAGGGCGAGACATCGCCGCCGAGACCGGCCACCTGGCGTACCAGGGAGCTGGAGACATGGGCGTTGGCCGGGTCGGGCAGCAGAAAGACCGTTTCTACCGCGGCCAGATTGCGATTCACGATCGCCATGGGAGTCTCGTAGGCCACGTCAACCTGCGAACGGATGCCCTTCACCAGAACGCTCGCACCGACATCCATGCAGTAGTCGACGAGCAGCCCCATGCTCCAGCTGGCGACCACGATATTGGTCGGAAGCCCGGCTTCTTTGATGGCCTGTTCCAGCAGCGACACTCGCTGGCTGATCGGCAACAGGGCCGATTTGTCGGGGTTGTGCACCACGAGCACATGGAGCTCGTCGAACAGGCCGGCCGCGCGATCGATCACGTCCAAGTGGCCCAGTGTGACGGGGTCAAATGATCCAGGGACAACGGCGATCCTGCGCATGATCACACCCTACTGCCAGACGCTGACGGAACGCTGCCCGATGCATCCGCTTGGCGTGGACATAATCAGCCTTTGTTGAGCCAGCTGCGTTCGGAATCGTTCAGGCGGCGCGCGATCGCATTGCGCAGAGCCTCATTGGTGCGGATGCCCGGATCGCCCGTCACCAAGTGGAAGGCCGCCCGTCGCACCTCGGCGATCAGGTCGCCGTCGACCGCCACCCGAAGAAAACGCAGTTTCGAGCCGTCACCCGATTGCAGATCGCCGAGCACGTTGCCCTCTCGGCGCAGGGCGAGGTCGAGTTCGGCGAGTACAAAACCATCGAGCGTCGCGGCGACATCGCCGATGCGCTGGCGGGCCGGAGACCCGGCCCGGGAATTGGTGACCAGAAGGCAGAGGCCTGGCACGGACCCGCGCCCGACGCGGCCGCGCAACTGGTGCAACTGGGAGACACCGAAGCGATCCGCGTCGAGCACCACCATGGCCGAGGCGTTCGGCACGTCGACACCCACCTCGATAACGGTCGTGGCCACGAGAACATCGATCTCGCCGGCGGCGAACGACCGCATGATGCGGTCTTTCTCGTCGCTCGTCATGCGCCCGTGCAGGGCCTCCAGACGATAGGGGGCGAGCGTCGGTACGCCGCGCATGCCTTCGAGAACCTCTTCCACGTTGAACAGGGGGCCGGCTTTCTCTCCGTGCGACGGTTCGATTCCGACCAGGTCAGCGGGGACTTCCTCAATTTCTGCCGGAGAAATCGCCGGACAGACAACGAAGCCCTGACGCCCGAGCGCGAGCTCCTGCGCCAGGCTCGCCCAGACCCGCCCAAACAGGGCTCCGTTCTCGCCCATGGGCACCACGACACTGCGAATCCCTTGGCGCCCCGACGGCAGCATGCGAATAGTACTCACGTCGAGGTCGCCGAACACTGTCATCGCGATCGTGCGCGGAATGGGCGTGGCCGTCATGACCAGCACGTGCGGTGGCTGCGCGCCCTTCAACCGCAGGGTTTCGCGCTGGTCGACGCCGAACCGGTGCTGTTCGTCGATGACGATCAAACCGAGATCGAAGAACGTTACGGTATCGCTGAGCAGCGCGTGGGTGCCGATCACGATGCGCGACTGACCCGACACCGTGCGCAGCAGTGCCTTGCGCTTCTGGGCGACCGGCAGCTTGCCGGTCAGTAGTGTCGGCATGAGTTCGGCCGCGAGATCGGGGCCGAGAAGCGCGGTGATCGACCGCAGATGCTGCGCAGCCAGCACTTCGGTGGGTGCCAGCAGCGCCGTCTGGCCTCCGCTATCGGCTACGGCGAGCATGGCCCGCAGGGCGACAACAGTCTTGCCCGAACCGACCTCGCCCTGCAGCAACCGGTTCATGGGGCCAGACCGGGCCATGTCGCTGGCGATCTCGGCCGCACAGATCTCCTGGTCGACCGTCAGTACGAACGGCAGGGTCGCGTCAAAGCGTTCGAGGTACCCGCCAGGGGTGGGTACTCGCGGCCGGGTTCGGCGCTCCCGCGCGAGACTGTGCCGCTGCATGAGCGCGCACTGCAGCACCCAGGCCTCGGTGAACCGCAACGTCTCCTCCGCGGCCTTCCATTGCTTCGGATTGTCGGGGCTGTGAATCCAGCGGATGGCCTGGGTGTGGTTGAGCAGGCCGTGTTCGATCCGCATGTCCTGGGGAACCGGGTCGGGCAGGTTGCCCACGCGTTGCAGCACCTGGTCGATCATGGTCTGTAGGTTCCAGCTGGTCTCTGCGGCCGTTGCCGCGTAAATGGGGATGAGCGGCTTGTGGCGAAGCCGCACCGCCGGGTCATCGCGAGCCTCTTCTTCTTCGCTTTCAAAGGTCTTGTACGACGGGTTCGCCAGCTGACTCCGGTTTTGAAAGGTGGTCACCTTGCCGGAAAAACTGCCACGCAGCCCTGGGCGCAATTGATCGAGACGCCACTGCTGGCTGCTCTTGCCGAAGAACGTGAGCAGGAACTCCCCACCTCCGTCGGAAATGACCACCTCAACGATCGTGCCGGGCCGCGATGACATGCGCTTTTCTCGCACTGACACAATGTCGGCGATGACCGTGATGTTGGCGCCGGGGGTGAGTTGATTCAGCGGTCGGAGCACCTCGCGGTCGGCGTAGTCGCGCGGGTAGTGGCTGAGCAAGTCGTTGACGGTCTGAAAACCGAACGCCTTCAGGAGTGCTTTCGCCTTGAGTGCGCCGAGGGCACTCGTCAGGCTGCTATCGGGGGTGAGAGGCTGCAGCCGGGGTGTCGGCAGGGAACCACCATTGAATTCGGGGCCACTGGCAGCGCTCGAACCGGTCATGGTTCCATCGTAAACCGGGCCTCTGACAGGGCAGCTAGGCTCGATACGTTATGACGCGAATTATTTCCGGGTTTGCCGGCTCCCTGACTTTGGCGGTTCCGAAATCGGGCACCCGGCCGACCAGCGACCGGGTGCGCGAGGCCATCTTCTCGGCACTCGACTCACTTGATGCCCTGCACGGCATGCGCGTTCTCGACCTGTATGCCGGATCGGGCGCTCTGGGACTCGAAGCAGCGAGCCGCGGAGCGCGAGTGGTGACGCTGGTCGAGAACAGTTACGGCGCGGCGGCCATGTGCCGCAAGAACGGCGAGGCCGTGCAGCGGTCAGCCCCGAAAGGTGCAGAACTGAAGATTGCGGTGTCGTCACAGGCGGTGCAGTCGTTCCTGGCGGCCACCAAGGACGGCTTCGATGTCGTCTTCATCGACCCGCCCTACGACCTCACCGAGGTTGAGCTCGGGCACAATCTGAGTGCGTTGGCCCCACTGCTGGCCGACGACGCGCTCGTGGTGCTGGAGCGCAGTTCCCGCTCACCCGAGCCGGAATGGGGCCCCGGGCTCAAGCTCGATCGCCGCAAGGACTACGGCGACACGACCGTCTGGTACGCCTCTCCACCGGAACTGAATTAGCCCGCCGCGCCGTCCCAGCCGCGATAGGGGTCCCAGCCGCCCTGATCGTGCGGGGCACCGTCGACGGTGATCATGCCCGCGTGCGAAGCGGATGCCGCCACAACCATTCCGAGGCTCCGAAAGCCCGCCGGCAGAACGGCGTCGGGTGGGAAAGTTGCCAGCAGCCCGTGGTCTTCGCCGCCGCCAAGAGCGACCTCGATGCGGTCGCCCAGGCTCGCGGAGTCAAAATCGATGCCCACTCCGCTGGCACGCGCAATGCGTCCGGCGTCGATGGCGAGCCCATCGGAGACGTCGAGCATGGCGGTGGCGCCGGCGAGGGCTGCAATCGGTCCGCTCGCAATCGGCGGCACGGGGGTGAGCTGGGCTGCCACTTCGGTCGGGTGCGAGAGTTTGAGCGCGTTGGTGCGGTCAAGGTTGGGCACTCCGTTAGCGTCGACGCCCAGGCGAAACAGCAGTTCGAGACCGCGACCGGCGTCACCGAGCAGCCCGGAGTGCGCCACAACGTCGCCGGGGCGCGCGCCCGAGCGCAATACGGGCGCGCGGCCCTCCAGGTCACCGAAGGCCGTCACAGCCAGCGTGAGGGCGTCCGACGCGGACAGGTCGCCGCCGACCACCCCGCAGCCGGGCGCGAGTGCCTCACAACAGTCCCGCAGCCCGTCGGCGATGCCCTCGAGCACCACCACGGGCGTCGACGGCGGTGCGGCAATGGCTACGACGAGGGCGGTCGGGCGGGCTCCCATCGCTGCCACGTCGGAGAGGTTGGTGGCCGCGGCCTTCCAACCGAGGTCGTGCGGCGTGGACCAGGCCAGACGAAAATCCGGACCTTGAATCATCATGTCGGTCGTCACCACGAAGCGTCCGTCGGGAGCGGAGACGACTGCTGCGTCGTCCCCCGGGCCAAGCAGCTGCGCGGCTGCGGTCGGCAGCCGGGGAAAGATTCGGCCGAGTACGGCGCCTTCGCTCAGGTCGGCGAGCGTTTCGGTGGTGGCGGTATGCGGGGCTGAACGCGGGGCATCCGCAGCGGTTGTCATGTAAGAAACGGTAGCCTGAATACGATGTCTCACCCATTCCTGCTCCCGCGCTTCGCTCCCCGTCGTTCCATCGCCGTCGTCACCGTGCTCGCGGGCTCACTGCTGCTGGCGGGCTGCGCCGCCGCCGTGCCGCTGACCCCGGCCGCCGATGCCACCAATGTGGCCTGCGCCGACGTAATCGTGCACCTGCCGTCCACCGTCGCCGACGAGCGCTCGCGGGAGACGAACGCCCAGGGGACAGGGGCCTGGGGAGACCCAGCCGCGGTGCTGCTGCACTGCGGTGTTCCGGTGCCTGCGCCGACGACGCTGCCCTGCCTGAACATCAACGGCATCGACTGGATCGAAGATGACTCCGACGCCCCGACCTACCGGTACACGACCTACGGGCGCGACCCGGCCATCGAGGTCGTCATCGATTCCGAAGCGGTGAGCGGCTCAACGGCGCTGGTCGACGTGGCCAATGCGGTCGGGTATGTTCCGGCGGCCGGGGCCTGTGTCGGCGCCGAAGACGTGCAGCTGCCCACCGACGGGGCGACGACCGCGCCGTAGTCCGGTCTTACGAGACCGCTGGTGGCGATCGGGTCAGGAACCGTGGCGGGCGTGGGCGATGGCCACCGCGATGAGTTCGTCGACCAGCTCGGGGTAGGTGTAGCCGCTGGCGAGCCAGCAGCTCGGGAACATCGAGATGCTCGTGAAGCCGGGCATGGTGTTGATCTCGTTGATCACCCAGCCGGCCTGCGTGAGAAAGAAGTCCACCCGGGCCAGGCCGGCGCCGCCGATGGCTTCGAACGCCCGAATCGCCAGCTGTTGCACCTCTGCCAGCTCCTCGTCCGACAAGAGAGCGGGGCAGACCAGGTCGACCCCCGGTGCGTCGAGGTATTTCGCGGCGAAGTCGTAGAAGTCACGGCCGGTCACGACGACCTCGCCGGCCACGGAGGCGCGGGTCGGCTCCCCCGGGCGTCCCTGCAGCACGGCAATTTCGAGTTCCCGGCCGATGAGCCCGGATTCGATCAAGACCTTGTTGTCCTCGGCGAGCCCCACCGTCATGGCCTCGGCCAGTTGCTCGGGCGTCGACACCCGGCTGACGCCGACGCTGGAACCCGCGCGCGCCGGCTTGACGAACGCGGGCAGACCCAAGTGCTTGAGGGCGGCGTAGGCGGTTCCGGGGGCCTGCGCCCAGTCATCCGCTGTCAGGGTGCGCCACGGCGCTACCGGTAGTGCCGCTTGCTGGAACACGGTCTTGGCAAAGTGTTTGTCCATACCCAAAGCGGATGCGAGCACTCCCGAGCCGACATACGGCAGGCCGAGCAGATCGAGCATGCCTTGGATGGTTCCGTCTTCGCCAAACGGTCCATGCAAGATCGGGAATATGAGGTCGACGGTGCCGAGCGAGCGCACACCCGACGCGTCGACGACGGTCAGTTCCCGGCTCGCTGCGCTCTCCGGCCAGCGCACCCGCGTTCCGTTGTCGGCGACAACGGGCAACGCGGACGCGTTCAGGGCGAACTTGGCTGGGTCGTTGTCTTCCAACACAAACGCACCGTCACGGGTGATTCCCACCGGAATGACCGTGTAGCGATCAGGGTCGAGGGCTGCCAGCACTCCGCCCGCCGTGGCGCAGCTGATCGAGTGTTCGCTGGAACGCCCTCCAAAGAGAAGCACCACCGTGAGCTTGTCCATCGTCAAGTGTCCTTTCGCCCTGCGGTTCGCCGGAGTCTGTTGTGAGGTGCGGCGCAATGTCGCGGGGATTGAGTGTGCCGTCGAGCACCTGGCGTACCTGTTCAACGATGGGCATGTCGACGCCCTTGGCGCGGGCAAGTTCGAGAACGGGCTTCACCGAGGCGAGGCCTTCGGTGGTCTGCTGCATCTGCTTGACGACGTCGTTGATGCTGTAACCCTGGCCGAGCAGTCGCCCGGCCGTGTTGTTGCGCGACAGCGGCGACTGGCAGGTGGCGATGAGGTCACCGAGACCGGCCAGGCCGGCCAGCGTCTCGGCCTGCGCGCCGTAGGCCACAGCGAAGTCCGTCATTTCGACCAGACCACGGGTGATGATCGAGGCCTTGGTGTTTTCGCCAAAGCCGACACCGTCGACGATGCCGATGGCAACCGCAATGAGGTTCTTCAGCACGCCGCCGAATTCGGTGCCGATGACGTCGGTGTTGATGTACGAACGAAAATAGCGGTTGGTGGCCAGTTTGGCCACGGCCTGCGCGGTTTCCAGGCTCACCGAGGAGACGACAGCCCCCGTGGGCTGCTCCTTGGCGATTTCGAGCGCCAGGTTCGGCCCGCTGATCGCGGCAATGCGAGCGGGGTCGATGCTCAGCACCTCTTCGATCACCGTGCTCATGCGCATGCCGGTGGAGCGCTCGACGCCCTTCATGAGCGAGATGACGATCGCGTTCGCGGCCAGGTACGGTTCGACCTGCTTGAGGTTCTCCCGCAGGGACTGGCTGGGCACGGAGACGAAGACCATTTCAGCGCCGGCCAGTGCCAGGTCGAGGCGGCTCGTGGCGCGCAGGCCCAACGGTAGGTTCACGCCGGGCAGGTAGTCGCTGTTGCGGCGGGCTTCGGAGATTTCGCGGGCCAACTCGGGGCGGCGGGCCCACAGAACGACGTCGGCCCCGCCATCCGTCAGAATTTTGGCGAAGGTGGTTCCCCAACTACCGGCGCCGAGAACGGCCACCCGGGTGCCTGGTTGGATCTTGGGCAGCTGGGGGGTTCTAGGCTTCAAAACGGCCGGTCTCTTTCTGGTTGTGCTCCGACGGGTTCCAGCGCTTGACCGGAGCCTTTTCGCCGCGCAGGTCTTCGAGCAACGCAGTGATGGCGACCATCACGACTGCCGTCGCCTCGTTGAGCGTGGCGGTATCGAGGCTGCGCCCCCGAAACTGGGCGAGGTCGAGCGGGTCGCCAATTTTCACCCGAATGGTCTTGCGCGGAAACAGGCTGATCTTCTTGGAATACCGCGGCATCAACTTCTGGGTGCCCCAGTGGGCGGCCGGCACGATCGGAATGCCCTGCTCGAGCGCGATGCGCACTGCTCCGGTCTTGCCCCGCATCGGCCACAAGTCGGGGTCGCGGGTGAGCGAGCCTTCCGGGTAGACGACCACGATCTGGCCCTTTTCGACCAGGCGCTGGGCGGCCTTGACCGGTTCACTGCCGCGCACCGATCCGCCGCGCTGCACCGGAATCTGGCCAGATTTGGTCAGAACCCAGCCGATGACCGGAATCTTGAAAACGGATGCCTTCGCCAGAAACCGCGGCAGCCGCCCCAGCTTCCAGGCCACGACGCCCATGACCACGGGGTCGATCTCGCTGTAGTGGTTGGGCGAGAAGACGAACGCACCGCTGCGCGGGAACTTGTGGGCGTCGACGATCTCGTACCGGGCCGCGAGGTTCATCACTGGCAGGATCAGCCCGGCGAGAATCCAGAACGCCGAGGGCCGGCTCTTTTCCGAACGGATTCGGGTAGGCGACTCGGCTGACTCGGGGGATGCTGGCACGTCTTTATTTTCAGGCACGCGCCTATTATCCTTCGAGATCGAAGTCCGCCCCCAAAAGCCGCAGCTTGCCGATGAAGTTCTCGTAGCCTCGGCTGATGATTCCCACGTTGCTGACCGTACTGGTGCCCTCGGCGCTGAGTGCCGCGATCAGGTGGCTGAAGCCGCCGCGCAGGTCGGGCACAACGATGTCAGCGCCGTGCAGTTTGGTCGGGCCGGTGATGACGGCCGAGTGGTTGAAGTTGCGCTGCCCGAACCTGCAGGGGTGGCCGCCGAGGCATTCCTTGTGAATCTGAATGGTCGCGCCCATTTCCACGAGGGCGTCAACGAAGCCGAACCTTTGCTCGTAAACGGTCTCGTGCACGATCGACGTGCCGTGTGCCTTGGTGAGGGCGATGACGAGCGGCTGCTGCCAGTCCGTCATGAAGCCGGGGTGAACATCCGTTTCGATGATGACAGGCTTCAGGTCGCCGCCCGGGTGATAAAAGCGGATGCCGTCGTCGCAGATGTCGAAAGCACCACCGACCTTGCGGAAGACGTTGAGGAAGGTGATCATTTCGGGCTGGCGGGCGCCGCCGACGAAGATGTCACCGTCGGTGGCGAGGGCGGCAGCAGCCCAGCTGGCGGCCTCGTTGCGGTCGAACAGTGCGCGGTGGTTGTAGCCCATGAGGCGGTCCACGCCCTCGATGCGAATCACCCGGTCGGTGTCGACCGTGATGATGGCACCCATCTTCTGCAAAATATTGATGAGATCCATGATCTCGGGCTCGATTGCCGCGCCCTTGAGTTCGGTGATGCCGTCGGCACGCACCGCGGTCAGCAGCACCTGCTCTGTGGCCCCAACGCTCGGGTACGGCAGTTCGAGCTTGGCACCCTTGAGACCGTTTGGTGCCGACATGCGGATGCCGTTGGGCTGTTTCTCGACGACGGCACCAAACTTGCGCAGCACCTCGAGGTGAAAGTCGATCGGTCGGTCGCCGATGCGGCAACCGCCGAGGTCAGGGATGAACGCCTCGCCCAGTCGGTGCAGCAGCGGTCCGCAGAACAGGATCGGGATGCGGCTCGAGCCGGCGTGCGCATCGATCGCGGCGAAGTGCGCGCTCTCCACGTCGACCGGGTCGAGGATGAGGTCGCCCGGTTCGGCGCCCTCGGTCACCTTGACGCCGTGCACCTCGAGCAGGCCCCGAACGATCCGAACATCGCTGATGTTCGGAACGTCCTTGAGCACGCTCGGGGTTTCACCGAGCAGCGCGGCGACCATGGCCTTGGTGACGAGGTTCTTCGCCCCCTTCACCTCGATGCGGCCGACCAGCGGAATACCGCCGCGGATGGTGATCTTGTCGGCGGTGAGGCCAACAGCTGCCCCGTGGTTCTGGGCACTCCCGCGTTCGTTCGCGTCGTCGTGCTGCCTGGCGTCATTCAAATTCTTCGCCTCTTGATCACGTCGGGCTTCGCTGAGAGTGCTCACAAAATACCTGTCTTCGTGTTACTTGGAGATTGATTCCGGCGACAGCGCGGGAAGGGTTCGGGGCAACCACGGCTCTCGCGTCGCTTCGAATTCATTGATCCGCGCTTCGTCACGCAGGGTCAGGCCGATGTCATCGAGACCTTCGAGCAGCCGCCATCTAGTGTAATCGTCGATTTCGAAATTCACGGTCAGATCCCCGACACGCACTGTTTTACTCACCAGATCCACGGTCAACTCAACGCCCGGGTCGCTCTCGATCAGGTTCCACAGGGTTTCTGCATCCGCTTCGCTGATCTGGCCGGCGAGCAGGCCCTGCTTGCCGGAGTTGCCGCGAAAGATGTCGCCGAATCGGGGGCTGAGCACGACGTCGAAGCCGTAGTCGCGCAGGGCCCAGACGGCGTGTTCGCGTGAAGAGCCGATGCCGAAGTCGGCTCCGGCGATGAGCACGCGACCGCCCTGGTATTCCTTCTTATTGATGACGAAGTCGGGGTCGAGGCGCCAGGCCGCGAAGAGCGCGTCTTCAAAGCCGGTGCGCGTGACGCGCTTGAGGTGCACGGCCGGGATGATCTGGTCGGTGTCGACGTTGGAACGGCGAAGCGGCACCGCGATGCCGGTGACGGTGGTGAATTTCTGCATGCTACTTAGTCTCCATCCTGAACGAGGTCCCACGGGCTCGAGAGCGTGCCGCGAATGGCCGTGGCGGCTGCGACGAGCGGGGACACCAAGTGGGTACGCCCGCCCTTGCCCTGTCGTCCCTCAAAGTTTCGGTTGCTGGTCGAGGCGCAGCGCTCTCCGGGTTCGAGCTGGTCGGGATTCATTCCGAGGCACATCGAACAGCCGGCGAACCGCCATTCGGCGCCGAAATCGAGGAAGATCTTGTCGAGCCCCTCGGCTTCGGCCTCGATGCGCACCCGGGCGGAGCCAGGGACGACCATCATGCGCAGTCCCTCGGCCTTGGTCTTGCCCTTGATGATCTCGGCGGCGGCGCGCAGGTCTTCGACCCGGCTGTTCGTGCAGGAACCGAGAAAAACGGTGTCGACCCGAATGTCCTTCATCGGGGTGCCGGCCGCGAGGTCCATATATTCCAGGGCCCGCTCGGCGGCCGAGCGCTCGTTGGCGTCGATGATGTCGGCGGGGTTCGGAACGGATCCGCTCAGGGACACGCCCTGGCCGGGGTTGGTGCCCCAGGTGACGAACGGTTCGAGCTCGTTGGCGTCGATGATGACCTCGGCGTCGAAGCTGGCGCCCTCATCGGTGGCCAGGGTCTGCCAGTAGGCGACGGCAGCATCCCAGTCGGCGCCACGGGGCGCGTGGGCACGCCCTTCGAGGTAGTCGTAGGTGACCTGGTCGGGGGCCACCATGCCGGCGCGGGCGCCGGCCTCGATCGACATGTTGCAGATGGTCATGCGCCCCTCCATGGACAGGGCGCGAATGGCCTCACCACGATATTCGAGCACGTAGCCGGCTCCCCCGCCGGTGCCGATTTTGGCGATCACGGCGAGGATGATGTCCTTCGCGGTGACCCCGGTGCGCAGGGCGCCGTTGACCGTGATGGCCATGGTCTTGAACGGGTTCAGCGGCAGTGTCTGGGTGGCCATGACGTGCTCGACCTCGCTCGTGCCGATGCCGAGCGCCATGGCGCCGAAGGCGCCGTGGGTGGAGGTGTGCGAGTCACCGCAGACCACGGTGATGCCGGGCTGGGTCAGGCCGAGCTGCGGGCCGACGACGTGCACGATGCCCTGCTCGATGTCACCGAGCGAGTGCAGGCGCACACCGTATTCGGCGCAGTTGCGACGCAGGGTCTCGATCTGGGTGCGGCTGGTCAGGTCGACAATGGGCTTGTCGATGGCCAGCGTCGGCGTGTTGTGGTCTTCGGTCGCGATGGTCAGATCAGGACGGCGCAGCGGTCGATTGGCCAGGCGTAGACCGTCGAAGGCCTGGGGGCTGGTGACCTCGTGCAGCAGGTGCAGGTCGATGTAAATGAGGTCTGGCGTGCCGTTCTCGCCCTTGCTGACGAGGTGCTTGTCCCAGACCTTTTCAGCCAGCGTGCGCAGGCCGGTGCTGGAATGTTGTTCCGAAGTGGGTATTACGTTGGTCATTTTGAGCGTCTTCCTCACGAATCGATGGCAGCCACGCCGAACTCCGCGACGAGGGAGGCCTCAGGACAGGGACTCGTCGCGGCACAGAAGAAGTCGGCTCACCACGGATTCAGGGTAACACCTCGTCCAGCCGCCGGCCTCGCCAGCGGTCAGTCGAACGCCGACTCCACGTAGACGACGCTCACGTTGTCACGCCCGCCATGCTCGATGGCCTCAGCGACGAGAATGTCGGCGACGCTGCGCCCGTGCCCATCCAAGCGGATGTCCATGGCCAGGACCCGCGCGATCGCCGCGTCGTCGAGTTCCTTGGTCAGCCCGTCGGAGCAGATCAGAAAGGACTGCTCCCCCAGGGCCGGCAGCAGCCAAACGTCGGCATCGACGAATTCGTCAGCGCCGATCGCGCGGGTGATGACGTTGCGCTCTGGATGCTTCTCAGCGTCCTCGGTGGAGATCAGTCCGGCGTCCAGCATTTCCTGCACCGCGGAATGGTCGACTGACAGCTGGCTCAGAACCCCGTCGGTCCAGGTGTAGACGCGGGAATCGCCGACGTTGAAAGCCATCCAGTGATAGCCGACGTCATCGCCGGCGTCGACGAAAGCGATGCCGGCAAGGGTCGTGCCCGACACTGCGGTGCCGTAGTCGTCGGCTGCGCTGAGATCGCGCACGGCGTCGTTCGAGGAGTGGATGGCGTCGAGTATGCGCTCCGGAGTCGACGGCAGATCGCGCGCGATGTGCTCGTCGAACACCCGCAACACGGTCTGGCTGGCGACCTCACCCTGCGCGTGTCCGCCCATACCATCGGCGACCAGAAAGACCGGTGACTGTGCCAGAAGGCTGTCTTCATTCACCGTGCGCACGCTGCCGACGTCGGTGCGTGCGCTGAAAAAGAGGCGGGCGGTGGCGGTGGAGAGTTCAATCGTGCTCTGCTGGTTCAGAGTCATAAGAACCCTCCGTTCGCCGGTGCCCGGCCTCTATTCGTCATTCCTTGCCGGTCGCCGAAATCTCCTCGGCCAGCGTGTGACCACGCTTCTTGGCATCGTGACGCGCCTTGATCAGGCTCGCGATGGTGGCCACGGCCATGCTACCGATGATCACGCCGAGCGACGTCCAGGTGTCGATCTCCGGGGCCCACTCGATGTTTTCCCCGCCGTTGATGAAGATTACTTCGTTGGTGTGCATTGCGTGCAGCACGAGCTTGACGCCGATGAAAGCAAGGATGACCGCGATGCCGTACTTGAGGTATTCGAGCCGTTCGAGCAGTCCGCCGAGCAGGAAGTACAACTGGCGCAGGCCCATGAGAGCGAAGATGTTGGCCGTGAACACGATGAAGGGGCTCTGGGTGATGCCAAAGATCGCCGGAATCGAGTCAAGGGCGAAGATGAGGTCGGTGGTGCCGATCGCGATGAACACGATCAGCATCGGGGTGAAGACCTTTTTGCCATCGATTCGGGTTCGCACCTTGGAACCGTCGAATTCTGACGAGATACGGATTCGATGACGCAGCAGCCGGATGACCGCGTTCTCTTTGTCCTCGGTTTCTTCCTCGTTGGAGAACGCCTGCTTGACGGCGGTGTAGAAGAGGAACGCCCCGAAGATGTAGAAGATCCAGGCGTAGCTTTCGATCAGCTGGGCGCCGGCGAGAATGAAGATTCCGCGCAGCACGAGGGCGATGATGATGCCCACCATCAGCACTTCTTGCTGGTATTTTCGCGGTACCGAGAACCGCGCCATGATGATCACGAAGACGAAGAGGTTGTCGATCGACAGGCTGTACTCGGTGAGCCAGCCGGCGAGAAACTGCCCGGCATGCTCGGCGTCACCGAGCAGCAGCATGAGCAGTGCGAAGATCAGCGCCAGGGTCACATAGAACGCCACCCACAGGCCAGCCTCGCGCATGCTCGGCACGTGCGGGCGTTTGTAGACGATGAGCAGGTCGGCGACGAGAATCAGGGTCAGAACGACCAGTGATCCAGCCTCGAACCAGAGAGGGAGAGCGAGTTCCACGGGGGCCTTTCAAGAAATAACGGGAGTCGGGTGTTACGGAACCCGAAAGTCTCTCCCGCACCAATAGGACCCAACCGGAACCAATCGATACCACCGCGACCGGGGCCCCGACAGCGCGGCCCGTATTGACGATCGCGACATAGAACCCGATCGGGCCCAGAGGGATACTCCCCTTCGCTTGCAAAATTCTAACAGTGTGGCGGGCGGGCGCGCGCGCGGTCGAAGATTTCCGGTTATTCCGGCGTTCTTACGGATTGATGCGGTGGTGAGTTTTTGCGAATGTCCCGTCGCAGGATCAGCAGGAGAACACCGGCCAGCAGCAGCAGGAATGCCGCGCCGCCGATCCCTGGCGCTTCAAATCCCGAGCGGGCGAGTTCGGTCATCACCGGGGCGACCGCTGCAACGCTGGCATTCTTGGTGCCCGAGTTGATGACGGTAATGGTCTCCGACGCCAGCTGTGCGGTCGAAGAAGTCACGCCGATCATCACGATGTGGTGCAGACCGGCCGCTGTCGCCTCGGGAACGATGACGCTGGTCACGATGTTGCCGTTGGCATCAGCTGTGACGGTTGACAGCAGCACGGGTGTGGAATGAATCCACACTTGAACGGACTCCCCCGGATCGAAATCGGCACCAGTGACAGCGAGTGACTGCAGTGCACCCTCCTCAACGGTTTGTTCGAGCGTTGTGTTCTGTGGTGGCGTCGTGGCCACCACGAAACTATGGCTGGCCGAGCGCGCATTTCCATACGTGTCCTCGGCTGTGACGACGACGTCTACGTTTCCGTCGGCGAGCGCACCGGGCTCAACCGTCCAGACGCCACCGACCTGCACCGTAGCGCTCAACACCTGTCCGGCCACCGTGACCGACACGGTCGCGCCGACCGGGGCATCCGTTGTTCCCGACAGTGTCGGCGTGGTGTCGCGCGTGCGACCCGCCGGGGCCACGGTCACGGCCACCGCGGGTGCGGTCGTGTCGATCGTGAAGACCTGGGTCGACGTTGCCGGGAGGTTCGTTACGCGGTCCACCACGGTCACGTCGACGGTGAAATTACCATCGGCAGAAATTTCGGCCGATTCGACCGACCAGGTTCCGGCAGCCGTCACGGTCGTTCTAAGAACCTGGCCATCGATCGTCACGGTCACTGCCGATCCGGCCGCAGCCGTCGAGGTACCGACGAAGGTCGGTGCTGGATCGTTGGATGCTGCTGCCGCGCCCCCGATGACAGTCACGTCGGGTGCCGCGACCACCGTGTAGACCTGAAGAGCGACACCCGTGTTACCGGCGGCATCCGTGATCGAGGCCGTGATGGTGTGATCGCCCTCGACGAGCGCCCCGGCGGCCACTGACCACGTGCCCCCCGCGATGACCGTGGCGGCGAGCGTCTGGGTGCCCACTGAAACGGATACCGCGGTGCCGACGGGTGCATTGGACGTGCCCGAAATGGTCGGTGTCGTATCGGCGTTGGTGAGTGCGGACCCTCCGGAAATGGACACGATCGGTGCGACGGTGTCGACGGAGTATGCCTGCGTTGCCGTTTGGCTGTTACCCGCCGGGTCCGTGACCACAGCGGAAACCAGGTGATTGCCGTCACTGAGTGCGCCGGCCGTGACCGACCATGCGCCGTCGAAAACGGTCGCGGACAGGGTCTGATCGGCCACGGTGACGGTGACGACGGTGCCGTTGGCGGCATCCGTTGTGCCCGAGATGGTCGGCGTGGAATCGTTGATCAGCGTGGAACCCGCGATGATGGCCAGCGAGGGTTTGGTGGTGTCGACCCTGATGGTCTGGATGGCCGTGCCGGTATTGCCTGCAAGATCCGTGACGGAGACAGTGACGGTGTGCCCGCCCTCGACGAGGGCCGCGGCTATCACCGACCAAGTACCACCCGCAACAACGGTGGAGGTCAGCGTTTGACCGGTAACGGCCATAGTGTCAGTAACGGTCACAGTGACCGAAGTGCCGACGGGAGCATCCGTCGCTCCAGAGATGGTCGGGGTGCTATCGGCGGTCGTCAGCGCTGCCCCGCCGGTAATGACCAGCGTCGGCGCCGTCGTGTCCAGAGTGATCGTCTGACTCCCCGTGCCGACGCGGCCGCCGACTGCGATGGTGACGACGACTGGGTAGGTGCCATCGGCACCGAGGCCGTCCGCAAGCACCGACCAGGCACCGGCCGTCACCGTCGATGAAACCGTGGTGCCATTGATATCCAGCGTCACGACGCTGTCATTCGCTGCGTTGGTCGTGCCCCAAATAGTCGGAGTTCGATCGCTGGTCGTCTGCGTTGCCCCACCAGCAAAAACCACGGTCGGTGCCTCAGCATCGTGCGTCAAGGCCTGGGTGGCGCTACCGCTGTTACCCGCCAGATCCGTGATCGATACAGTGACGGTGTGCTCGCCCCCGACCAGCGTTGCGGCCGTCACAGACCAGGTACCACCGGAAACAACCGTGGCGGTCAACGTTTGGCCCGCAACCACCACGGTGACCGTCGTGCCGACCGGGGCATCCGTCGTACCCGAAATCGTCGGCGTGCCATCCGCGGTTGTCAGCATTGAACCACCGGTAATGACCAGCGACGGCGCAGTCACATCCAGCGTCAGACGCTGCGTCACCGTGCCGGTATTGCCGGCTACATCCGTGACGGAGACCGTCACGGTGTGCCCGCCCTCGACGAGAGCCGCGGCTATCACCGACCAAGATCCATCCGCAATAACCCTGGCGGTCAACGTTTGGCCCGCAACCACCACGGTGACCGTCGTGCCGACCGGGGCATCCGTCGTACCCGAAATCGTCGGCGTGCCATCC
>NZ_SOGS01000025.1:0-313998 GCF_004403505.1 Cryobacterium sp. TMT1-2-2 | reverse complement strand
CAATATTATTTCCAAAGGAATCTCCCGGCTGCAACCCGCTAGAAACGGGCCAACAACCACGAGGTTTTTGGCATTTGACATTGTGCACGCTGTTGAGTTCTCAAGGATCGGACACACCCAGCCGCCGGCCACGAAGACCATTGCACTGGAGTACTTCTCTTATTTCTTGTCGCCCAGCACGAGTTAAATTGAATCGACTTCGTGTGAACTTCATCAAGTCACTGTCACGCGGAAAATTCCGGGCTATTTTGACTTGGGATTGGTCCCGCTTGAGGCCGGAAGCGCTTGGCTTTTTCCGAACCTGTGGGGTGACTTAGATGACATTACGGTGAATCCTGATACCCCGCAACTCACTGCTACATCCCGGGCGTGTCGGGGGCGGTCATCCGCTCGAAACACGCCCGAAATGCCCCTCGCGGGCCTCCCGGCGCGTCCGGGCCCACCTCCTAGCCGTGGGCCCAGTTTATAAACTGGGCCCACGGACGGGGCCTGGGCCCCGTCCGAAAGCAGGGAAGCGCGGAGGCTAGGGTTCGGGGGCGAACGCCACGAAGAGTTCGCTCACCGAGTTGTAGTACTGGTCGGTCCTGCCCTTATGCGTCATGCCGATACGAAGGCACACCCGCTGCGACGGCCGGTTGCTGGGCGTGGTCACCGCCACCACCCGATCGAGTCCCGTCTTCCAGCCTTCGGCCAACACAGCGGATGCCGCTTCAGTCGCGTAGCCGTGGTGCCACGCGTTCGGGTGAAAGTGCCAGCCGATCTCGGTATCCCCCGACGGCACGAGCGGTGTCACCGGACTCGACGCCGGAATGGACTTGAGTAATAGGTTGCCGAAGATCTCGCCGGTGTCGGCATCCGTCACCGCTCGAATGGCATGAATGGGATGTTCCATTCCCTGCCAGCGGTTGATCACCGCGATCGCCTCGGCGCGGTCGGTCATCACCCGTGGATTCAACCCGATGTGTTGTTGCACGGACCACAGCGAATACAGGCCGAAGACGAAGTCGGTGTCATCGAGGGTCCAGGGGCGCAGCAGCAGGCGTTCGGTTCGAAGAGTTTCCACGTCGACATCTTGCCACCCGCATCTGCCGACCCCCTGCAACGGAGCCGTCGAGGTGGCTACTCGACGAAAATACCCGCGAGCGTCTTCTTGCCGCGGCGCAGCACCGCTACTCCCCCGGGAAGCACCGATCCCTCAATGGTCAGGTCGACACTGGTGACCTTCTCATTGTTCAGGTACACCCCACCCTGCTGAACCGCACGCCGGGCGTCACCGATGCTCTTCGACAGCTCGGTGTCGACGAGCAATTGCAGCACGGTCGCGTGCGGCGCCGTCGTGGTGTGCGGAAGTTCGCGCAGGGCGGCCTCCAGAGTGTCCGGGTCGAGCTCGGCCAGGTCACCCTGGCCGAACAGGGCCTCGGCGGCGTGGATGGCAGCATCCGTCGCCGCCTGGCCGTGCACGAGGCTGGTCACCTCGAGCGCGAGCCGGCGCTGCGCTTCTCGGCGGAACGGTTCGGTTTCGACGAGTTCGGCGAATCGCTCGATCTCACTGCGTGAGAGAAACGTGAACACCTTGAGCCGAAAGACCACGTCGGCATCATCGGTGTTGAGCCAAAACTGGTAGAAGGCGTAGGGGCTCGTGAGGTTCGGGTCGAGCCAGACCGCGTTGCCCTCGCTCTTACCGAACTTGGTGCCGTCGCTGTTGGTGATGAGCGGGGTGCCGATGGCGTGCACGGTGCCGCTTTCGGCGCGACGGATGAGATCGGTTCCGCTGGTGAGGTTGCCCCACTGGTCGCTGCCACCGGTCTGCAGCACGCAGCCGTAGCTGCGGAACAGTTCGAGGTAGTCCAGGCCCTGCAGAATTTGGTAGCTGAACTCGGTGTAGCTGATGCCGGCGTCGGAATTAAGACGCGCGCTGACGGCATCCTTTTTGAGCATGGTGCCCACGCGGTAGTACTTGCCGATTTCGCGCAGAAAGTCGATCGCGCTCAAGGGCGCGGTCCAGTCCAGGTTGTTCACGAGCGTGACGGCGTTCTCGCCCTCGGAACTCAGGAACCGGGAGACCTGCGCCTGCAGGTAGCCCACCCACTCTGCCACGGTGTCGGTGGGAGTCAGCGTGCGCTCGGCGGTGGGGCGCGGGTCGCCGATGAGTCCGGTGGAACCGCCGACCAGGCCGAGCGGATGATGCCCCGCCAGTTGCAGACGCCGCATCAGCAGCAGCTGCACCAGGTTGCCGAGGTGCAGGCTCGCCGCGGTCGGGTCGAATCCGCAGTAATAGGTGATCGGGTCACCATCGAGCAGCGCTTTGAGCTCGGTTTCGTCGGTGGAGACGTGCACGAGGCCGCGCCAGTTGATCTCCTCCCACACGGAATCGAAGGAGGGATCATTGGTCTGCTGGGCAAGGATGGTGGGGTCTGACACGCGTTCAGATTACCAGCCGGGGACGCCTCACCGAATCGGCGGCAGCATCCGCTCTCCTCGTGCGACAATTCAGCCTAAAGCCTATACTGGGCTTGATTTAGCCTCTGGGCTTAATTAGACTGAATGCAGGACGGAGCCTGAGCCATGTTTGTCATCACCGCTGACCAGATCGACAGCCGCAACGATCACGATCGTGCGCGGGAGATGATCGCCCGGCTCCTGGCGCAGAATCCGGATGCCTTCAGCCTGCCGCCCGACCAGACCGCCGGCGATGAGATTCAGCTGCTCGTGTCGGCGGCCCGGCCGACGCTCTCCACCATTCTCGCGCTCCATCGGTCCGGCCACTGGAGCGTCGGGCTCGGCGTGGGAAGCGTGCGCACTCCCCTGCCGGCGTCTACCCGGCAGGCCACCGGCGGTGCGTTCATCGCGGCCCGCGATGCCGTGGTGCGCGCGAAGCGAACCGAGGCGCACTTTGCGCTCGAGGTCAGTCCAGCTGATGCAGCCGCCCCGGGCATCGAGGCACTCGTCACCATGCTGTTGCTGCTGCGTCAACGCCGTACCCCCCAGGGCTGGGAAGCCGGCGACCTCTTCGAAAGCGGGCTGGCCCAGACCGATATCGCTGCCGAGCTTGGAATCACGACCGGGGCCGTGAGCCAGCGACTCAAGGCAGCGCAGTACCGGGTCGAGCAGGCAGCCCGACCGGCGTTGGTTAGGCTGCTAGAGCAACTCGACCACGACGCGAACGAATCGGAACCCCTATGACTTTCACCGTTCTCACGTTCCTGTACTGGGTCGCCCTGATCCTGGTCACCCTGGCCTCGCTCACCTGCGCGGCGATCGCCTTCAAACTGCACCGCCAGCTCTACGCGATCGCTGCCATGGCCACACTCGCCCTGGCCCTCGTGCTCGCCGCGGTCCCCATGGGCCCCGGCCCCAGCGCGTTCGGTATCGTGCTCGGAATGCTCGCGCTGGCCCTCGCCGTGATCGGCGGCGGCCCGGTCGCCGTGCTCGCCCTCGATCTGGCCACCAACAACTCGGTACCGCCCGGCCAGCACGGCGGAATCATGGTGCTGAACGCCGGCAAACCGGCCCCGACCATGGCCGGGGTCAGCGACCCGGAGACCCACGAGGTGCTGCGGGGCGGCGTGACCATCGGCATCCTGGAACGTCTGGCCGTGGCCGGCGCGATCCTGGCCGGCTTTCCCGAGGCCATCGCCATCGTCGTCGCCATCAAGGGTGTCGGCCGGTTCACCGAGCTGGCCGCAGCCGAATCGCGTGAGCGGTTCATCATCGGCACCCTGTCGAGCCTCATCTGGGCCTGCGGCTGCGCTGCCCTGGTGCCGATGGCGCTGGTCTAGCGACGCGCCTGCCGAGTCGATCGCCGATACGGCGAAACGGATGCCTCCCCCGGCACCCAGAAGCGCCACGGGTACTCGACTTCCCCACCGAGACCGCTCACCCCGGTACGCGGCCCGGTGGCGAAATCGGCGCGGCGGGCCGGCACCTCAAGGTCGAACGGCGCCACAGTCAGATCGGCGCCGTCATCGCCGAGCACAATGCCGAGGGCCTTGGTCAGCCGGGCCGGGCCGCGCGCGAGGTCGGCATCCGTTTTTGACGTCAGGCGTCGACTGCGGGCCTCGTCGATTCCCGCGACGACCTCGCCGCCGCGCAGGAGTACGGCCGATGCCTCACCGTCCGGCGAGCAGACAACGTTGGCGCAGACGTACATGCCGTAGCTGAAATAGGCGTAGAGATGCCCGGGCGGGCCGAACATGGTTTGCGTGCGGGGTGTGCGACCGCGAAAGGCGTGCGAACCGGGGTCGCTCTCGCCGAGGTAGGCCTCAACCTCGGTGATGCGTACGGAGACCGCCCCACGGGTCACTAGCGCGCCGAGCAGCAGCGGGGCGACCTCGAGTGCGGGTCGCTCCAGCAGGCCCGGCGCGAACGTCACTACTACCGGCTGAGCGCGGCCGTCAGGTCGCGTACGCGGGCCACGAGGTGGGCGCGCTGCTCGGCGACTCGCACCGGAGCGGTGCCGCCGGCGCCGTCACGGCTGTCGACCGATCCACGGATGGTGAGAACGTCGCGCACTTCCGGAACGAGGTGCGGCGAAATCGCCAGCAGCGCCGCGTCGTCGACCTCGTGCAGGTCGAGTCCGTTGGTCTCGGCGAACTTCACCAGGGAACCGGTGATTTCGTGCGCGTCACGGAACGAAACGTGGCGTTTGACCAGCCATTCGGCGACATCGGTGGCGAGGGAGAAGCCCTGCGGTGCGAGCTCGGCCATCCGCTCGGTATGGAAGGTGAGGGTCGCGACCATGCCGGTGAAGGCGGGCAACAGTACTTCGAGGGTCTGGATCGAGTCGAAGACCGGCTCTTTGTCTTCCTGCAGGTCGCGGTTGTAGGCGAGCGGCAGTCCTTTGAGCGTGGTGAGCAGCCCGGTGAGGTTGCCGATCATGCGGCCCGACTTACCGCGAGCGAGCTCGGCGATGTCGGGGTTCTTCTTCTGCGGCATGATCGAGGACCCGGTGGAATAGGCGTCGTCGAGGGTGACGAACCCGAATTCGCGGGTGTTCCAGAGAATGATCTCCTCGGCCAGCCGCGACATGTCGATGCCGATTTGCGCGGTGATGTAAGCGAATTCGGCGACCAGGTCGCGGCTTGCGGTGCCGTCGATGGAGTTCTCGACGACGGCGGCGAAGCCCAGGTCGGTGGCAACGAGGTGCGCGTCGAGACCGAGGGTGTTGCCGGCGAGGGCGCCGGACCCGTAGGGCGAGGCATCCGCTCGCCGGCCCCAGTCGGCGAAGCGGTCGAGGTCGCGCACGAGCGGCCAGCAATGCGCCAGCAGGTGGTGGGCAAGCAGCACAGGTTGGGCGTGCTGCAGGTGGGTGCGGCCGGGCATGATGGCGTCCTCGTGCGCTTCGGCCTGTGCGGCGAGGGCGTCGATGAGCTCGATCACGAGCGAGGCGAGAATGGCGGCGTGGTCGCGCAGCCACATGCGCACGAGCGTGGCGACCTGGTCGTTCCGGCTGCGGCCGGCGCGCAGCTTGCCGCCCACCTCGACACCGATGATGTCGATCAGGCCACGTTCAAGAGCCGAGTGTACGTCTTCATCGGCTTCGGCTGGCAGAAATTCGCGGGCGACGACGGCGCGCTCGAGTTCTTCGAGCGCGCCGACCATCTGGGTCAATTCGGTGTCGGTGAGATATCCGGCGGCGGCGAGGGCCCGCGCATGCGCGCGGCTGCCCTGCAGGTCGTATTCCGCCAGCATCCAGTCGAACTGGGTCGACTTGCTCAGCCGCGCCAGTTCCGGCGACGGTCCCCCGGCGAAACGGCCACCCCAGAGGGCGCCAGCTCGGCCGGCGCGGTTTTTCTCACTCGACACGCGGGCCCTACTTCGCGGCGGCGTCGCGGCGTGCGGCGACCTTGCTCGGCAGCGACCACAGTTCGATGAATCCCTTGGCCATGGTCTGGTCGAAGGAGTCGCCGGTGTCGTAGGTGGCGAGGTTGAAGTCGTACAGGCTGGTCGTGCTCGAGCGTCCCGTGACGACGGCGGTGCCGGCGTGCATTTTCAAGCGGATGTCGCCGGTCACGTATTTCTGCGTGTCCTCGATGAACACGTCGAGGCTCTTCTTCAAGCCGGAGAACCAGAGTCCGTCGTAAACGAGTTCTGCCCATTTACTCTCGACGCCGCGCTTGTAACGGGCTACGTCACGCTCGAGGGTCATGTTCTCGAGTTCTTCGTGCGCGGCGATGAGCGCTATTCCGGCGGGGGCTTCGTAGATTTCACGGCTCTTGATGCCGACCAGACGGTCTTCGACGATGTCGATGCGGCCGACACCCTGGTCACCGGCGAGACGGTTCATGAGCTGGATCATCTGCAGCGGACTGACCTTCTTGCCGTCAATAGCGACGGGCACGCCCTGCTCGAAGGAGATGACAACCTCGGTCGGGGCGCGGGTGACCGAGGGATCCTGGGTGTAGGTGTAGAGGTCTTCGATTGGCGCGTTCCACGGGTCTTCGAGGAATCCGGTTTCGACGGCGCGACCCCAGACGTTCTGGTCGATGGAGTACGGGCTCTTCTTGGACTGCGCGATGGGCAGGTCGTGCTTGGCGGCATACTCGATGGCCTTGTCGCGGGTCAGTTCGAAGTCGCGCACCGGGGCGAGCGAGGTCAGCTCGGGGGCGAGGGCCGCGACGGCCGCTTCGAACCGAACCTGGTCGTTGCCCTTGCCGGTGCAGCCGTGGGCGACGCTGTCGGCGCCGAGTTCGATGGCGGTGGAGGCGAGGTACTTGGCGATCAGCGGACGGCTGATGGCCGAGACCAGCGGGTATCGCTTCTGGTACAGAGCGTTCGCCTTGAGCGTCGGCACGATGTAGTCGTTCGCGAACTCGTCCTTGGCGTCGATGACGATGGATTCGACGGCTCCGCAGTCCAGGGCGCGCTGACGGATCACGTCCATGTCTTCGCCCTCCTGTCCGACGTCGACGGCGAGGGCTACAACCTCTTTGCCGGTGGCGTCCTTGAGCCAGCCGATGCCGACCGAGGTATCCAGCCCGCCCGAGTATGCGAGTACAACGCGTTCCGCCATGGTTCTCCCTAAATCTTGATCTGTCTAAAGTTTACGTGTTGCGGCGCGGCCCCCGGTCGCCCGCCTGCACTGCGGACGGGGCCCAGGCCCCGTCCCGGGGCGAGGGGTCGGTCAGGCTGCGTTTTGCGCGAGCAGCCAGACCAGCAGCGCCTTCTGGGCGTGCAGGCGGTTCTCCGCCTCGTCCCAGATGATGCTCTGCGGGCCGTCGATGACCTCGGCGGTGACCTCGTAGCCGCGGTCGGCCGGCAGGCAGTGCATGAAGTGCGCGCCCGGCTTGGCCAGGCCCATGAGCTGGGCATCGACCCGGTACTGACCGAGGTCGCCGAGCCGCGCGGCCTTCTCCTCTTCTTTGCCCATCGACACCCAGGTGTCGGTGATGACCACGTCGACGCCCGCGACAGCCTCACTCGGGTCGGTGAAGAGGGCGACCGAGCCGCCGGTGCGGGCGGCGATGACCGTCGCATCCGCTACCACCTGGTCGGTCGGCGTGTAACCGACCGGTGAGGCGATGCGCACGTGCATGCCGGCAGTGGCACCGGCGAGCAGGTAGGACTGGCCCATGTTGCAGGCGCCGTCGCCGAGAAAGGCGAGGGTCTGGCCCGCCAGGTCGCCACGGTGTTCGCGAATCGTGAGCAGGTCGGCGAGCAGCTGGCAGGGGTGGAAGTCGTCGCTGAGCGCGTTGACGACGGGCACCGTGGTGCCGAGCGCCATTTCTTCGAGCCCGGCCTGGCCGTAGGTGCGCCAGACGATCGCGGCGACCTGGCGTTCGAGCACGCGGGCGGTGTCGGAGGCGGTTTCCTTGCCGCCGAGCTGGCTGTTCGCGGTGCTGATGATGAGCGGGCTGCCTCCGAGGTCGGCGATGCCGACGGCGAAGGAGACCCGGGTGCGGGTGGAGGACTTGTCGAAAATGACCGCGACGGTCTGCGGGCCAGCGAGCGGGCGCACCGCGAATCGGTCTCGCTTCAGCTCCAGGGCCAGATCGAGAATCTCGGCCTGTTCGGCCGGGGAGATATCGTCGTCGCGCAGGAAATGGCGGGTCACGGTGTCACTTTCGGTTGTCGTTGTTCAGTTGCAGAGCGGATACCGCCCCACCGTCTTAAAATCACACGCGCCAGCGTAAAACCGGCGCAAAGTGGGATTCGTCCAGCCTAGAGGCTGGCGAGGGCGCGCCCGAACCGCACTTGGAAGTCGGCGATTTCGGCGTCGCCCACGATCAGCGGCGGGGCGATGCGAATGCTGGTCTCGTTGGCGGCGTTCACGATGAGTCCGTTGGCCAGGGCGGCCGCACCGAGCTTCAACGCGACCGGTTCGGCCAGGCCGACGCCGAGCAGCAGGCCGCGTCCGCGAACCTCCTCGATCAGCGGCGAGTGGAAGCCGAGGATGATCTCGCGCAACTGCTGGCCTCGCCGGAAGGCATTCGCGGCGAGGTCGTCGCGTTCGATCACGCCGAGCACGGCGTTTGCTGTCGCGGTGACGAGCGGGTTGCCGGCGAAGGTCGAGCCGTGCTGGCCTCGCCGAAACAGGTCGGAGGCCCAGCCGAAGGTGACCAGCGCACCAATCGGAACACCGCCACCCATCCCCTTGGCGATGGTGACGGCATCCGGAAGAATCTCAGCGTGGTTGTAGGCGAACCAAGCGCCGGTGCGGGCGATGCCGGTCTGGATCTCGTCGATGATCAGCAGAACGCCGTGTTCGGTGCAGAGTTCGCGGGCGCGTTTGAGAAAGCCGTCGGGCAAGTCGATGACGCCGGCCTCGCCCTTGACCGGTTCCAAGAACAGGGCGGCGACGGTGTTGTCGATCGTCGCTTCGAGGGCCTTGATCGTGCTGTCGATGTGTTCGACCCCGCCGGGAACCGGTTCGAACGCCTCCCGCATGTGTGGCTTGCCCGAGAGCGCGAGTGCGCCCATGGTGCGACCGTGAAAGGAGTCGTGCAGCGAGATGATGCGGTTGCGATGGCCCGTGTTATTCAGCCGGGCCAGTTTGAACGCGGCCTCGTTGGCCTCGGCGCCGGAGTTGCAAAAGTAGACGCGACCTTCGTCGCCAGCGCCGGTGATGCGCTTGAGGCGTTCGGCCAGTTCAATCTGCGGCGGCGTGGCGAAATAGTTGGAGACGTGGCTGATGGTGCTGATCTGCTTCGTGACCGCCGCGACGACCTCGGGGTGGGCGTGACCGAGCGAGTTCACGGCGATTCCGGCCAGAAAGTCGAGGTACTGGGTGCCCTTTTCGTCCCAGACGTAGCAGCCTTCACCGCGCACGAGCATCGCCAGTGGCGGGCTGAACGTGCGCATCATCGAATCGGCGAACCGGTTCTGCCAGGGTTGGTCGGTCATGCGGGTACTACCTCCGTGCCAATGCCGCTTCCAGTGAAAATTTCGAGCAGGATCGAGTGCGGCACTCGCCCGTCGATGATCGCGGCCTTGGCGACTCCGCCGTCGACAGCGTCGAGGCAGGCCGTCATCTTGGGAATCATGCCCGATTCCAGCTCGGGCAGCAGGCCACGCAGCTCGAGAACGTCGATGATCGATACGAGCGAATCCCGGTTCGGCCAGTCGCGGTAGAGCCCCGCAACGTCGGTGAGAATCACGAGTTTGGCCGCGCCGAGGGCGATCGCGAGTGCGGCAGCAGCAGCGTCGGCGTTGACGTTCAGGGATTGACCCGGGACATCCGTATCTGGGGCGATCGATGACACCACCGGGATGCGGCCGGCCGCTAGCTGCGCGAGCACGGCTTCGGGGTCGACGCCGACGACGTCACCGACGAGTCCGAGGTCGACCTCGACGCCGTCGATGACGACGCCACGACGCCGTCCGCGAAACAGGCCAGCGTCCTCACCGCTGAGCCCGGCGGCGAGCGGACCGTGCTGATTGATGTGGCTGACCAGGTCGCGGTTGATCTGGCCGGTGAGCACCATGCGCACGACGTCCATCGCCTCTGGGGTGGTCACCCGGTAGCCGCCGCGAAACTCGCTCTCGATGCCGAGGCGTTTCAACATGGCCGAAATCTGCGGGCCGCCGCCGTGCACGACGACCGGGCGGATGCCCGCGTAGCGCAGGTAGACCATGTCTTCGGCGAAGGCACGCTGCAGGTCTTGGCTCACCATGGCATTACCGCCAAACTTCACGACGATGATCTGGTCGTGAAAGCGTTTGAGCCACGGCAAGGCTTCGATCAGCGTTGCCGCTTTAACGGATGCTTCGGCCTGGCTGGTCTCGTCGAGCTGGGTTCTGGGTGTCTCGGTCATGGTCAGCTCGAGTACGCGCTGTTCTCTTCGACGTAGTCGTGGGTGAGATCGTTGGTCCACAGGGTGGCCGTTTCGTCCCCCGCGTGGAGGTCGATCAGCACGGTGACCGAGCGCTTCGTGAGGTCGACGAGGTCGCGCGGCTGGTCGGGCTCCCCCGCGGTACACACCTGCACACCGTTGATGGCGACGTCGATGCCGTACGGGTCGAAGGCGGCGTCCTTGACCGGGACGGTTCCGGCTGCGGCGAGCACGCGGCCCCAGTTCGGGTCGTTACCGAAGATGGCCGACTTGAACAGGTTGCTGCGGGAGACGGCGCGGGCCACCGTGACGGCTTCGTCTTCGGAGACCGCGTTGGTGACAGTGATGGCCACGTCGTGCGCGGCGCCCTCGGCGTCGCCCTGCAGCTGAAGGGTGAGGTCGCGGCAGATCTCGACGAGCGCTGCGGTGAATTCGGCCAGGTCGGCGCTAACGCCGCTGGCCCCGGAGCAGAGCAGGCTCACGGTGTCATTGGTCGACATGCAGCCGTCCGAGTCGAGGCGGTCGAAGGTCACTCGCGTGGCCGCGTGCAGCGCAGTGTCGAGCTCAGCCGAGTCGAGCACGGCGTCGGTCGTGATGACGACGAGCATGGTGGCCAGTCCGGGCGCGAGCATACCGGCCCCCTTGGCCATGGCGCCGATGCTCCAGCCGGCCGGGGAAGTGTGCGCGGCCTGCTTCGGCCGGGTGTCGGTGGTCATGATGGCCTGCGCGGCCAGGAGGCCGGCGGCGGGGGTGGTGGCGGCATCCGTTTTGATGGCGAGGGTCGCGTCCCAGACGCCCGCGGTGACGAGGTCGAGGTTGAGCTGTTCGCCGATCAGGCCGGTGGAGCAGACCAGAACGTCGCCGGAGGAGAGGTCGAGCCGCTTCGCGACCGCTTCGGCGGTGGCGTGCGTGGTCTGAAAGCCGATGCTGCCGGTGTAACAGTTGGCCCCGCCGGAGTTCAGCACGATTGCGCTGACCTGGCCATCGCTCATGACTTGGGTGCTCCAGATGACGGGGTTGGCCTGGCAGCGGTTGCTCGTGAACACGGTCGCGGCGTTCTGCAGCGGGCCGAGGTTCTGCACGAGGGCGAGGTCGAGCCCACCGGACTTCTTCAGGCCGGCAGTGACGCCGGCGGCAGCAAAACCGGCGGGAAGGGTGACACTCACGGAGCAACTCCATTCATGGTCAAACCGAGTGTTTCGGTCAGACCGAGGGCAATATTGGCGGATTGGATGGCAGCGCCGGCGGTGCCCTTGACGAGATTGTCGATCGCGGTGATGGTGACGACCCGGCCGGCTGCTTCGTCGACGGCCAGTCCGATCAGTGCGGTGTTGGCGCCGAGTACGTCGGCCGTGCGCGGAAAATGTCCGTCGGGCAACAGGTGCACGAACGGTTCGTCGGCGTAGGCGTCCTCCCAGGCAGCGCGCACGGCGGCGGCGCTCGTTCCCGGCACGAGTCGAGCGGTCGCCGTGGCGAGGATTCCGCGGGACATCGGCACGATCACCGGGGTGAACGAGATGGTGGCGTCGGGGGACGAAGCGGATGCTGCGCTGGTCGGGTCGGCGGGGCCCGCCGCCGCGGCCCAGCGCAGCAACTGCACGATCTCCGGAATGTGCCGGTGCGTGCCGCCGACCGCGTACGGGTTAGCTGAACCCAGGATCTCGGCCGCGAGGTTCGGCACCTTAAGGCTCTTGCCGGCGCCGCTCGGGCCGACGGCGAGCACGGCCACGAGGTCCTGCGCTTCGATCACGCCCGCGTGGATTCCGGGGGCCAGGGCGAGGGCGACGGTGCTGGCGTTGCAGCCGGGAGCGGCGATGCGGCGAGCGCCGACGAGCCGGTCGCGCTGTTTGCCGGCGCCGATGGGCAATTCCGGGACACCATAGGTCCAGGCGCCGAAGTAGTCGCCGCCATAGAAGGCCGCCCAGTCGTCGGAATTCTCCAGGCGGTGGTCGGCGCCGCAGTCCACCACGAGGGTTTCGGCGGGGAGGTGGGCGGTGATCTCGCCGGACTTGCCATGCGGCAGGGCGACGAAGACGACGTCGTGGCCGCTGAGATTCTGCGGCGTCGTGTCGACCAGGGTGAGCTGGGCGAGGGAACGCAGCGAGGGTTGAACGTCGATCAACCGCTGCCCGGCGTTGCTGTGCGCGGTGACCGTGCGCACCTCGAATTCGGGGTGTCCGGCGAGCAGCCGCAGCAGTTCGCCGCCCGCATACCCGCTCGCGCCCGCCACTGCCACCGAAAAAACCATGTGTTAAACCTAGCGCGGCCCTGGCGGCCCCGTTTCCGCGCCGGGCGCGGCGTCATGCGCGGGTCGGGGCGCATCCGCTTGCTGCGCCGCACCCCACCGCGCACGGCTCGTGGCACCCGGTCGGCTCGCAGCACCCGTCCGGCTCGTGGCCCGTGTTTGCGAAGCTCGCACGTGTTCAAACCAGTGCCACGTTCCCCAACACGTGCCACGAGGAACGGATGCACCTCCTGCACATCACCCCTTGGCACGAATACTCCACAGATCGTCTCCAGGTCACGGCTCACCCTCGTGCCCGCGGCACACTGGCCACATGCGCGAGATCTTTGAGACCTGTGAGGCCCTGCACGATGGTCTGATCCCGGCCGAGGCACTGCGCGCCTCGGGCATGAACTCCCATGCCGTGGATTCACTTCTCAAACGCGGCGAGCTCGTGCGGGTGCGACGGGGGTGGTATGTCCTCGGCCCGCGCTGGGAGGAGATCGGTGCAGATGGTCGATACCGCCTCCTCGTTCGGGCGACAGCGGCCCAGGCCAAACGTGACTTGATGTATTCGCACCATTCCGCCGCCGCACTGCACGGACTGCCTCTTATTGGCCAGTGGCCCCAGGGCGTGCATGCCATCGATCCCGACACCGCCGGTGGCAGCAGCTCGAGGCTCCTCACGACTCACCGAGGGCCGGTCGACCCATCCCCCGTGATCATCGACGGCGTCCGAGTAACGAGCCTGTCGCGCACTCTGATCGATGTGGCCGCGACGTCGAGCTTTCTAGTCGGAGTCACGATGATCGACCACGTTCTACATTGTGAAGCAGCCCGGATGGCCGCCGCCCAACGGTCCGGGAGCGTAGGCGCACCACCGATCACTCATGCGACCCTGCTGACCGAGCTGGATGGGGTGCAGCCGAGAAATGGGCACCGGGCGGCCGAGAGGGCCATCGCATTTGCCGATGGGCTCTCAGCTAACCCCGGCGAGTCGCTCGGGCGCGTGCGGTTCGAGGAATTGGGCTTCGAGATTCCCGAATTGCAAGTGCGTTTCGACGTGGGCGGGCGCACCTACTACGTGGACTACTTCTGGCGAGGGGTGCGCAAGATCGGCGAGTTCGATGGCCACATCAAGTACACCCGTGCGGCGGTTATGGCCGGTCGCGACATCGTACAGGTTGTCGTCGACGAAAAGGACCGGGAGAGCGTTCTACGGCCGGAGGTCAACAGCTTCGACCGGTGGGGATGGAAGCTCGCGCTCTCGCCGCAGGCGTTTTATCGCTTCCTGATGGACAAGGGTGTGCCGCGAGCGCCCACAAGACGCGACAGGTGACGACGGCACGCGCCTGACTCACGAGAGGGCTCGTGGCACTCATGAGGGAAGCCCGCACGTGTTCAAACCAGTGCCAACTTCTCAAACACGTGCCACGAGAAGCGGATGCCGCGCAGCCGGCCCCGTTAGGGCGACTCGCGGCATCCGCTGCCCGCGGGCGGCACAGGCACAGGCACACGCGCAGGCACCAGCGCTACTCGCGCAGGGTGGCCCCGAACTGGTCAGCGGCCAGGGCCACGCCGGCCAGACGGGCGGCGCTCGCCTCGGCGGCGGTCAGCGTGCGCTCCTCGCCGCGAAAACGAAGCGCGAAGGTGAGCGACTTGTGGCCGGGTTCGACACCGGCACCACGGTAGTCGTCGACCAGCTCGATGCTCTCGAGCAGCCCACCGGCCCCCTCGGCGACGGCCGTGCGCAGGGCCGCAGCCGGCACTGAGGCCGCGACGACGAGCGAGAGGTCCTGCGTGGCGGCAGGCATCGTGCGAATCGGAGTGACCGTGAGATCCCCGTCGGCCCGCGCGAAGACGAGCCCCAGGTTGACCTCGGCGACGGCGACGACTGCGGGCAGGTCGTAGTCGTCGGCGACTGTGGGAAGCAGCTCGCCGGCGAATCCGACCGATACCGCACGTGCCGAAGCGGTCGCGGCGGGAACGGTGACGAACAGCTCGGCCGTGCGGCCGGGGTGCATCGCCGGGTGCAGGCCCTGGCGCACCTCGATGCGAACCCCGGTAGCCAGAGCCACCTGCTGCACGGCGGCCAGCGCCGACTGCCAGCCGGCAGCAACAGCGGGCTGGTTCGGCTGGTGCCGCACGTCGTTGCCGACGAGAACGACGCCGACCAGCAGTGGCTGCGGAACGATTCCCGCGTAGAGGACCGCCTCCACCTCAGCGCTCGGGCGTTCTCCTCCAGTCGGAAGCACGGGCGTGCCATAGGTCACTCCGGGTTCGGGCCGAAAAACCAGTCCCTGCTCGTAGATGGCGAGATCCACGAGGCCGCGAGAGCGGTTGCGGTGTGCGATCTGCAGCAGGCCCGGCAGCATCGTGGTGCGCAGGAACGGCGCCTCCCCGTCGAGCGGGTTGGCGACCTTCATCTGCGGCACCGAAACGGGCGCCGCAACCGAACCCGCCAGAGCGGATGCCGCACCCGCGTCGGTAACGCCGGCGTCAGCATCCGCTTCGCCAGTTGGCACGGAAACAGACGCCGCACCGGCCGAAGCAGCGGCGGGCGCAACGGCCACGCCAAACAGGTTGTTCGCCGCTTCCGACACGAACGGATAGGTCAAAACCTCGGTGTGACCGGTGGCCGCGAGGGTCTGCGCGACCGTGCGCCGCAGTGTCTGCGTGCGGGTCAGGCCGCGGCCGGGCGGCGCGACGGGCAGCACGGAGGGAATGCGGTCGTAGCCGACGATGCGGGCGACTTCCTCGGCGAGCGTCCACTTGTCGGTGAGGTCGGGGCGCCAGCTCGGCGGGGTGACCTGCAGGTCACCATCGGCCTCGACCAGCGAGGTGCCGATCTGAACGAGGGCATCGCGTACTTCGTCACCGGTGTAGGCAAGGCCGATGAGGCCGGACACGAACCCGGTCGGCAGCAGAATCGGCTCGGGGGCCGGTGCCACGTCGTAGACCGAGCCGAGGTCGTCGGCGACTCCCCCGGCGAGGTCCACGAGCAGCTGTACGACGCGGGCGGCGGCAACGGCGGCCACGCGGGGGTCGACGCCGCGTTCGAACCGTTTGCTCGCCTCGCTCGGCAGCTTGTGGCGGCGGGCCGAGCGCGCGATCGACACCGGGTCGAAGTTGGCGGCCTCGACGAGTACGTTGACGGTCTGCGGGGTGATTTCGGTGCTCGCCCCGCCCATCACGCCGGCCAAGCCAATCGGCCCGGATTCGTCGGTGATCAGCAGATCTTCGACGTTGAGCGTGCGGCTGACTGCGTCGAGCGTTGTAAATTTCTCCCCGGCGGTCGCGCGACGCACGATGATGCCGCCGGCCAACTTGTCGAGGTCGTAGCCGTGCAACGGCTGGCCGAGCTCGAACATCACGTAGTTGGTCACGTCGACCACGAGGGAAATGGAACGGATACCGACCAGCCCCAGCCGGGCGATCATCCAGGCCGGAGTCGGCCGGGTCGGGTCGACGCCGCGCACAACGCGGGTCACGAAGACGGTAGAGCCGATCCGGTCCCGGATCGGAGCCTGATCGTCGATGGTGACCGGGAAGCGGGTGACCGGGGCCACGACGGTGAGGGCGAGGGCAGGGTCGCGAAACGGCACGCCGGTGGCGTGCGAGTATTCGCGGGCGACGCCGCGAATGGAGAAAGCGTAGCCGCGGTCGGGGGTGACGTTGATTTCGACGGCGCTGTCATCCAGGCCGAGCAGGGGAATAGCATCCGTTCCCACCGGGGCGTCGATGCCGAGGTTCTTCAGCAGCAGAATGCCGTCGTGCTCGTCGCCGAGGCCGAGTTCACGGGCCGACGCGATCATGCCGTCGGAGACGTGGCCGTAGGTCTTGCGGGCCGCGATCGGAAATGGGCCGGGCAGCGAGGCGCCGGGCAGGGTCACGACGACCTTGTCGCCGACGGCGAAGTTGTGGGCGCCACAGATGATGCCGTGCACGGCGGGGCCGCCGTCAGCGGCGAGTTCACCGTCGGGGGCAACCCGCACCTGGCACCAGTTGATGGTTTTGCCGTTGGTCTGCTCTTCGCCGACGAATTCGAGTACTTCGCCGACCACGATGGGGCCGGAGACCGCGATTCGGTGAATGTCTTCCTCTTCGAGGCCGACGCTCACGAGGGCAGCATGGACATCTTCCGGTGTGGTGCCGGGCGCGAGGTCGACGTATTCGCCGAGCCAGCTCAGTGGTACGCGCATTAGAGGTTCATTCCGAACTGCTGGCTGAACCGGATATCGCCCTCGACCATGTCGTGCATGTCCTTTACGTCATTTCTAAACATCACAGCTCGTTCTACACCCACGCCGAACGCAAACCCGGAGTACAACTCGGGGTCGATCCCGGCCGAACGCAGCACATTGGCGTGCACCATGCCGCAGCCGCCCCACTCGATCCAGCGTGCGCCGTCCTTGAAGGTAGGGTGCCAGACGTCGAGCTCCGCGCTCGGTTCGGTGAAGGGGAAATAGTTGGGGCGCAGCCGCACCTTGGCCTCCGGGCCGAACAAGGCCTGCACGAAGTGGTCGAGCGTGCCGCGCAGGTTGGCCATGGTGAGGCCCTTGTCGATGGCGATGCCCTCGATCTGGTGGAACACCGGCGTGTGGGTGGCGTCGAGCTCGTCGGTGCGAAACACGCGTCCGGGCGCCACCACGTAGACCGGCAGTTCGCGGCTGAGCAACGCGCGCAGTTGCACCGGCGAGGTCTGCGTGCGCAAAACGAGGTGGGCATCCGTCGGTTCGACGAAGAAAGTGTCCTGCATGGCGCGGGCCGGGTGGTCCTCGTCGAAGTTGAGGCCGTCGAAGTTGAACCATTCGCTCTCGAGCTCCGGCCCTTCGGCGACTTCCCAGCCCATGGCCACGAACACGTCGGCGGCGCGTTCCATGAGGAGCGACGTGGGATGCCGCGCCCCGGCTTTCCAAGCGGATGCTGCAGCGGTCACGTCCACCGTTTCAGCCAGGAGCCGGGCGGCTGCTTCCGCCGTGCCAATCTCGTCTTCGCGAGCGGTCAGCGCCTTGGTCACGGCGCCGCGGGCCTGGCCGACGAGCTTGCCGGCAGCGGCTTTCTGGTTGCCGGGCACGCTGCGCATGAGGGCATTGAGCTTCGACAGCGGAGAGGACTCCCCCGCGTGCTCGCTGCGTACGAGCTTGAGCGCGGCGGTCGTAACGGCTTCGGCGATGGCGGCCAGTGCGGCGTCAACCGCGGCGTTCACTGCCTCTTCGGTAATGGCGGGTGGGTCGATGGGACCAGTGGAATCAGACACAGTCCCTGAGTTTACCTGCCTCAGGCGCCCTGGCTTCTGCTCTGGGCGCCCAGCGCGCGCGGGTCGACCTGCACTGGGTCAATCGGAGGTACCGAGTCGTCCTTGGTGACGCTGCCGGCCTGCGGGCCGGTGCGCTTGGCAATTCGGCGTGCCAGCCAGGACAGTGAGAGGTTCATGGCCAGATAGATGGCGAGCACGATGAAGAAAAACGAGAATTTGTACTGTTCGCCGAAGAAGTTGGCGAGCTGGTTCAGCCCGGCCCGGAGCAGTTCGTTGTAGCCCACGATGAAGGACAGCGACGTGTCCTTGAGTAGAACGACTAGCTGGGCGATGATGATCGGCAGCATCTGGCGAAAGGCCTGCGGGAACTCAATGCGGAACCGGGTGGCCACCGGGGTCAGGCCGATGGCGAGTCCAGCCTCGCGCTGCCCGCGCGGCAGGGCGTTGACGCCGGCGCGGAGCGCCTCACCGATGATGGCACCGTTATAGACAGACAGAGCAGCCACACCCGCCCAGAACGACCCGGTGGAGAACACCAGGAGGATGAACAGCATCATGAGCAGTACGGGCATGCCGCGGAAGAATTCGAGCAGCACCGTGGTGGGCACCCGGATCCAAGCGGATGCCGACAATCGCCCGAAGGAGAACAGCACTCCGATCACGAGCGCGAAGACGGCGGCGACCGCGGCCATGCGCAGGGTCGCAAGGGCACCGAGCCCGAGAGTACGCCAGACCAGCAGGTCATTGAAGACGTCCCAGCGGCTGATATCCCAGAGGCCGGGCTGCACCGCACCGTTGGCGCTGGTCTTGGGCAGGCCGAGCACCACAATCAGGGCGAGCAAGCCACCGGCCAGGATGATCGTGCCGACAACGGAAATGAGACGCGATCGCGCGCGGGACTTCGGTCCGGGGGCGTCGTACAGTACAGAACTCATCGGAGCACCGCCACCTTCTTCTCGATCCTGCCGGCGATCAGGCCAAGAGGAATGGTGATGACCAGGTAAAACGCTGCGACCGCGAGCAAAATCGGGATGACGGCATCACCACGGTCATTGGTCACCTTGCGAGCCGCGCCGAACAGTTCGAAGACGAAGAACGCACCGGCGACCGACGTGTTCTTGGTGAGAGCGATGAGCACATTGATCAGTGGCGGCACCACCATGCGGATGGCCTGGGGCATCACCACGAACGTGAGGGTCTGTCCGAAGGTGAGGCCCACGCTGCGTGCTGCTTCGGCTTGCCCCACGTGCACGCCATTGACGCCGGACCGAAGCGCCTCGGCCACGAAGGGAGATGTGTACACCGTGAGCCCGATGGCTGCGAGCTGAAAGTATCCAGGGCTGAATTCCAGAAGGGGCAGGAGGTAGGCGCAAAAGAACAGTACGAGCGTCAGCGGAGTATTGCGAACCAGTTCCGTGTAGGCGGTTGCGAACACGCGGAAGGACGAGATCGGCGAGATGCGCATCGCTGCGACAACAAGCCCGATAACGGATGCGCCGACTCCGGCGATGAGAAGCAGGCCCAGTGTGTTCCGGAAGCCTTCCAGGAACAGCGGCAGGTTGTCGATGACTGCGTCCACAACTCACCTCCTCGTCTTTGTCTGTCTGTGGTCGGGCTAGAACATGCTGGTGGCCACCGCGGCGACCCGTCCTTGAACGGGTCGCCACGGCTCAATACTGATTAGCGACGTGCTGGATATTAATGTGCCAGGTTTGACCTAGTAGCGGTCGACGGCCGGCGGGGTGGGGGTGTCGAGCACGGTGCCGGCGGTGGATTCCCAAGCCGAGACCCAGCTTCCGTCCGCATACGCTTCTTCGAGCACGTCGTTGATGAAGTTGCGGAACTCGGTGTCATCGTGCGCGAGGCCGATGCCGTAGGGCTCTTCGGTGAATGCGTTGTTGACGACCTCGAACTGTCCGGCATTCTGGTCGGCCAGGCCGGCCAGAATCACGTTGTCGGTGGTCACTGCGGCGACCTCACCGCTGCGCAGCGGGCCGAGGCAGTTGGAGTAGGTATCCGAGGCGATGATATCGGTCGTGAACTCGGCGATGTTCTTCTCCGAGGTGGAACCGCTCACGGTACACACCTTCTTGCCGGCGAGGTCTTCGGGGCCGGTGATCTTGTCGGGGTTGCCCGCGAGCACGAGCAGGTCCTGTCCGGCCGAATAGTACGGTCCGGCGAAGGACACGACCTCCTTGCGGGTGTCGTTGATCGTGTAGGTCGCGATCACGAGGTCGACCTGGCCGTTCTCAATGAACGGCTCGCGGTTGGCCGAAACGGCCTCACTCCAGTTGATGCCCGAGGCTGGGATGCCGAGCTTGGCCGCGATGAGCTTACCCATCTCAACGTCGAAGCCGACGGGGTCGCCGCTGGGGCCGAGCAGGCCGAACAGCGGCTGGTCGAACTTTGTTCCGATGTTGATGGAACCGGCGTCGGCCAGGCGGGCCATGGTGCTTCCCTCGGGGAAGGACACCGCGGTCTCCACGGGGGCGGCGGCATCGGTGGGGGCTCCCGAGTCCGCGCAGCCACTGAGCACGAGCGCACTTGCGATCGCAACGGCCGAAATCACTAGACCTTTTTTGAGTCTCATGGTTTTTCTCCTGATTGCTGGTACTGCTGCTGTGTAAACCCTGTCCACCGATTAGTGGGCAAGTATTTTGGAGAGGAAGTCTTTCGCTCTCATGCTTTGGGGGTTGGTGAAGAATTCCTCGGGAGTGGTCTCCTCCACGATCTCGCCCTCCGCCATGAAGATGACGCGGTCTGCGGCCTTGCGGGCGAAACCCATCTCGTGAGTGACGACGATCATGGTCATACCGTCGTTGGCGAGGTCGACCATGACCTCGAGCACCTCATTGATCATCTCCGGGTCGAGGGCGCTGGTCGGCTCGTCGAGAAGGATGACCTTTGGATCCATGGCGAGGGCACGCGCGATGGCGACGCGCTGTTGCTGGCCGCCGGACAACTGTGCCGGCATCTTCTGGGCCTGATTGGCTACTCCCACGCGGTCGAGCAGGGCCATCGCCTTTTTCTCGGCGTCAGCTTTCTTCAGGCCGCGCACCTTGATCGGTCCGAGCGTGACGTTCTCGAGCACGGTCTTGTGCGCGAACAGGTTGAACGCCTGAAAGACCATTCCGACATCGGCCCGCAGGTGGGCCAGGGCTTTGCCTTCCTCGGGCAGTTTGACGCCGTCGATGGTAATCACCCCGTCATCGATGGTCTCGAGACGGTTGATGGCCCGACAAAGAGTCGACTTGCCCGACCCACTCGGTCCGATGACTACGACCACCTCGCCGCGGTTGACCACGGCGTGGATGTTCTTGAGAACGTGCAGTTCCCCGTAGTGCTTGTTGATGTCTTTGACGACGACTAGCGGTTCCCCCCGGCGAACGGTGATGTTCGACGTAGCCGGGGACGAATCTGATGGCTCCATACCCCCTAACTTAGGTCAGAACGCGGGTCTAGGCATGCCAAACGCCCGGACAGTAACGCATTTGTAACAGTCCGGGCATCCGTCGTTTGTGCTATGCAGCAGGCGAGCCTGCGGTCATCGGCCGTGCCCGTCTCAGCCCTTCGGTCGGTTCGGCAGTCGCAGAAAGAGCGCGACCGCGAGAGCCGTGACGAGGCACAACGCCGTGTTGATGACAATGGCGTCGGACACCCCGCTGAGCACGGTTTCGGACGTCTCGACACCGAGTTGGTTCACCCGGGCTGCAACGATCGCACTCATGATCGGAATACCCAGGGTGATGCCCACTTGCTGGCTCATGGTGGCCAGGCCGGTGGCCAGGCCCTGCTCTCGATCGGGCAGTCCCGAGGTCGCGGTGACCATGAACCCGACGATGACGACCAGGTTGGCCACGCCACCCACAAAGGTAGCGATGAGCAGCAGCACAATGGAACTTCCGTTCGTACTGAGCAACAGCAGGGATCCAGTAGCTGCTGCCTGCACGACAAAGCCCCAGACGATCGACGTCTTCGTGCCCCAGCGACCGATGATGCGGGGGCCAACGATTCCGCCGAGCACGGTCCCGATCCCGAGCACAGCGAACGAGAGTCCAGCCATCAGGGGCGAGTAGCCCAGCGTCTTCTGCAGGTACAACGTGAGTAGAAACACCAGCGACGTCTCGGTGACGAAGGCGAGCATGCCGGCAATGTTGCCCCAGGCGATGGTGCTGCGGCAAAGAACGGCAAACGGTACGAGCGGATGCTCCGCCTTGCGTTCCACCGCCCAGAAGAGCACCAGAAGCAGCACGCCCGCTCCGAGCGACCCCACGGTGACCGGGTCCGTCCAGGATGTCTGCGCCGCTGAGGACAGTCCGTAGACAATGGCCAGGAGCCCCGCCGTCACGGTGATCGCCCCGGGCAGGTCCATTTTCGAACGGTTAGCCGGTCGCGATTCGGCCACAACCATCGGCGCCAGCACAACGACGGCGAACGCGATGGGAACGTTGATGAAGAACGCCCACCGCCAGGAGAGCAGGTCGGTCAGCACACCGCCAAGAATCGCGCCGGTGGTGAAGCCTGCGGCCATCAGGGCTCCGTTGAGCCCGAGGGCCTTCTCCCGCAACTTTCCCTCGGGAAAAGTTGTCGTCAACAGGGACAGTGCCGCCGGAACCACGGCGGCCGTTGCCAACCCCTGCAGAACGCGCGCGATGAGCAGCAGGGCAGGAGACGTTGCCAATCCCCCGATGAGCGACCCGACGCCGAGCACCGCCATGCCCAGAACGAAGAGACGCCGGCGACCGACGAGGTCCCCGACGCGGCCGAAGAGCAGCGTGAACCCGGCCGCGCAGAGGGCGAATGATGTAGCCACCCACTGCAGGGTGTCCAGGCCGAAGCCGATCTCATCGCCGATCGCCGGCAATGCCACGTTGAGAATAGAGAAGTCGACAGCGAGGGTGAAACTCGCAGTCAGGAGCAGCACGAGGATCAGCCTTTGCTTGCCGGTCATGCTCGTGGATGACGTCGCCGCGCCCGCCACAGTGGGTGGCGGTGTTGCGTTCGTCGTCTCGCGGACGCCGTTCGTTTGTGTCATGGGGTGCACCTTCCGGTTGCCAGTGGCGGTTGTCTTTTTCCTGCCTCCAGCCTGTGCACTCCGGCCGGGAACAACCACACCGCGTCGTGCGTATCCCCGGCAAGGGTAGGTAATCCTCGCTCGGGTAGGACAGACTGAAAATATGACTGGCCCCACAGAACTTGGTGAATTTCTCCGGATCCGACGTTCGGGGTTGCAGCCGGAGGACGTCGGGCTTCAGAATTACGGCGTCCGGCGCGTTCCCGGGCTGCGCCGGGAGGAACTGGCGATGCTCGCCGGAGTGAGCATTACCTACTACACGCGTCTCGAGCAGGGCCTGAGCAGCAATGCCTCGGAATCGGTGCTTGAAGCCATCACCAGGGCACTCCAGCTGAATGAGGCCGAGCGCTCGCATCTGATGGATCTCGCCAAGCCGACGAGAACAAAACGTCGCAGTGGCGCGAAACCAGACAAGGCCAGGCCCGGAACCCTTCGCCTGATCGAATCGATGTCGAGCATGCCGGCCGTTGTGTTGGGCCGCCGCAGTGAGGTTCTGGCGTGGAATTCGCTCGGCCATAAACTCGTCGGGTCGCACCTGGACTTCGAGAGTCCGCACTGCCCCGCCGACCGGCCCAATATGACGCGGATGCTGTTTCTCGATGCCCACACGCGCGAGTTATATGCAAGCTGGTGCGAGGAAGCGACACGAGCGGTCTCGTCACTGCGCCTGTTGGCTGGACGTTTCGACGACGACCTGGACTTGATTTCGCTGGTCGGCGAGCTGACCGTAAAAAGTCCGGAATTTGCGAAACTGTGGGCGAAGCATCCGGTTGAGAATTGCATGTCGGGTCTGAAGTACTTCCAACATCCTTCCGTCGGTTCGATGGAATTGGACTTCGAGGTGCTCACCTCACCCGATGAATCGGGCCACCGAATATTGATGTACACCGCCGAGCCGGATTCTCCAAGCGCGGCGGCGTTGCAGCTTTTGCAGTCCACGGCGGCCTGACTCTCGGCCGCAGAGGTGGTTTCCGTCCAGGTCGGAAACCACCCTGAGGCCGGTGCAGACCTACTCGGTCAGAACCGGTACCGGCGCCGCGACCGGCACCCGACGAGGTCTGGCCCAGCGGTCCATCGCCGGCTTTTCGACCAGGGCATACAGCCCCCATCCTCCGAGCAGGGTCGCGCCGAAGAAACCAACCACCACGAGCAGCGCGATCGGGGTGGAATAGGTCTCGTTCCCGAGCAGAATTCGCCCGAAGAAGATCACGACGCCCTGGCACAGATAGAAGCCGAACGAGGTATTGCCCAGCCACTGCATGACTCGGCTGGCCAGGAAGGCGTTCCCGCCCCTCAAGTCGGCGGCAGCACTGGTGCAGATCAGGGCTCCGATAGGAATGATCATGGCCAGCGTGAACGAGTACACAAAGGGCACAACTTGGGCGACGCCGTAGCCCACGAGGCAGAGCAGGAGAGCCTGGTACATCTTGAGGGGAATCCACCGCCCCGACAGCACGATCAGGGCCAGGATCGAGCCGAAAATGAACTCGAACAGACGCGGGGGCGGAAAGATATAGCCGAACCAGAACTGGGTGACCGAAATGGGTGTCAGGGCCGAGACCGGCGTCGCGGGAATGAGGTAGAGCGTGACGAGCTGCACCCCGGCCATGCACAGCACCATGACTCCCGCCCACGCCCAGAGGTGCCTGGGCGGAATTCGCCGCAGAAGGTTGATGATGAGCGGGAACAGCAGATAAAAGAGCAGCTCACTGCACAGGGTCCAGGACGGCGGGTTGACTGCCACATAGACCGATCCATCGGGCGAGTACGAGTTCAGCAGGAAGAGATTCGATATCGCCCCTAGCGGTGTCGTCAAGGCCGCGGCGAACAACACCATCGCCAGTACCCACATCACGATGTGGTTGGGAAAGATCTTGAGGAGTCGACGACGCCAGAAGCGCACGAACGGTTCCCCCGGTCTCGACGCCCACGCGAGCAGGAAGCCGCTAAGCACGAAGAAGAACGAAACTCCCGCGTAGCCCGCCTTGCTGAAGATGGACTCGAGGGTGTCCCCGAGCTCCTGGTCCTCGAACGGGTTCATGGCGTTGTTCGGCGGGATGGGCGAGTTCGACAGGGTGATGTGGAAGCAGAACACCAGGAGCGCTGCAAAAAAGCGCAGCCCGGTGAGCGACGGGAGCTTGCTCCGGACTGCATGGGGCACCGGCTGTAGGTTCGCGCTCATCGCCGGGCCGCCGCTCGGTCTTCAGCGGATGCTGCTGGCAGTTCGATTCCGAGCCGGTGGCCGAAGAAGCCGGTCGGATCCCACTCCAGTTTGGCTTGCTGGAGGCGGGGATAGTTGTCCTTGAAGTACAGCTGTTGCCAACCAACGCCGGAACGATTGTGCTCCGCCATGGCAACGTCCGTGTCGGGATAGTTGATGTAGCAGCCGTCCGTGTCATCACCGGGAACAGGGACTCCACCGGTGGCTGCGAACATGCCCTCGTAGGTGTCTCGCTCCCACCCGAGATAGTAAGCGTCTTCGGCCTGGTCGGACCAAAACGTCTGCAGGCAGAGCTTGAACGATGAGTTGCGCTGCGCGTTTGCCGTGGCGTGTTGTTCGACGGCATTCACCTGCCCACCGAAGGAGAACAGCACCATCATGGTGTTGGGGTTGGTGAAGCCGGGCTTCGTCATCTGCTGGTAGAGCACGCGGAGCTGCTCATTCGAAAACCGCTTATTCATGTAAGCCGACTTGTGCGCCCCCCGGCTGGTGGGATTCGTGATGGTGGGGTTGTCTGTTCCCACGAGTCGGGTGGCCTGCAACCAGGGGATCTCCTGGGGAGTGAAAAAGTCCGGAACGGCCGGAATCTCCCCGTTCGCCGTCGTGACCGGTTGTGGAGTGATTGCGACGCCAGCGAGGATGGCCGCCAGGTATTCCTCCAGTACAGCGCGCGCCTGGGGCGCGCCCGAGTCGATCTGGGTGAACATTCCCAGACTCCCGTGTGCCTTGTGGCTCACGTTGAACAGGCTGCTCAAATTCGCCTCTGGTGTTCCCGGCGCGCGATGCCTCTCGTGCCAGTCACCGAAATTCGTCAGCAAACGGCTGAATTTCTGCTCGTCCAGCTGGTCCCAGGGCAGGCTGATGGCGCTGACGAGAACCTTCGACGGTGCCGGGATGAGCTGCTTCTGGGGAGAAGCACCCCTGGCTCCCGGTGAACGAAACCAATATTTCGTGATGAGTCCGAAATTGCCGCCACCCCCGCCGGTATGGGCCCACCATAGGTCGCGTTTGTCCCCGACATCGTCTCGGGTCGCAACAACGGTTTTTACCGTGCGATCGGCGGCGACGGTCACCACCTCCACGGCATACAGGTGATCGACGGTGAGTCCGTGGGCGCGGGACAACAGTCCATACCCACCACCGGAGATGTGCCCACCAATTCCGACGCTGTAACAGATGCCCCCGGGGATGGTGACTCCCCAGTTCTTGTACAAGGTCTCGTAGACGTTCATGATGCGGGCGCCCGGCTCAACGGCGAAAGCCCGCATGCCTTTGTCGTAGTACACGGCGGTCATCGGCGAGAGGTCCAGGATGACCTGAATCTCCGGGTTGCAGACGAAGTCGGCAAAGCAATGCCCGCCGCTGCGGATCGACACCTTCTTCGTCTGGGCGACGGCATCTCGGAGTGCTGATTCCGCATCCGTCGTTGTGGTGATGAGTCTGACGTAGTCAGGGTTCGCCACAAATCGCTGGTTATTTCCGGTTATCAGATCGGCGTACCGCCCGTCCCCCTTAGGCACAGTGGACCCGTCGGGGGTGTTGGGGCCGGACGATGACGGAATCGAGCCGGTCAGCGTATCGGGCGTGGCCGCGGACAGCGAGCCAGGTGACAGCGCCAGGGCTGCTCCGGCAAGGGTGCCGGTTGAACCGGTGAGGAACAACCGACGGTTGAGCGGGGAAGCTATTGAGCGCTTCACAGGAATTCTCCTGCCGCGGGTGCTCGAACGGTCAAATTTTGGTGCAGGGTGATCTGCGCCTTCGGTGCGACAAAATAGTGCGCGACCGAGTATGAGATGGTGGCGAAGTCGTCCACGCCACTTCCGCTAAAATCGCCCGCCACGATTCGAGCGACCGATTCGCGCGATACCCGCCACTTCAGGAACAAACCCCGCGCTGCGTCGACCGCCTTGTAATACATCGCGCCCTGCCACGGATCAGGTCCGCGCAGCCCGACCAGAAATTCATCGTCACCGTCCCCATCGAAGTCGCGACACATGACCGTGTGGCCCGTTCCCTCCCCGTTCTCATTCGGGTCACCGTAGATATCGAGCACGTGCCGCCTCCACTCGCCCGGGACCCCGTTTTCGGTCGCCGTGCGGGCATACACCGCCACGGTATTTCCGTGGAATGGCTCGACAGCGGCGACGTACGCCAAAGCATTCGTTCCGAGACGTCCCCCGTCGACATCCCCGCTGCCCTTGAATGTGGTCTGCTCGAACTGTGATTCCTCGCCGTCACCGACGTGCTCCCAAGTCCACTCCCTCGCAACCGCGTCGTAGTAGAGCCAGGTCACACCCTCATCCGATGCCATCAGGATGGAATCAAGGTCGGACCCGGGAATCAGGCCTTCCTTTCGGGCAACGCCATGGATCATTCGAAAGTCCCGGTTGGAGACGACCTCCATCGGCCACTCCGCAGCAGACCTGACATCCGCTGGTTGGGTGAAGAGCACGATGGGGAGCACGGCATGCACGCCCTCCACGGCCACGATCGGAAAGCCGATTATCTGCATCACATCGTTGCGTGTGAAGTGACCCAGGCGCAGGCGGTGCATCCCCGTGGCGCGACCAACATAGTGGCGCATCCATTGCTCACTCGTTTCGGCTGCGTTTCCCGGGTTTTCCAACCAATCGATCTTGCCGCCCTCCGGGTCGGCGTGGTGGATCGTTCCGCCGGGGCCGTAGAGCTGGTAGCACACGGCAAGATCGGCCAGACCGTTACCGGTAATGTCGCCGTGGTCCATCCCCACGGGTTCCTTTACCTTGTCCACAACAAGGCGCTTCTGCCACCCAGGGTTCTGGTACCAATAGATCTCACCGAGCGAGAGGCCGTAGCCGACCAGGTCCGGTCGACCGGTTCCCGTGATATCAGCGGCCTCAAGCCAGTACCCGTCGCGAAGGAAGTCGGTGACCGTCTCGGAACCGAAACGCGGTTCGAGGATACGAGACCCGTACGCGGACATCGTCATGCTGCGACTCTCACCGGCTCGGCCCCGGGAACAAAGGGCATGACAGCCGGTCCCCGGCCGAAGAAGTGCGCCACCGCGGCGACGGTGCGTTGGGTGGCGCATCCGTCTCCGTACGGGTTGATGGCCTCGGCCATCTCACGATACGCATCTTCGTCGTCGAGAAGGTGCCGCACCTGTGCCACGATGTGCGGGCGGGACCGGCTGACGAGTCGGGAACTGCCCGTCAGGATCGATTCCTGTCGCTCGGTGATGTCGCGCAGCACGAGCGTCGGCTTGCCGAGGGCCGGGCCTTCTTCTTCAGCCCCCGAACTGTCCGACAAGATGATGTCGCTGCGAACGAGCAATCGGCAGAAGCTCAGATAAGGGAGCGGATCCACGATCGTGACGTTGTCGAGGCCGGAGAGGATGGGAAGCATGATCGAACGCACGAGGGGGTTCAAGTGCAGGGGCACGACAATCCGCACCCCAGGATCCTGGGCGATATCGAACAGTGCGCCCGCGATTTCCCGCATCGGCTGACCCAATGATTCCCGTCGGTGTGAGGTGGCGACGATCACGCGACGCGGATCGTCGTCCAGGTCCTCGAGCGCGGCGTCTCCATAGGAACCGAGGTTCTGCAGCCCCCATTCAAGGGCATCCACGATGGTGTTTCCGGTCACGACGATCCGATTCTCTGGGATTCCCTCGCGAATGAGGTTGGCGCTGTTCCCCATCGTCGGTGCGAGGTGCAGGGCGGCGATTTGACCCACGAGCTTTCGGTTCACCTCTTCCGGATACGGAGATAGGTTGTTACCGCTCCTGAGACCGGCTTCGACGTGGATGATCGGAATCTGTTGGTGCAATGCGGCCAGCGCCCCAGCCAGAGTGGATGCCGTATCGCCGTGAACCATGACCGCGTCCATGCCGGCCAGGTGATCGCCGTCGCTGATGCCTTCGAGGATGCGGTGGGTGACCTGGCTGAGGGTCTGCTTGTCGCGCATAACCCGGAGGTCGAGATCGGGGGTGATACCAAATTCGGCCAGCGTCGAATCCAACATCTCCCGATGCTGCCCGGTTGAAATAAGTATCGGCGTGAATCGGGCGTCTTCCTGCAACGCTTTAATGATGGGTGCGAATTTCACGGCTTCGGGCCGGGTTCCAAAAATTAATCCGATGGTCTTCATGGTGCTCCTCAAGAGGTCGAGCCAGGTTTCGCAAGGGTGCCCCGCACTATGGCGAGGACTCCGAATTCAGATCCGGTGGTATTCGACGGCAAGCCACACGCAGTCGGTGTCGGCGTGGTATTGGTGCCAGGGGTAGTGGAAGGTTCCGCCGACTCCGATGCAGAACGGAGTCGGGTTGGTATTCCCCGGGCTGAGCAACTGATCTTCGTAGAGTGTGTCTTCGTTTTCGGACATGAATTTCTGCATTCGGCCGCGCCCGAGCACCTGGGTGTGCACCTCGATGAAGTCGTGTTGATTGTGAATGCCGCAGTCAGTGCCGGCCGGGCTGAACCAGAGGTTGGCTCGCACCTCGAAGCGGGACGTCCCGATGGCGTTGTCAGTGATTCCGAGTATGTCGGCGCAATTCAGCTCCACCGTCCCCAACCGGTCCTGCGGCGATTTCAGAAGGACCGGAGAACCAAACTGGGAATCATAGAAGTTCGTCCACCCACGGTGTACGAGTTGAGCTTCCTGCACGGCTGGTGATTCTATGGTCAGGACGATGAGTTTCTCGCCGGCGACCGTGCCCTGCCGAAGAATCGTAGATGAGAGGGCGGGGAGGATGCTCCGTTGGGAACCGGAGGTGAACGCGCGGGTGGGTGCCACATTCACGACGATGCCTGCTCCGACGATCGGCACTTCTGCCGGATCGTCGAGCACGCGGGCTGAAATAAGATCGCTGGTGAAGTTAAGGAGTCTCGCTCTTTCCATTTCTTAGGTCCCTCAGTTTGGCCTCTGCGAGGCTTTTAGGACACAAGATGCCGCTTCAGCGGCCCGGGAAGAGAACTGAAACAACGCGGTCACCTGCGCCGATCAACAGCTCTGTTACAACGCCCCCAGTATGGGTGGTGGTATTCCCCAGTATCCACACCCTGTCAGTGATAGGCAGCGCAGGGAGAGGCGGTGACCCGCCGTTCTTGTCAGGATCGACCTATGAGATTCGGCGCGATGACAGCAGCATCCGTGCGGTGGTCCGAGTCGGAAGTGCAGGCCGAAGACGGGTATCGCATCCCGCTCAGAATCTATGACGGTCCCCGAGCCGGCCTGGCCACACTGGTATGGGCGCACGGCGGAAGCTGGACGCGCGGTTCCCTTGAGGACTGGCACGCGGCATGCCTGGCCCTGACCTCCCTGTGCGGCCTTCGTATCGTCAATGTCGGCTATCGGCTGGCTCCGCGGTGGACGCACCCCACCGCCCTGAATGACCTCCTCAGGGTGGTGCGGTGGGCGTCCGCGCATCTGACAGACCCCGCGAGCCAGCTGGTGATTGGCGGGGACAGCGCCGGAGGCACGATTGCCGCTGGCGCTGCATTGTGGTGCCGTGATCACGGAATTCCCCTCGCGGGACAAATACTGGCCTACCCACCCTTGGACCCAGAGTGCACAGCGCCTTCCTACCTCGCCATGCCGGCACGATTCCCGGAGCGTCGCCAGCTTCAACAAGCGTGGGCTCGCTACCGGGGGCCACTCGCCGACCGAATGGGTGAGTCCTACCTGACACCGTTGAACGGGGCAAACCTGTCCGGACTCTGTCGCACCGCCCTCATCACGGGGACCTTCGATCCTGTCTCAGACGACGTGCGATCCTACGCCGCAAACCTGCAGCGCGACGGAGTTCCTGCCCTGTTGCACACCGATCCGGCGCTGGAGCACGGCGACTTTCTGTTTCAGAGAGGACCGCGGCCCAATCCTGTGCACGTCTGGATCAACACAGTGCTGGACACCTGGTTCGACACCACACACGACCACAACAGAATGAGGACCCCACGATGACCAGCCCATACCCGATTGACCTCTCGGTAACAGACAATGCTTCAGCCCTTCTCCGGCACTTCGCCGATCTCCGCGACGGCACGCACGGTGAGGCGCACAGTCGTGCCGACAAGGAGGCTCTGTTCGCGACCACAGCGACGCTCATGGATTCGCCGTGCCGCTCAGCGCTGACAGAACTGAATGCGGCGCTCTTGCTGAACACTGGAACGATCCACAGTACCGGTGTGGCCCGAACGCAGGACGGCGGGCTCGGCTGCTCGTGGACGCTGTCGTGGCCCCGTCAGGTAGCCGCAGAGATCCCTCCGATCACTCTGACGGCCTACTTCGGCCGCAACTTTCACCATCCACATCTCCGCGGAGGGACGGTGCGCGACTGGCCTCTCAACGTATTCACCCCCCTGCAGGCTGCGGGCGAGCTGCCGACGTTACGCGCGATAGCGGCCGCCGAACTGCACAACCTGGTCTTCCTCGCGGATTTCCGCATCGTGCCGGCAACCGGACCTGCTGAAGCAATTTCGCCGTGGTGAGGCTGTCGATTCTTGACCAGTCGCCGATCGCCGAAGGCACGACCGCTGCTGCGGCAATCCGCGACACGGTGCGGCTGGGGACGGTGGCGGCCGAGCTCGGTTATGAGCGTTTCTGGGTGGCCGAGCATCACGACTCCCCCAGTTTCGCCGGCACTGCACCGGAGATTTTAGCGCTCGCGCTCCTCGAAAACACGAGCGGGATCCGGATCGGTACCGGCGGGGTGCTGCTCGCTCGGTACACTCCGGCGAAGGTGGCCGAGACGTTCAATATTCTGGCTGCCTTGCACCCAGGGCGAGTCGATCTGGGGATCGGGCGGGCCGGCGACCGCGACGGTTCATACCCCGCGAAGGTTGTTGAGTTGCACGAGAGGCTGGGTCTCCTGCCCCATGATCCGGAACGCACGGATCTTCGACTCTGGATGCTGGGCGCCGGCCGCAGCACTGCCCCGGTCGCCGGAGCGATCGGAAGCGGCTACGCGCACGCCCACTTCTTGAATCAGGAATCCGCACAGGCTGCCCTGCACGCCTATCGAGACAGTTTTCTTGCGACCGTCCATCGCCCGGAGCCCGAGCCTCTTCTTGCCGTACGAGTCATCACAGCGGAGCACTCCAGCGTCGTGTCCGGGTTGCGGGAGATCGCCCTGCTGTGGCGGTCACGCAAAGACCTGGGTGATGACAGCCCGTTCCCCGCCATGAACGTGTCCTTGGCGCACCGCTGGAGCGGGCATGAAACGACCCGCCGCGCTGCCAACCAGTCATCGATTATTTCGGGAACACCACAGGACGTGAGACGTCAGCTTGAAGATCTGGCCCGCCTCCACGGTATCGACGAGATCATGGTCAACAGCCCGATTGCCGGGTATGCGGATCGAGAAGCTTCGTACGCCTTGCTCGCTGAGGCTTTTGCCCTGGTGCGGAAGTGATGCTCAGGCGCGCTGGGCGAATGCACTTTCATACAGGCAAACGGATGCCGCGGTCGCCAGGTTCATCGACTCGGCTTCGCCGTAGATCGGCACGCTGACACTGCGGTCGACCCGAGCGAGGTCTTCGTCGGTCAGGCCTCGAGCTTCGTTGCCGAACAGCCACACGGTCGGAGCTGCGAGCAGCCCCTCGTTGCGGGCGGTGAGCAAGTCGGAGCCTTTAATGTCGGCGGCGAACAGCTGCAGGCCGGCGGCGCGGGCACGGTCGAGCACGTCGGAAAGGTCGGCCGCGATGGCGACGGGCAGGTGAAAGATGGAGCCGGTCGAGGAACGGATGACCTTGGGGTTGTACAGGTCGACGCTGCGACCGGTGAGGATGACGGCGTCGGCGCCGGCGGCATCCGCTGCGCGAATGATGGTTCCGGCGTTTCCCGGGTCGCGTACCTCTTCAAGGATGGCGACGAGTTTGGGTTCGGCGTTGAAGATCTTCTTCACCGAGGTGGGGAACTGGTGGCAGACGGCCACGAAGCCCTGGGGGGTGACCGTGTCGGCCATGGCCTCGAGCACCTCTTCAGAGACGAACTCCACCTCAACCTGGGCGTCGACCGCTTTCTGGGCGAGGTCGGAGTAACGATCGAGCGCGGTCGGTGTGGCAAACAACTCCACGACCAGCTCTGGACGAAAGGTGAGGGCTTCGGAAACGGCCTGTGGGCCTTCGAGCAGAAACAGACCGGACTCGAGGCGCGCGTCGCGCTTAGCAAGTTTTGCGACGGCACGGACGCGCGGTGAACGTGAATTATCAAGCATGTACCCCAGTTTAGGTGCACAGCGAATGCGCACAAAAAAGGAGCGGGTGACCAGGTCACCCGCTCCTTATTTTGAGCCGTTCACGACATTCACGCCCAGGAGGCAGCCAGTGATGAACGGTTCGGTTGACGCATTACGCCGTGACGGCGACCTTCGGTGCCGAGGTGTCGGCGGGAAGAGCAGCCTTGGCGCTCTCAACGAGGGCGGCGAACGTCGCTGCCTCGTTGACGGCCAGGTCGGCGAGGATACGACGGTCAACCTCGATGCCAGCCAGGCCGAGGCCTTGGATCAGACGGTTGTAGGTGAGGCCATTCGCGCGCGACGCAGCGTTGATCCGCTGAATCCACAGGCGACGGAAGTCGCCCTTGCGTGCGCGACGGTCACGGTAGCTGTAGGTGAAGGAGTGAGTGAGCTGCTCCTTCGCCTTGGTGACCAGGCGTGAACGCTGACCGCGGTAGCCCTTGGCGCGTTCGAGAATAACGCGGCGACTCTTGTGGGCGTTTACGGCCCTCTTTACTCTTGCCATTTTCTACAAATCCTTATTCGTATTTACGAGGCCTGGTTTCCGGTGTTGGAATTTACAGACCGAGAAGCTTCTTGATGACCTTCTGGTCTGACTTGGCCAGCACCTGGTCCTGGTTCAAACGGGACTTGCGCTGCGTGCTCTTGACCTCGAGGTTGTGTCGAAGTCCGGCCTGCTGCTTCATGATCTTTCCGCTGCCGGTGACCTTGAAACGCTTCTTGGTTCCGGAGTGGGTCTTCATCTTAGGCATCTGGTTCCTCCTGTTTCGCTGCCTTGTCGGCAACCTTGTCTGCCTTATCGGCTACCTTGTCTGCCTTCTCGGCAGCCTTGTGGGCGTTGATCTCAGCCTTGGCTTCTGACTTGTTCTTCAACGGGCCAATCACCATGACCATGTTTCGACCGTCGATCATCGGAGTAGATTCCACGGAACCGTACTCGGCGACATCCTCGGCAAATTTTTGGAGCAGTCGTACGCCCTGATCGGGTCGGGACTGTTCGCGGCCACGAAAAAGAATCATGGCTTTGACCTTGTCACCGCTCTTCAGGAAGCCCTCGGCGCGTTTGCGCTTGGTCTCGTAGTCGTGCGTATCAATCTTGAGACGGAAACGAACCTCCTTGAGGATCGTGTTCGCCTGGTTGCGCCTGGCCTCCTTGGCCTTCTGCGCAGCCTCGTACTTGAACTTGCCGTAGTCCATGATCTTGGCCACGGGCGGCTTGGCTTCGGGTGCAACTTCGACGAGGTCGAGGTCGGCATCCTGTGCCAGGCGCAGGGCAACATCAATCGCCACGACCCCGACCTGCTCGCCGTTGGGACCAACGAGACGAACTTCGGGGACGCGTATACGGTCATTTGTACGGGGATCGCTGATGCGTCTCTCCTCTTGGTTAACTTCGTGATCACAACCAGCCAGCGGATGCTGACCGGGACGAAGAGAGGAAAATCACGCGTTTTCCACACCAACTTTTTCGTTGACGTGTTCCACACGGCACCCTGTCTACCCTCGCCCTGCCACCTTCCCGGAAGAGGTGATAACGCGACGGCGGAGTGCAATCTACCCGGTAACCTTGACGAAGCGGTATGCGCGGGTGGGAGATTCTCCACTTTCGTACCGAGACTATTGTCCCGGAACCAAACATTAGCCTAGCAGAGGAATGCAGTGAGCCAAAGTTTTGAGCACGATACGAGTTTTGAGCAGGATGCAGCACAAGCCACACGCGATATCGCCGATGTGGCCGCTGTGGAGATCATCACCACGGCCGCGGTGCACCTGATGAGCGCGGCCGCCGTGAAGTGCGGACTGGCCGAAGACCCCGACGCCCAGATCGACCTCGACGAAGCCCGCAAACTCATCACGGCCCTCGCCGGGCTGGTCACGGCAGCGGCTCCCGACATCGCCGATATGCATGCCCGCAGCCTGCGTGACGGACTGCGTTCCCTGCAACTCGCGTTCCGCGAGGCATCCGCCATTCCCGACGCCATCGGCGAGGGCCCCGGCGAGAAGTACACCGGGCCGGTCAATTAGCCCATTTTTTGTCGAGCGGATGCCGCGGTCGCCCCGACCGACGGCATCCGCTTTGTGTCGTGAGCACCGGAGCGGACCCGAGCTAGATCTGGCAGCGGGGGCACCAGAATGTGTTGCGCTGCTCGACATCACTCCGGCCCAGGGTGCCGCGACTGATGCGGGTACCGCAGCGCCGGCACGGCTGGCCGCCTCTCCCGTACACCCACACTTGCGCTCCGCGGCGCAGGTTGCCGGTGGTCGTGCGTTCGTCGCGGTCCTTGTTGGCCAGAAGCAGGCGGCGGGCCAGCGCGACGAGCCCGGCGATATCGCTGACCTCAGCCATGGGCCGGGTCGGCAGCAGTCCACGCAGAAAACAGAGCTCGTTGACGTAGACATTGCCGAGTCCGGCGAGATTGCGCTGGTCGGCGAGCGCCAGAATAACCGGTTGGTCGGGCCTGGCAGCGAGTCGATTGGTGGCCTCGGCACCGTCGACCGCGCTCCAATCGGGGCCCAGCAGGTCGGGCCCGAGATAGCCGACCACCTCCGACTCGGCGCGGGTCGGCACGAGTTCCAGAATACCCAGCTCGAAACCGACGGCGACCCACTCGAGGGTCTGCAGCACGATACGCGCCTGGAACGCCGGCCGGTGCCAGCGCGTGCCCGGCCGGTAGAGGTGCCAGGCACCCTCCATTTTGAGATGCGAGTGGATACTCGTCTCGCCGACCCGATGCAGCAGGTGTTTGCCGTAACTCACGACCTCGTGCACGGTCTGCCCGGTCAGGTCGACGGTGGCGAAGGCCGGCACCCGAATGTCGCAGCCGGTCAGGATGTTTCCGCGCAGGGCCTGGTCGAGGGAACGAGCCGTGCGGTAGACGGTATCGCCCTCAGGCACGCAGCCTCAGCCCCTTCGGCGTTTCGGTGAATCCGGCGGCGCGCAGGGCCGCGCCGAGTTCGGTGCCGATCACGAACACGCCGTTGGCCGTTTCCACGGCGATTTTCTGGATGCGCCCGGCAGTGACGAGGGCGGCCAGACTGGCGGTCGCTGCGGCGAGCACGGCAGCATCCGTCTCGTAGACAACCACAGTCTTGCCACCGCGCTCGACATAGAGCACGAGGCCGCCGTCGACGATCACGACCAGTGCTCCCGCCTTGCGACCCGGGCGGTGGGTGGTGTCCCCGGGCAGCGGCGGCCACGGCAGCGCGGCGCCGTAGGCGTTCGCCGGGTCCGCTGCGGCCAGGGTCACCGCGACGGCTGGCGAGGTGCGTCGGGCAGCGGACGGGTCGGATGCCCCCGCAGCGAAGGTGCGCAGCCGGTCGATGGTGCCGCCGGTGGCGAACTGGGCTGCGCCGAGCCCTTCGATGAAGTAGCCGCGACGGCAGCGGGCCATTTCTTCGAATCCGGTGAGCGTGCGGTAGACGAGCGAGAACCCCCCGGCGATTCCCTCGGCCATCACCGCGCCGCGGGTCACGACGCCGTAGCGTTCCAGCAGGGTCTCCCCCAGCGCGTGCGCACGACGGGTCGGCGAGTCATCGGCCACCGGCAGGATCGACCACCGCCCCGACACCGTTGGTGGTCCGCTGCGACTCGGCAGACTGGGCCGCGGCATCGACCGCCCGCGATGCAGGCGCGCCCGGGGCACGGCGCGGCTCTGCCGGTGCGCGGTATGCCCGCCGGCCAGGAGCGAGCGAACCGGGGCGAAGGTGTCGTTGTTGATCAGCCCGGCCCAGACCAGGTCCCACAGCGCCTGCACCAATTCCTTGTCGTCTTGGCTGCCCACGGCATCGGCGAGCTGGCGAAAGAAGTAGGCCCCGCCGCTGCCGAGGGTCGCGAGGATCTCCTGCTGCAGGGGCGTCGTGTCCACATCGATGGGCAGTGGCAGCGTGAGCTGGGCGGTTTCGGCGAGGTGCAGGCTGACCCAGCCGTCATTGCCGGCGAGGGTTCCCGCGCCCGCCCAGAGTACTTCGCCCGCGTTGGTGAGTTCGTCGAGCATGCCCGGCTGGTAGTCGCTCACTCGGGCTGGTAGAATGAGCGTCTCCCAGGCGGACGCCGGTATGCGCACTCCCTCGAGCTGTTCCACAACGGATGCGACGCCGTCGATTCCGCGCAGCTTACCGCCCACGTGTTGCCAGGCCGGCAAAAACCGGCCGATAGCCTTCTGATCGACGGGTTCCACCTCGTGCCGAAGCGCGGCGAGGGAACGGCGGCGGAGGCGGCGCAGCACCTCGGAGTCGCACCATTCCGGGCCGGTGCCGTTCGGTCGGAATTCGCCGGCCACGATGCGTCGGGCATCAGCGAGGCGGCCGAGGGCAATCTGTACGACGGCCTCGCCCAGCCCGAACCGCTCGGCGACAGCCCGCGTGGTGAACGGTCCATGCGAGCGAGCAAAGCGGCTCATCAGGTCGCCGAGCGGGTCCTTGACGGATTCGGTGAACGCTGCCGGTACACCGATTGGGAGCGGAACCCCGAGTGCGTCGCGCAACCGGCTGGCGTCTTCGACGGCCGCCCAGCGGTCCTGGCCGCCGATGCTCACCCGGATCGCGCGGCGGGAGTCGACGAGGGCGTGCAGGGCGTCGTCGGCGACAAGCGGGTCGGCGGCGGGCTGCGACTCGGGCGTGAGCATCCGCTCGGCCACTTCGATGGTGCTCAGCGGGCCGAGCGTGCGCAGCAGGTCGGCGACGCCTTCCACGCCATTCGCTAAATAGTCGGGGGCGAGCCGTTGCAGCTCCCGGTCGGTCTGGTCGATGACGGTGGGGTCGAGAAGTTCACGCAGTTCCACCCGCCCGAGCAGTTCGGCGAGCAGGCTCGAGTCGATTGCGAGGGCCGTGGCGCGCCGCTCGGCCAGCGGAGTGTCGCCCTCATACATGAACGCGGCCACGTAGCCGAACAGCAGGGTGCTGGCGAACGGGCTGGCGGTCTCAGTTGTGGTTTCGACCAGGCGCAGTTCGCGGGAGGCGATCTGCCGGGCCAGCACCCCGAGGGCCGGCAGGTCGTAGACGTCCTGCAGGCATTCGCGCAGGGTCTCGAGAATGATCGGAAAGGTGGGAAAGGTGCGGGCCACGTCGAGCAGTTGCGCGGCTTTTTGCCGCTGCTGCCAGAGGGGCGAGCGGACACCGGGCTTGTACCGGGGCAGGAGCAGGGCCCGAGCGGCGCACTCGCGAAACCGGGAGGCGAACAGCGCGGAGCCGCCGACCTCGTCGGTGACCAGCTGTTCGAGCTCGTCGGGATCGAACACGAACAGGTCACTGCCGGGCGGTTCGGTTTCAGTGTCGGGGATGCGCACGACGATGCCGTCGTCGCTAGCGACGCAGGAGCCATCGATTCCGTAGCGCTCGCGCACGCGGGCCCCGACGGCGAGTGCCCACGGTGCGTGCACCGGCGTGCCGTATGGCGAGTGCAGCACCACGCGCCAGTCCCCGAGTTCATCGCGGAACCGTTCGACCACGAGCGTGCGGTCGGTAGGCAGCTGGCCCGTTGCACCGCGTTGCTCGCCCAGGAAGGCAAGCAGGTTACTGATGGCGCGCTGATCGAGGCCGCCCACGGCACAGCGCTCCCGCGCCGCATCGGCCGGCAGGCTCCCGACTTCGCGCACGAAAGCACCGATGGCCTGACCGAGTTCAGCCGGGCGGCCGAGGCCGTCACCCTTCCAGAACGGCAACCGCCCCGGCTGCCCAAACGCGGGCACGACGAGTACCCGGTCGTGGGTGATCTCCTGGATGCGCCAGCTCGTAGTGCCGAGCGCGAAGACATCGCCCACCCTCGATTCATAGACCATCTCTTCGTCGAGTTCGCCGACCCGTTTGCCGGTGATCTGCTCGCCGCCGACCATGAAGACGCCGAACAGACCGCGGTCGGGGATGGTGCCGCCGCTGGTGACGGCCAACCGCTGCGCGCCGGGACGGCCGGTCAGGGTGCCGGCGTCGCGATCCCAGACGATGCGCGGGCGCAACTCGGCGAACTGGTCAGAGGGGTAGCGGCCGGCGAGCAGGTCGAGGGTGGCCTCGTAGGCGGAGCGGGGCAGCGTTGCGAACGGTGCGCTGCGCCGAACCATGTCGAACCAGGTCTCCACGTCGATCGGTTCAAGCGCGCAGGCCGCGACGGTCTGCTGGGCCAGAATGTCGAGCGGGTTGGTGGGAACCCGCAGCGATTCGATCGCGCCGGCCACCATTCGCTCGGCCGCGACCGCCGCGTGGATCAGGTCTGCACGGTGCTTGGGGTAGATCACCCCGCGGCTGATCTCACCGACCTGGTGCCCGGCGCGGCCGAGCCGCTGCAGTCCGCTCGACACCGACGGCGGTGACTCGACCTGCACGACCAGGTCGACGGCGCCCATATCGATGCCGAGTTCCAGGCTCGACGTGGCAACGACACAGCGCAGCCGGCCCGATTTCAGGTCGTCTTCAATGAGCGCGCGTTGTTCTTTGCTGACCGAACCGTGATGTGCGCGGGCGAGCAGCGGCTCGGCGCCATCGGTTTGGCCGCTCGCGCCCATCAGTTCGGCTGGCGGGCGAACGGCCGGAGGACTCCCCACAACACCTCCGTGCACCACGGGAACCAGCGCGGAGGCCGCCAGCCTCTCGGCATAGATTTCGTTGAACCGGGCCGTCAGGCGTTCGGTGAGCCGTCGCGAATTGGCGAACACGATGCTCGAGGAGTGTGCCAGCACTTCGTCGACGATGGCCTCTTCGACGTGGGGCCAGATCGATCCGGTCTGCGGCGCCGCGGCCGACGTGACCCCCTCGCGTTGAGGCACCGACCCGAGGTCGCTCATGTCATCGACCGGAACGACCACACGCAGATCGAACCTTTTCAGCGCGGGCGGCGACACGATCTGCACCGGGGCGGCGCCGCCCAGAAACCGTGCGACTTCGCTCTGCGGGCGTACCGTGGCCGACAGTCCGATTCGCTGGGCCGGCTGATTGAGCAGTGCGTCGAGTCGTTCGAGGGACACGGCCAGGTGGGCGCCGCGTTTGCTCGCCGCGACCGCGTGCACCTCGTCGATGATGACCGTCTGCACACCGCGCAGCGATTCGCGGGCCGCTGACGTGAGCATCAAAAACAACGACTCCGGGGTAGTGATGAGAATGTCGGGCGGCGTGGTGATCAGTTTGCGGCGGTCGGCGGCAGGTGTGTCTCCGGAGCGCACCCCGACCGAGACGTGCGGCGGCTCGAGCCCGAGCCGCTCAGCGGCGCGGCTGACGCCCACCAGGGGGGCGCTGAGGTTGCGTTCCACGTCGACGCCGAGTGCTTTGAGCGGCGAAATATAAAGCACACGAGTAGCGGGTGCATGCTTGGTTTGCTCTGTTCCTGGCGCTGACTCGGTATAGAGCCGGTCGATGGCCCACAGAAACGCGGCCAGGGTCTTCCCTGATCCGGTCGGAGCCACGACGAGGGCGTGCGAGCCCTGCGAAATAGCGTTCCACGCCCCGAGTTGAGCCGCGGTCGGCGCGTCGAACGCTTCGGTGAACCAGCCTCGGGAGGCCAAGGAGAAACGATCGAGAACGTCGGTCATAGGGTTATTGTCGCCTACCCCACCGACATTCGTGCTGCGCAAAATCTAGGCCGAGGCGATGAGCTTCACCCGCAGCGAATCGACACCGGTCGTAATGACCTCGCTCTCCGACCAGCGAGTGCCGAGCCGGCTCAGAATGGCGTCCAGGTCGGGCTGGGTGAGGCCGTCGACCAGTTCCAGTTGAACCACCAGTTCGGGCCCCTCCAGCCGCCCCAACGGGTCGCCGGCTGAGAGCTGAACGGTCAGCACCGACAGCTCCGTTGCGATGGATGCGGCGAACGCGTCGGCCACATGATGGCTGGCATAACTCGGTGTCCAGGGCAGGGATTGGGCGATCGCCCAGAGCGCCGGTCGCCGGATGACGAATTCGCCGGGCGAGGTGGGGTCGAGCACCACGAGGTCGGTGTTTTCCTGCGCGGCGGCCAGGGCGACGCGCACGGCATCCGCTGGAACGGGTCGGGCGAGGGGATTCCAGGCCGTCATGGCGGCCGTGGAGGAGAAGGCGGGCAACACGGTGCGGCCGTCGGGACCGGCCACGGTGATGATCGACAGCTCCTGGGTTTTATCGATCGTCTGCCCGCGTGCGTTCAGGGCGGCCTCGCCGAGCTTCGTCACCAGCGGAATCAGCAGGCGGGAACCGCGGATGGCGTCGATGACGCTTTCTTCGCCCGCTTCCCGGGCCTGAAAGCGGGTGAGCGCCTCGGCAAGCGCGGCGGGGGCTGACCCGTCATCGCCGGCGTCCAGATTGGCCTCGAATTCTCGGCCGGCCCAGGGCTGACCGGCCGAATCGGCCAGCTCGTTCGGCTCACCGGGCTGGCCCGGCGAGCTTTGGGAACCGGGCTGGCTCTGTGAACCCGGTCGACCGGAGGGATCGCCCGTTGAGCCGAGGTTGCGCGCCTTTGCCATTAGTCCCCCGCGACGTCCAGGGCCTCGGCCAGAGTGAACGCGCCGGCATAGAGCGCTTTGCCAACGATGGCACCTTCCAGGCCGAGCGGCACCAGCTTGCGCAGCGCTTCGATGTCATCGAGGCTGGAGATACCGCCGGAGGCGATGACCGGCTTGCGGGTGCGATCGAGTACCTGGCGGAGCAGGTCGATATTCGGGCCTTGCAGGGTGCCGTCCTTCGTGACGTCGGTCACGACATATCGAGCACAGCCGGCCTCCTCCAGCCGTTCGAGCACCTGCCAGAGGTCGCCCCCGTCCTTGGTCCAGCCGCGGGCGGCGAGGGTCGTGCCGCGCACGTCGAGTCCCACGGCCACGGCCTCGCCGTATTGCGCGATCACGCTGGCCGCCCACTCCGGGTTTTCCAGGGCCGCGGTTCCGAGGTTGATGCGTTTGACGCCCGTTGTCAGTGCTGCTTCCAGCGATGCATCATCGCGGATACCACCGGACAGCTCGATGTTGACACCCTTGACCTGGCGAATGACCTTCTTGATCACGCCGGTGTTGGTGCCGCGGCCGAATGCCGCATCGAGGTCCACGAGGTGAATCCATTCGGCGCCCTGTCTGGCCCAGTCGGCCGCAGCATCGACGGGGTCACCGTAGTTCGTTTCCGTACCAGCCTCGCCCTGCGTCAGGCGCACGGCCTTGCCTCCGGCCACATCGACGGCGGGCAGGAGGACGAGCCTCGGTGTCTTGTTGAACTCGCTCATTGGTTTCCTCGGTTGTGCGGTCGCAGGCTGCGGCCAATTTCATAGTGGTGGGGCGGATTGTGCAGTCTAGGCGCGCAGTTCTATTAGCGCAGGGTACCGATCCAGTTTTTCAACAAGCGGATGCCCGCCTCGCCCGATTTCTCCGGGTGGAACTGGGTTGCGGTGAGCGGACCGTTCTCGATCGCGGCCAGGAACGGCGCTCCGTGTTCGGCCCAGGTGAGCCGTGGTTCGGGGAACGGGGGCATGACCTCAAGCGTCCAGGACTGCGCGGCGTAGGAGTGCACGAAGTAGAATCGCTCGTCTTCGATCCCGCGAAACAGCTCGGAGCCCGGCGCGCTCGTGACGGTGTTCCAGCCCATGTGCGGCAGGATCGCGGCGGGAAGTTCGGTGACCGTTCCGGGCCATTCGCCGAGGCCCTCGGTGTCGACGCCTCGTTCGACCCCGTGCTCGAACATGACCTGCATTCCCACGCAGATTCCGAGTACCGGGCGATCGCCGGCCAGGCGACGGTCGACGATCTCGTCGCCGCGAACCGCTTTGAGGGCCTGCATGACGGCGCTGAACGCGCCAACACCGGGCACTACGAGGCCGTCGGCTTCGAGCGCGACCGTGCGGTCGCTCGTCAGGGTGACGTCAGCGCCGGCCAGTTCGAGCGCCTTGACCGCGGAGTGCACGTTGCCGGTGCCGTAATCGAAGACGACGACCCGAGTCACAGGGCTCCCTTGGTGGAGGGGATGCCCTGCACGAGCGGGTCGAGGGCCTTGGCGAGACGGAACGCACGGGCGAAGGCCTTGAACTCGGCTTCGGCGATGTGGTGCGGGTCGCGGCCGCCCAGCACGGTGACGTGCACGGTCAGCCCGGCGTGAAAAGTGATCGCTTCGAAGACGTGACGCACCATGGAGCCGGTGAAGTGTCCGCCGATGAGGTGGAATTCGAAGCCGGCCGGCTCGCCGGTGTGCACGAGGTACGGGCGACCCGAGATATCGACGACGGCCTGGGCGAGCGCCTCGTCGAGTGGCACGAGGGCATCACCGTAGCGGGAGATGCCCGACTTGTCGCCGAGCGCCTGGCGAATGGCCTGGCCGAGCACGATTCCCACGTCTTCGACGGTGTGGTGCACGTCTATTTCGATGTCACCGCTGGCGCGCACCGTGAGGTCGGTCAGGGAGTGCTTGGCGAAGGCTGTCAGCAGGTGGTCGTAAAACGGCACCGAGGTGTGGATATCGCTGACGCCGGTGCCATCGAGGTTCAGTGAGAGATCGATGCTGGATTCACTCGTCTCCCGTTGCAGGTGTGCGACGCGGGGCGCGGAAATGCCAACAGGTGAGCTCATAGCGCTAGTTTATCGGTCGTCCGAGGCGGGCCAGAGCGTCAAGGAACAGCGAAGTCTCCTTCTCGGTACCCGCCGTCACCCGCAAGTGGTTCGGGATACCGACATCACGAATGAGAATTCCCTCCGCCAGCAGCGCCTCAAACGTCTGCTGCGGGTCGGCCACTCCCCCGAATAATACGAAGTTGCTCCAGCTTCGGTGCGGGGCATAGCCCAGACGGGCCAGCTCGACCACGAGCCGATCGCGCTGTCCACGAATATCGTCGACCATGGCGAGCATCTCCGCGCTGTGCGCCAGGGCAGCGTTTGCGGCCGCCTGGGTGAAGGTGGAGAGGTGGTACGGCAGGCGAACCAGGCGCAGGGCATCCGTTACCGCCGGATCGGCAGCCAGATAGCCGACCCGCGCACCGGCAAAGGCAAAGGCCTTGCTCATTGTGCGTGAGACCAACAGTCGCTCCCGGCCTGGCAGCAAGGTGAGCGCACTCGGAGTTCCGGCGGGCGCGAACTCGGCGTAGGCCTCGTCGACGACGACGATGCCATCGGTCGCGTCGTAGGCGGCGGCGATGGTCTCGAGCGAGAGCGGGGTGCCGGTGGGGTTGTTCGGTGAGCAGAGAAAGATGATGTCCGGATTGGTGCGAATGATCTGGCTCACTGCGGTGGCCGGCGACAGCTCGTAGTCGGCATCGCGCGTGCCGGCAATCCAGGTGGTGTCGGTTCCGGCCGCGAGGATCGAGTACATCGAATAGGTGGGGGCAAACCCGAGCAGGGTGCGCCCAGGTCCACCGAAAGCCTGCAGTACCTGCTGGAGCACTTCGTTGGAGCCGTTGGCCGCCCAGATGTTGTCGGAGGTGAGTGCCTCGCCAAGATACTGCGCGAGTGCCTCACGCAGGGCGGTGAACTCGCGGTCGGGGTAGCGATTCACCGAGCGGATGGCCTCGGCCAGGCCGGCGAGAATGTCGCGGGCCACTGCTTCGGGAATTGGGTGCGTGTTCTCGTTGACGTTCAGGGCCACCGGAACGTGTAATTGCGGAGCACCGTACGGGGTGAGGCCTTGCAGGTTGGTGCGGAGCGGAAGATCGTCGAGAGTGGTCACACTCTCCATGCTACGACCCTGTGCTGGCGCGCATTGCTACTTACGAGTTGGCGGGCAGTTCGAGTCGCTGACCGGGCTGGAGCGTTTCGACGGTGAGCGCGTTCAGTCGTTTGATGTCGGCGACGACGTCGCGCGGGTCGGCGGACGGCGAGACCTCTTCGGCGAGGTCCCACAGGGTTTGGCCGGGTTCGACTGTGATGAACCGGGCAGACCCGACGTCGGTCGGCGAGTAGGCCAGCGTCGCCACGATTCCGGAGTCGGTCGTGTACGACGTGAGGTCGATGCCCGTGGCGAAATTGGATGCGCCGGCCGCTCCCCCGTTGAGGGCGAATGCGACGGCACCGATGACGAGGGGCACGGCTGCGAGGGTCGTGAACACCACTCGCCCACGCCGGGTGAGGTGCAGACGGGTGCCGGGGGTACGAGAAGCGCCGTATTCACGGGCTGTGGGTGCAAGTGCTGTGGTCATGTCAAACCTCCAAGGTAGGCGGGCTGCGAGTCTCGTATCCGGCCCTCGGCCGGGAAGGCCGGATACGAAACTATGTTCCGAATATAACTTCGAACAATCGAACATGCAAGCTTTTTCTGATCCTCACCCCGAATTTCGCGCAACACACTCGAATAAGTGTTTGTTTCAGGGTTCGGAACTGGATAAACTTTCGATAGGACAATTGCTTGATTTACACTCAACCAGACACCACCGACATCCCCGTGTGACACGGTTTCAGACCACGCGGGGCCAACTCCAGGAGGGCACATCGTGACACAGGACACCAGCGGTACCCGTGACAAGGGCGGCACCCGGCGCCGCAAGAGTTTGAGCCAGCGGCAGCTCGCTATTCTCGACGTGATTCAGCGTTCGGTGAGTTCGCGCGGGTACCCGCCGAGCATGCGTGAGATCGGTGACGCGGTCGGGCTCGCCTCACTGTCGAGCGTGACCCATCAGCTCAACCAACTCGAACTCAGTGGCTACCTGCGCCGCGACCCGAATCGTCCGCGGGCACTCGAAGTTCTCATCGAGATTCAGCGCGCTCCCGAAGATGTCGGTACCGGCGACCAGGACAGCTTCCACCCCGGCGTTCAGGTCGGCGACGCCGCGATGGTGCCCCTCGTCGGTCGTATCGCCGCGGGAATCCCGATCACGGCCGACCAACAGATCGACGAGATTTTCCCGCTCCCCCGCCAACTCGTTGGGCAGGGCGAGCTGTTCATGCTCAAGGTCGTGGGTGAGTCCATGATCGACGCCGCCATCTGCGACGGTGACTGGGTCGTGGTTCGCCAGCAGAAGACCGCGGAGAATGGCGAGATCGTCGCGGCCATGCTCGACAACGAGGCCACCGTGAAGGTTCTGCGAAAGCGCGATGGCCACACCTGGCTGCTGCCGCGCAACAGCAACTTCGAACCGATTGTCGGCGACTTTGCGGACATCCTCGGAAAGGTCGTCGCGGTGCTGCGTTCGGTTTAATCGACGAAGGCCCGACCACCAACCGGTGATCGGGCCTGTTTTCGGTCTGCCCCGCTAAACGCCGACGGTGGCACCGAGGCGTTCACGCACCACCCGCGTCGCGGCGAGCATGTTGTGCAGCGACTGCACGGTCTCGTCGTAGCCACGCGTTTTCAGTCCGCAGTCCGGATTCACCCACACCTGGCGTTCGGGAATGGATTCCAGGGCGGTGTCGAGCAGGATGGTCAACTCGTCCACACTCGGTACGCGCGGCGAGTGGATGTCGTAGATGCCGGCGCCGATGCCGTGGTCGAAGCCGCCCGCCTCGATTTCCCGCACAACTTCCATGCGCGACCGGGCCGCTTCGATGCTCGTGACGTCGGCGTCGAGGTTGCGAATGGCTTCGATGACAACACCGAATTCTGAGTAGCAGAGGTGGGTGTGGATCTGGGTCGCATCCGCGACCCCGGCCGTGGCGAGCCGGAAAGACCCGACCGACCAGTCCAGGTAGTCGGCCTGATCCCTCTTCTTCAGCGGCAGCAACTCGCGCAGGGCCGGCTCGTCCACCTGAACGATCTTGATGCCCGCAGCCTCGAGGTCGGAGATTTCATCGCGCAGGGCCAGAGCCACCTGGCGGGCGGTCTCGCCCAATGGCTGGTCGTCGCGCACGAAGGACCAGGCCAGAATTGTCACGGGGCCGGTGAGCATGCCCTTGACCGGCTTGGTGGTGAGGCTCTGCGTGTAGACCGACCAGTCCACGGTGATCGGTGTCGGGCGCGACACGTCGCCCCACAGAATGGACGGCCGGGTGCAGCGACTGCCGTAAGACTGCACCCAGCCGTTCTCGGTCACGGCGAATCCGTCGAGGTTCTCGGCGAAGTACTGCACCATGTCGTTGCGTTCGGGTTCGCCGTGCACGAGCACGTCAAGGCCGATCTCCTCTTGCAACTGCACAACGCGGCCGATCTCGGCGCGCATCAGCTCGCGGTAGGCATCCGCTGCCAGGGTTCCCTTGAGGAACTGTGCGCGTGCTCGGCGAATGTCGGCGGTCTGTGGGAAGGATCCGATCGTGGTCGTCGGCAGTGGCGGAAGGTGCAGCGCCGCCTCCTGGGCGAGGAGTCGATCGGCGTAGTCGCCACGAGTGAAGTCGGCTTCCCTCAGCGCGGCGGCACGGCCGCGCACGGCTCCGTCACGCACGCCGGGGGCGCTGCGCCTGGCCGCCAGGGCCGCCTCGGCCTCGGCCAGCGGCGCCGCGATGGCCTCACGTCCGGCGGTGAGTCCGAGCGCGAGGGTGGCGACCTGACCGACCTTTTGGTCGGCGAAGGCCAGCCATCTGGTCAGTGAGCCCGGCAGCGATGTCTCGTCGGCAACATCGTGCGGCACGTGCAGCAGTGACGTCGAAGTGGACACGGTGACCGAGTCGGAGAGGGCACGCACGCTCTCGGCGGCCTCGAAGGCACCGGTCAGATCGCCGCGCCAGATGTTGTGCCCGTCGACGACGCCGGCGACGAGGGTCTTGTCGGCCAGTCCGGGGACGGCCCGGGGCAGGGTGCCCCGCACCAGGTCCAGCCCGATCGCCTCGACGGCGGTGGCCGCAAGTACCGGCAGGGCGTCGTCGAGGCTGCCGTAGGGCGCGGCAACAAACAGGGCGGGCCGGCCGGTCAGTCGACCAAGCACTCCATAAGCGGATGCGACGGCCGCCAGCGTCTCCGCGCGCGGTACGTCGATGGATTCACTGACCAGGCCCGGCTCATCGAGCTGCACCCAGTCGGCTCCGGCATTCGCTAACCGCGCCAGGAGCGCCGCATACACGGGAAGGAGATCGTCCAGCCGCGACAGGGGCGAAAAGCCAGCCGGGGCTTCGTCACTGGCCTTGCTGAGCAGCAGGAAAGTGACCGGGCCGACGAGCACCGGACGGGTGAGGAACCCGGCCGCTTTGGCCTCGATGAATTCACGTACGATCCGGTCGCCGGCAAGCGAGAACGCGGTCTCCGGCCCGATCTCGGGCACGAGGTAGTGGTAGTTGGAGTCGAACCACTTGGTCATCTCGAGGGGCAGGTTTTCGCCCGCGCCACGGGCGAGCGTAAAGTATCCGGCCAGATCGAGGGTGCCGTCAGCGGCGACGAGCGAGGCGAACCGGGCGGGAATCGCGCCGACGGCAACGATGGTGTCGAGCACCTGGTCGTAGTAGGAGAACGACTCGGGGATCGACGAGTCGGTGCGGCCCAGCCCGAGACTGGCGAGCCGATCGCGGGTCTGCTGCCGCAGCCCAGCGGCGACGGCCTCCAGGGCCGGCGCGTCGATCGTCCCCGACCAGAACGCTTCGACGGCTTTCTTCAGTTCGCGCCGTCGGCCGATGCGTGGGTAGCCGAGGATGGTGCCGGTGGGAAAGGTGCTGGAAACTGGCGAAATGGGCATGGTGATTCCTTCACTGGAGCGATGATGGCTGGAACGGTCGGAGGAACGAACGTGGTGGGTGGGCCTCGCGCCTGAGCGGCGTGCGGCCTAGGGCATGGCAGCGGGCACTGGCAGTGCCCCACACCCTTCGAGAACCTTCAGCACGGTGTCGTGCTGGTTGAAGGCGTAGAGGTGAAGCCCGGGGGCGCCGCCCGCGAGTACGTCCTGGCCGAGGCGTACGGCGTAGTCGATGCCGATCTGGCGCTGGCCTTCGTCGGTCGGTTCGACCTCGAGCTGGATGGACAGTTCGGCGGGCAGCTTCTCACCGGAGAGCTGCAGAATACGGCGCAACCGGTTCGGGCTGGTCACCGGCATGATGCCGGGAAGGATCGGTAAGAGCACTCCGGCGGAGCGAGCCCGCTGGATGAAGCTCAGGTAGTCGTCGGCGTGGAAGAACAGCTGGGTGATCGCCAGGTTGGCTCCGGCGGCCTGCTTGGCCAGCAGGGTGTCGATGTCTTGGGTGACCGACCGCGAGTTCGGGTGGCCGTTGGGGAAGGCCGCAACGCCGATGCGCACCTTGCTGCGTTCCGTTTTCACCCCGCGGGCACCGGGCAGGCCCGGAATCACCGTCTCGATGTACGGCACCCGTTCGATCTGCACTCGATGGATGAGCTGTACCAGCTCCCCCGCGCTGTGCAGGTCGCCGAGAAAGGTGGTGTCGCCCTCATCCGCGCCCTGCGGCGCGTCGCCGCGAATGGCCAGAAAGCTGCGGATGCCGGCGTCGAGAAACTCGCGAATGAGGCGGCTGGCTTCTGTGTGCGAGGAGCCGACGCAGGTGAGGTGAGCCATGGCATCCACTGAAGTGTGGTCTTTGATGTAGCGCAGCACGTCGAGCGAGGAATTGCGCGACGAACCGTTGGCGCCGTAGGTGACCGAGATGAACTCGGGGCCGGCGGCGGCAAGGTGATCGATGGTGCGGGTGAGAGCGGATGCTGCGGCCACCGATTTCGGCGGGTACACCTCGAACGAGAACGCCGGGCGGGCGTCACACGCGTTGGGCGTTGGGGCGGTCATGGTTCCTCATTCGGCAGAAGCGGTACAGCGGGTGATGGCCGGGCGGCCGCGGACACACCAGAACACTGGTGGGTTTTCGCGGGCGGGTGCCGGGCTCGGCTGTCGCTCCATGCCGGGGAATGGATTCCGTCGGCAACGATTGATTAGACACTAACAACACCAGCGCCGGGTCGCACCAATGTGACAGTTCGTGTCATTGGTGCGCCGACGGGCGGTGGCAATCAGACGGAGAGCGCGGGCAGAATGACGAAGGGGGCGAACTGCGGCTCGATCTCGGGAGTGACGAACGCGGTGACGTGGGTGCCGGTCTCGATGTACTCGGTCGTCTCGATGCGGCCCACGTCGTGCAGAACGGCGATGAGGTCGCCGCGATCATAGGGAATGAGCAGGTCGAGTTCGATCTGCGGTGTCGGCAGCAGCAGCGCAACGGCAGCGAGCACGGTGTCGATGCCCTCACCGGTGCGGGCCGACACGAACGTTGCCTTGGGCTCCAGGCCGCGCAGTACCAGCCGGTCGTCATCGCTGATCAGGTCGCTCTTGTTGAAGACGACCAGTTGGGGAATATCGCGGGCGCCGACCTCGGAGATGACGTCGCGCACGGTGGCGAGCTGGGCCACGGGGTCGGGGTGGGACCCGTCGACGACGTGCACGATGACGTCGGCGTCGGCGACTTCTTCCAGGGTTGAGCGAAAGGCTTCGACCAGCTGGTGCGGCAGGTTGCGCACGAAACCGACCGTGTCGGTGAGGGTGTACAGACGCCCGTCGGCGGTCGTCGACTTGCGCACGGTGGCGTCGAGGGTCGCGAACAGGGAATTCTCGACCAGCACTCCGGCCTTGGTGATGCGGTTGAGCAGGCTGGACTTGCCGGCGTTGGTGTAGCCGACGATGGCGACCGAGGGAACGGCATTGCGCTTGCGGTTGGCGCGTTTGGCCTCGCGGGCCGGCTTCATCTCGACCATCTGCTTACGCAGTTTGGACATCCGGGTGTGAATGCGGCGTCGGTCGAGTTCGATCTTGGTCTCACCGGGGCCACGGGAGCCCATGCCGGCACCGGTGCCACCGACCTGGCCACCGGCCTGGCGAGACATCGAGTCGCCCCAGCCACGCAGGCGCGGGAGCATGTAGGCCATCTGGGCGAGTTCGACCTGCGCCTTGCCCTCTCGGCTCTTGGCGTGCTGGCTGAAAATGTCGAGGATCACGGCGGTGCGGTCGATGACCTTCACCTTGACCACGTCTTCGAGGGCACGGCGCTGGCTGGGCGCGAGTTCGGTGTCGGCGATGACGGTGTCGGCGCCGAGCGCCTTCACGATGTCGGCAACTTCCTGGGCCTTGCCCTTGCCGAGGTAGGTGCTCGGGTCGGGGGTGGCCCGGCGCTGCAGCAGACCGTCGAGTACGGTTGCCCCGGCGGTTTCGGCGAGGGCGGCCAGTTCGCGCATGGAGTTCTCGGCGTCATCGACCGTGCCGTGCGTGTAGACACCCACGAGAACGACGTTTTCGAGCCGCAGTTGGCGGTACTCAACCTCGGTGACATCTTCCAGCTCGGTCGAAAGCCCGCCGACTCGCCGCAGGGCGTTGCGGTCAGCACGTTCGGACTGGTCGCCGTCGTGCTCGCTACCGTCATACTCGCCGGATGCGTGAGTTTGCAGGGCCTGGGCTGCCCCGCTGCGGAACAGGGAGTAGCCGGCAGCTTTGCTGTCGGCGCTGGCCAACACGCGCGCTACGACATCGTCAGCGTCTGCGGCGTCTGCGCCTGTGTTTACTACCGCGGTGTTTTCTACCGCGTCGTTGCCCGAGGGCGCCGTTGGATCATTCATCCCATTAACCTTAGTTCAACGAAGTTGAAAGGTTCCTCTTATGTCGTCCGACCACTATTTTTCTCCGGCGCCCGGCACCGTACTGAAAACCCGCCAGATCACCGTGCAACTGCACGGCCAGGATCGGCTCTTGACGACCGCCAATTCGGTCTTCAGCCCCGCCCACATCGACGGTGGCACCGAGGTTTTGCTCAAGTACGCGCCTGAGCCGCCGCTCACCGGTCACTTTCTCGACCTTGGCTGCGGCTGGGGCCCGATCGCCCTGCACCTCGCCATGGCCTCCCCCAACGCCACCATCTGGGCCGTCGACGTCAACGAGCGTGCCCTCGATCTCGTGCGCACGAACGCCGCCGCGCTCGGCCTGACCAACATCAACGCCGTGCTCGCCGCCGATGTGCCCACCGACATCAGCTTTCGCACCATCTGGTCGAACCCGCCCATTCGCGTCGGCAAGGACGAACTGCACGGGCTCATGACGACCTGGTTACCCCGCCTCGAATCAGAAGCGGATGCCTGGCTCGTCGTGCAACGCAACCTCGGGTCGGATTCGCTCCAGCGTTGGCTCGCCGCCGAACTCCCCGACAACTTCGAAACCACGCGTGAGGCCATCAGCAAGGGCTTCCGTGTGCTGGCAGTGCACCGCGACTAGCCCAGGTTCAGAACCCCGTCGAAGACGAGCTCTGCCGGCCCGGACAGCGACACGTGCTCGCCGTCCTCGGCGGGGAACATGCGCACTCCGAGCACGCCACCGGGAACCTCGACCCGCCACTGGTGCGGCGCCGATTTGCCGGCCCAGTGCCGGGTGGCGAGGGCGGCCGCGACCGCTCCGGTGCCGCAGGACAGCGTCTCCCCGCTGCCGCGTTCGTGTACGCGCATGCGGAAGCGCCCGACGCCGTTGACGACCAGCGGTTCGTTGGGCACGACGAATTCAACGTTCACACCGTCGGCCGGCTCGGGATCGAGTTGCGGAATGAACGTGAGGTCGGCCGCGTCGAGTTCATCGTCGTCGGCGAGGGCGACGACCGTGTGCGGGTTGCCAACATTGATGCCGAGTCCCGGCCGCGCCACGGGCAGGTTCTTGGTGCGCACGAGCGGTTCGGTGCCGTCGAGCTTCCATCGGCCGAGGTCCACCTGAAAGCCGGAGGCGTTGCGCTGTACGTCCCGCACGCCCCCGCGAGTGCCGATGGTCAGGGTGTCGCCGGGCAGCAGCTCGGCGAGGTCGTTCTCAATCAAGAATTTGGCATACACACGGATGCCGTTGCCGCACATTTCCGAGACGGTCCCGTCGGCGTTCCAGTAGTCCATGAACCACTCGGCAGCGTCGTCTTCAGCGAGAGCGGCCGCGCCGTCAGGCAGGTTCTTGCTGCGAACCGCACGGATGATGCCGTCCGCACCGACGCCGAACTTGCGGTCGCACACAGCACGAATCTGCGCCGGCGTCAGCTCCGTAGTTCCGTCGGGATCAGCGAACAGCACGAAGTCGTTGCCCGTGCCGTGGCCCTTGGTGAAGTTCAGAGTGATGCCCATGCTGCCAGTTTACGGGGCGGCCGCTGCGAGACTTTCCGGGCACCTCAGAGCGGTCGTGCCGGGAGGGCACTGGGCGCACTGCCCCGGTCGACGTGTGCGAGGGCGTCATCGACCCGGTCTGCCGCATCGGATTCGACCCAGTGGGCGTGCGCGTAGCGTTTAAACCAGCTCACCTGCCGGCGGGCATAACGCCGGGTCAGCTGCTGGGTCGCTTCGACGGCCTCAGCTTGGCTGCGCGTGCCGTACACCTGGCCGAGTGCCTGCGCGTAGCCGATCGCGCGGCTCGCCGTCACTCCATTTTCGATGCCGGCCGCAAGCAGCCCTCGGGCTTCGTCGACGATGCCGGCCGCCCACATCCGCTCGACCCGGGCATCTAGCCGCGGGGTGAGCTGCTCGCGCGGCGTACGCAGGCCGAGCAGCACGGTGGGCTTCCAGTAGACCGGTTCCTCGGGCAAGGCCGCCAGATGCGGGGCGCCAGTGAGCTCGACGATCTCCAGGGCCCGCACCAGTCGGCGACCGTTGCTCGGCCCGATCCGCAGGGCGGCCTGCGGGTCGACGGCCTGCAGCCGGGTGTACATCAGGCCGGGTCCGCTCATGCTGAGTTCGGCTTCAAGCCGGGCGCGCAGTATCGGATCGGTGCCGGGAAACTGAAAGTCGAACACGACCGACGAGACATAGAGGCCCGAGCCGCCCACCAGGATGGGCACAGCCCCGCGCGCGCGGATCTCGGTGATGACGGCGCGGGCATCCGTTTGGTAATTGCTGACGGTGGCCTCGTCGGTCACGTCCAGCACGTCGAGCAGGTGGTGCGGAATGCCGCGGCGTTCGGGCACGGTGAGCTTCGCCGTGCCGATGTCCATGCCGCGGTAGAGCTGCATGGCGTCGGCGTTGACGATTTCAACCGACTGTCCGCGCTGAATCAGCCTTTCGGCCAAGTCGAGGGACAGCTCCGACTTGCCGGTGCCGGTCGACCCGACGATCGCGATCAGAGCCGCTGGGTCGGCTGTGACCGCTGGTACTGTCGACACGGCTCCTAGCGCTCGTCGTCGTTCACGTTATAGATGGGGATGGTGGTAGAGCCACCCTCGAGCCGCAGGCCGATCGTCGGCAGACCGAGCGAAACGGGGCCGGGGCCACCGGTTGCGCCGCCATGAGCGGGTACTCCGCAGGATTCGGCTTCCATACGGTCCCACGCCTCGCCGGCCCGAGTCGTTCGGATGCGGAGCGGCGCACCGTCGGTGGAGTCTGCGATGAGGTGGAACGGTGCGGCCTGGGTGACGACGACAGTGACCATATCGCCGGGACGGGGACGGGGTGAACCGGCTGGCACGTCGAAGTGCACGAGGCGGCTGTCGGGCGCCCGGCCACTCATCCGGTGGGTATCGCTGTCCTTGCGGCCCTCGTTGGCGACGAGCAGTTCCACCTCACGGCCGATCATCGCCTGGTTCTCTTCGAGGGAGATGCGCTCCTGCAGGGCCGCGAGTCGCTCGTAGCGGTCCTGCACGACGGCCTTGGGAACTTGGTCAGGCATTGTCGCGGCCGGAGTGCCAGGGCGAATGGAGTACTGAAAAGTGAACGCCGTCGCGAACCGGGCCTGTTCAACAAGCCGCAGGGTTTCCTGAAAGTCCTCTTCGGTTTCGCCGGGGAAACCGACGATGATGTCGGTGCTGATGGCCGCGCTCGGCATCTGGGCACGCACCCGGTCGAGAATGCCGAGGAACTTCGCACCGCGGTAGGAGCGTCGCATCGACTTGAGGATACGGTCGGAGCCCGACTGCAGCGGCATGTGCAGCTGCGGCATGACGGCCGGCGTTTCCGCCATGGCGTCGATGACGTCGTCGGTGAACGCGGCGGGGTGCGGGCTGGTGAAGCGGATGCGCTCCAGCCCCTCGATCTTGCCGGCCGCGCGCAACAGCTTGCCGAAAGCGAGCTTGTCGCCGAATTCGACCCCGTAGGAGTTCACGTTCTGGCCGAGCAGGGTGACCTCGATGGCACCGTCATCGACAAGGGCCTGGATCTCGGCGAGAATCTCGCCCGGGCGGCGGTCTTTCTCCTTGCCGCGGAGGGCCGGCACGATGCAGAACGTGCAGGTGTTGTTGCAGCCGACCGAGATCGAGACCCAGCCGCTGTAGCTGGAGTCCCGTTTGGTGGGCAGGGTCGATGGGAAGGTCTCGAGGGATTCGAGAATTTCGAGTTGAGCCTCACCGTTGTGCCGGGCCCGTTCAAGCAGGCTGGGCAGGGAGCCCATGTTGTGGGTGCCGAAGACGACGTCGACCCACGGTGCCTTTTCGAGGATGGTGGTCTTGTCTTTTTGAGCGAGGCAGCCGCCAACGGCGATCTGCATGCCCGCGTGCTTGCGCTTGACCGAGGCGAGGTAGCCGAGGTTGCCATAGAGCTTGTTGTCGGCGTTCTCACGCACGGCACAGGTGTTGATCACGACGATGTCGGCCTCGCCGCCATCGGCCGAGACGTAGCCGGCCGCCTCGAGCGAACCGCTGAGCCGTTCGGAGTCGTGCACGTTCATCTGGCAGCCGAAGGTGCGAACCTCGTAGGTGCGCGCGCGCCCCGACTCGTCGATCGCGGCTGCCGAGGGTGTGATCACGGTTCGGCGGGCTAGTTCGGGGGCGACGATACTCATAGTAGGTATAGTTTACGCGAGCAATTCGGTGTGCGGGCCGTGAGCCAGGCCCGCGCCTGCATCAGCGGCCAGCATCAACGAAAACGCACGCGGGAGGCGCCGCCGCCACCACGGCTGTCCATGGCTGCTTTGACGGCGAGTCGTACCGCTGCCGAGCTGTAGCCCTTACGCATGAGAAAGCCGGTGAGTCGACGGTCGATGGTCTGGTCGTCGAAGCGTTCCATCTGCCCGATGCGCTTGGTGGCCAGGTCGATGGCGCGTTCGGCTTCGTCGTCGGGAAGTTCTTCGAGCTTGTCCATCATGACGCCCGGGTCGAGTTTGCGCCTGCGCATCTCCGCTTCAACGCCGGTGCGGCCGAGGCCCTTGCGCACGTTGTGGCTGTGGATGATCTGGTCGGCAAGCTTGGCTTCGTCGAGGTAGTTCAGCTCAATGAATTTCTCGATGATCCCGCTGGCATCACCGGAGTCGACCCCGGTAGCGTTCAGCACCAGGAGGGCTTCGACCGTGGAGAGGGAGCGGCCGCGCAGCCGGTGCAACAGCACCTTTTCGGCCCGCTCCCGCTGATCGGCCGCATCAGCGACAAAGTCTGCTGCGGTGGCTTCGTCGTCGACCTGGTCGCTGTCGATACTCTCGGCCTCGTTATCGGCGGCGGCCTCTGCCTCCCGAGCGGCAGCCGCCGCGGCGGCGAACCTGTCGGCCGCCGCCGGGCGGGGTTCGAGCGGCGAGCGGCGTTTCATGCCCGGTGCCGCACCGGGCAGGTAGGTCACGGAAGCCAAACCGGAGTCGGCGCGTTCTGCTGCATCGTCCGGGGGTTCGAAGTGCACCATTGGCGTGACCTGCCTTTTGTTGTCGTTGCGGAACTGATGTTTGGTGTGGCGCGGCCGGTTAGGCGATCTTGCGGGCGGGGGCCGCCTTGGTGACGACAGGGCCGCCGGCCAGCACGGCTGCCGCATCCGCTTCGGCCTTAGCCTTGGTTTCGGCCTCCAGCGCGATTGCGGCAGCGGCCTTTTCGGCGGCTTTGGCCGCGATGCCCTCTGGACCGACACCGAGCTTGATCAGAATCTTGCGCTCGATCTCGTTGGCCATGTCAGGGTTCTTCATCAGGAAGTTGCGCGAGTTCTCTTTACCCTGGCCGAGCTGGTCGCCGTCGTAGGTGTACCATGCGCCGGACTTCTTGACGATGCCCTGGTCGACACCGAAGTCGATCAGGCTGCCCTCACGCGAGATGCCGATGCCATACATGATGTCGAACTCGGCCTGCTTGAAGGGCGGCGCCATCTTGTTCTTGACGACCTTGACCCTGGTGCGGTTACCGATGGCATCCGTGCCGTCTTTGAGAGTTTCAATGCGGCGAATGTCGAGGCGCACCGAGGCGTAGAACTTGAGGGCTTTACCGCCCGAGGTGGTCTCGGGGCTGCCGAAGAACACACCGATCTTCTCGCGCAACTGGTTGATGAAGATCATGGTGGTGTTGGTCTGGCTGAGGCCACCGGTGAGCTTACGCAGGGCCTGGGACATGAGCCGGGCCTGCAGGCCGACGTGCGAGTCACCCATTTCGCCCTCGATCTCAGCGCGCGGAACCAGGGCGGCAACGGAGTCGACGACGATGAGGTCGATGGACCCGCTTCGCACGAGCATGTCAGCGATTTCGAGGGCCTGCTCACCGGTATCGGGCTGGGAGACGAGGAGGGCATCGATATCGACGCCGAGCTTCTTGGCGTACTCCGGGTCTAGGGCGTGCTCGGCGTCGATGAAGGCGGCGATGCCGCCGTTCTTCTGCGCATTCGCGATGGCGTGCAGGGTGAGTGTGGTCTTACCCGAGGATTCCGGGCCGTAGATCTCCACGATGCGACCACGCGGCAACCCGCCTATGCCGAGTGCGACGTCGAGAGCAACCGACCCGGTAGAAATGGTCTCGACGGGGGCGCGCTCGTCGCTGCCGAGGCGCATGACCGATCCCTTGCCGAACTGACGATCGATTTGCGCGAGGGCGGTTTCGAGGGCTTTCTCGCGGTTCGCTTGTGATGCCATGGTGGTGATCTCCTTGGGTTCTGCACTGTCGCCAGTTGTGAACGGCGCTGCGGGTGTGCGTGGTGGCGCCTATAGGCTGTCGGCCCGCGCAGGGTCGGACCCTGATGCACGTTTCGACAAGGCATTTGCCGACTTTCTCTGACAAATTCGACTGTACGCCGCACCTCCGACACTGGTCGGGAGCACGATCAAACGGTGCGCAATCTGTCAGATTGTCTGCTGTGGAGGAGCCTATCAAGGCCGAACAGGTATTCGACCATTGTCGGGAATGTTTTTGCGGCGTGTCGAAATATCGGCCTAACCCGAGGAGGCTGAACGACGCTACTGGCGCGGAGCAGGAATGCCGGCACCGTGCCAGCGGCTGCGCGGCACATCGACTTCGGCGCAGAGCGCCAGCCAGACCTCGCGGGCGGGAACACCAGCAGCGAGGGCCTGATCAGCGGTACGCCCATCGAGCGGGGTGAGAACGAGGTCACGGGTGAGCACGCGCCCGTAGGCGTCGCCGAACTCTTCTTTCATCGCGGTGCGAAATTCACTGAGTCGCACGACACTCCTTCAACCTGAAATGACAACCACCGCCGACACTCTGTGTCGACGGTGGTTGATGATACTCAAAATGCTAGGAACGCTACCGGTTGATGACTAACGCACCATGAGATCGGCATCGAACGTGTTGACGAACTCGTCCGGTACCGTGTCGGGGAACTGATCGATTCCCTCGATGACGGCGAGACGGTCGCCAACTTCGCGCATGATGACCGAGATCGGGGTTTCCAGTGCATCGGCGACAGAAGCGAGAATCTCCGAAGAGGCCTCTTTCTGTCCTCGTTCTACCTCACTGAGGTAGCCGAGCGCGACGCTGGCTTTGCTTGCGACCTGACGCAGGGTACGCCCCTTTTGCAGGCGGAAGTCCCTGAGCACATCGCCGATTTCCTGACGAACAAGAATCATCGGAACCTCCTTCTTATGCCTAATAACTACCGGAATGCGAAGCTGGATGCTTACAATACTGCATTCATCCGACTCGTTGACACTACCGAGAATCACTGGGCTTTGCTTGTGAATGTCTTCGATGTAACCAGCCCGTAAGAGGAACTATTCCGCGTCACCCTGCGCTATCAGCGCACGCACAGCATCGATCGCTTGGCTCACGGTTTCGGCGCGAATCTCTCCCCGGTCACCATGGAGGTGCAGTGGAACAGCCCAGGATCCAGTGCCTTTGGAGAGACCGATGAACACCGTTCCAGCCGGGTGTCCCCCGTCGGGCCCGGGCCCGGCGACACCGGTCGTCGACACACCGATGTCGGCGCGTACGCCGTTCACCGCGAGCAGGGTGCGCACCCCGCCGGCCATCTGCTTGGCGACGTCGGCGTGGACGGGGCCGTGCACGTTCAGCACACTGCTGTCGACGTGCAGCAGGCTGCGCTTCAGGGCAGTGTCGTAGGCAACGACTCCCCCACGCACCACAACGGATGCCCCGGGAATGCGCACGAGCTCAGCCACGAGCAGTCCGCCGGTCAGCGACTCGGCCACGGCGATGGTGAGGTGATGGGTGGTGAGCTCGGCGATCAGCTCGGCCGTCGCATCCGCTGGCCCAGCCGACTGGGCCGGGTGAGTTACGGGGAGTGAACCCGTGACCGTGGCCGGGTCAGACAACGTCGTGCTTTCGCAGGCGCCAGGCCGAGATCAGATAGTCGAGGCCGGAGACTACGGTGAGCACGAGCGCGATGGTCATGGTGGCCGTGTTGAGCCAGTCCACCCAGTCGCCGAACACCTGGTTGAACGGCAGCAGGGCGAGCGAGATCGACACGGACTGGGCAACGGTCTTGAGCTTGCCGCCGCGACTGGCCGGAATGACCCGGTCGCGCAGCATGACGAAGCGGAACACCGTGATGCCGATCTCTCGCACCAGGATGACGATGGTCACCCACCAGGGCAACTCCCCCAGAATAGACAGGCAGACCAGGGCGCCACCGGTGAGGATCTTGTCGGCGATCGGGTCGAGAATCTTGCCGAGGTCCGTGACGAGGTTGTGGCGGCGGGCGATCATGCCGTCGATGCCGTCGGTGGCGATGGCGATGATGAACAGCACGGCGGCGACCCAGCGCAGGGTATCCTGAGGGCCGTCGGCGGCCAGCAGCATCCAGATGAAAACGGGGGCGAGCAGGATGCGCACGACCGTGATCAGGTTGGGAACGTTCCAGTTACTGGGCCGGGTGACGGATGCTTGTGGTGATGCCATGGTTCAGTCCCTGCCGGTTAGTTTCCAGGCATCCTCGTCGTCCAAGGCGCCGTCCACCTCAGGATACCCCTGTGACATTTTCTCGACCGGGTCATCGGCGTAGCGTGGGTCGGGCGCGGAGGCAGCACGCGAATCGTCGGACTGCGCCTTGAGGGCGTGCTGTTCGTCGTCGGAGCCGCGCAGGCGGGCGAGCACACTCGGCAGCTGTTCCGCGTTCACGAGCACGTCGCGCGCCTTGGAGCCTTCGGAGGGGCCGACGATCTCGCGGGATTCGAGCAGGTCCATCAGGCGGCCGGCCTTGGCGAAGCCGACACGCAGTTTGCGCTGAAGCATCGACGTGGACCCGAACTGGGTGGACACGACGAGTTCCGCCGCTGCAAGCAGCACCTCGAGGTCGTCGCCGATGTCGGAGTCGATTTCCTTGCGCGGGGCGACCATGGAAACGTCGGGCCGATAGTCGGGACGGGCCTGCATGGTGACATGCTTGACGACCTTCTCGATCTCGTCTTCAGTGACCCAGGCGCCCTGCACGCGCACGGCTTTGGAGGCACCCATCGGCAGGAACAGGGCGTCGCCCTGCCCGATGAGCTTGTCGGCGCCGGGCTGGTCGAGGATGACCCTGGAGTCGGTGACGCTCGTCACAGCAAAGGCGAGGCGTGAGGGCACGTTGGCCTTGATCAGACCGGTGACGACGTCGACGCTGGGCCGCTGGGTGGCGAGCACGAGGTGAATTCCCGAGGCGCGGGCCAGCTGGGTGATGCGCACGATGGAGTCCTCGACGTCGCGCGGGGCGACCATCATGAGGTCGGCCAGCTCGTCGACGACGACCAGCAGATAGGGGTAGGGCTTGAGTTTGCGTTCGCTGCCGGCCGGCAGCACGATCTCGCCATTGACGACGGCCTTGTTGAAGTCGTCGATGTGGCGAAAGCCGAAGCTCGCAAGGTCGTCGTAACGCATGTCCATCTCTTTCACGACCCACTGCAGCGCTTCAGCGGCTTTCTTCGGGTTCGTGATGATGGGCGTGATGAGGTGCGGCACGCCGGCGTAGGCGGCGAGTTCGACCCGCTTCGGGTCGATCAGCACCATGCGCACGTCGCTCGGCTTGGCGCGCATGAGCAGGCTGGTGATCATGGAGTTCACGAAGCTGGACTTGCCGGATCCGGTGGAGCCGGCGACGAGCAGGTGGGGCATTTTTGCGAGGTTGGCGATGACGAAACCGCCGCCGACGTCCTTGCCGACACCGATGGTCATCGGGTGGGTGGCATTAGTGGCGGTGCTCGACCGCAGTACGTCGCCGAGGGTAACGATTTCACGGTCGGTGTTGGGGATCTCGATGCCGATGGCACTCTTGCCGGGGATGGGCGAGAGGATGCGCACCTCATTCGAGGCGACCGCGTAGGAGAGGTTCTTGCTGAGCGCGGTGACCCGCTCCACCTTGACGCCCGGGCCGAGTTCGATCTCGTACTGGGTGACCGTTGGGCCACGGGAGAATCCGGTGACCTTCGCATCGACCTGGAACTGGCGCAGCACCTCGGTGATCGACTTCACGACGTCGTCGTTGGCGGCCGAGCGCGCTTTGGCCGGCGGGCCGGCGGTGAGAGTGGATGCCGCGGGCACGAGATAAGGAATGGCCGGGTGGGGGTCAGTGGAGGCGAGAGGGGGAAGGGCCGCGCCAGAGGCATCCACTGCCTGGCTGAGTTCGGGGAAGACGTCGTCGAAGCCGGGTAGTACTTCGGTGTGCCCGGCCGGGTCGTCGGAGTGCAGGCCGGTGGACGGACCGGTGCCGAGGTCGACTTCGCCGGTGAATCGTTTGACGGCGAGCTCCGCCTTGCGCAGGTCTTCGAGCACCTCGGTGCCGTAGTGGTCGCGTTCGGGCGGAGCGGTGTGGTCGGTGACCTCCGATTCGATGGCGCTGTCGAAGCCGCCGCGCGATTGATTGCCGCCAAGCAGCACGCTGAGCGGGTCAGGAGCCAGCTCAGCCGGGCCGGCCTTCGACTCGGTCGACAGCGCGCTGCCGAAGTCGGGGTCTTCCTCGCGCTTGCTGTTGTTGCGCCGCCACCACGGCAGCGCGCCTTCGGAGTCGTCGTCATCGCCTGAAACAACATTGACGCCGTCGAGCTCGACCTGCGCGGTCTTGCCCGGCTTGCCGTTCTTGGTCGCTTTCGTGGCCGCTTGCTCTTCGTCAGCCGTCAGCTGGGCGCCGAACAGCCAGTCGTAGAGCTCCCGGGAACGCTGACCGACCCGGTTCGGCGGGGTCTTGGTGATGATGAACAGGCTCAGCAGCAACAGCAGGATGACGACGATTGTGGCACCGATCGACGTGGTGAGCATGATCAGCGGGGCGGCGATCATCCACCCGATGACCCCGCCGGCCAGCGCGAGGGCCGGCATGCCGTTTTGCGGCTGCGGCTGCACGCCGAAGATATGGCAGAGCCCGGAGATGGTCACCAGCAGAAGGCTGAGTCCGATGCCGATGCGGCCGTTATCGTGCACCGAACTGGGTTTGCGAAACAGCCAGACCGAGAACAGCAGCAGAATGACCGGCAGGGCGAAGGCAACCCGGCCGAACAGGCCACCGAAGGTGTAGGCGTCGAGCCGCTGGGCGACGAGGTTGTTAATGAGGAACCACTCAACGATGGCGCCGGAGATGGCGAGCAGCACGAGAAAGAACGGCAGACCGTCGCGGCGTTCGTCTTTGGAGAGTTTTTCCGGGCCGAGGGCACGGGCGGCGCCGCCCGTGAGGTGGGCCAGGCCCATCCAGGCGCGGGCACCCAGGCTCGGCTTCACGTCGACAGCGGTGAATTTGACGGTCTTCTGCGCGGTGGTACCGCCGGCGCTCGTCGCCCTCGGTTTGCGCGCCGGAGCGCCCTTCGCTGCCGGGGTGCGGGCACGCCCGGTCGACTTAGTGCTCGTAGCCATGAAATAACGCTACCAAGCACCACCGACATTCGGCCGACCCCACGCCCACGGCCCTCGCGACAGGCGGGTATTGCGCACGCGGCAGCATCCGTTTGTCGCGCGTAAGTTTAGTAGCGGATGGCGTCGATCACCTTCACCCGCACCGCGACAAGTGCGGGGATCAGCCCGGCGAGGGCTCCGACCACGGTGGCGCAGACCAGGCCGAGCACGGCGGCTTCGACCGGGAACGGTGGAAAGTCGGTGACCTGGCCCTGGCTGATGAAGTCCTCGACAAATGGACTCTTGACAATGAGAACGGCGGCGATGACGCCGACGATGCCGGCGACGACGGTGGCGACAACACTTTCCATCATGACCGCGAAGAACACCCGGCCGGCGGTCGCCCCGAAGCTGCGCCGAATGCCGATCTCGCGGATGCGCTGTTTGAGCGTGACCAGGGCGATATTGACCAGTCCGAGCGCTCCGAGCAGCAGCACCAGCCCGGCGATGGCGCCGACAGTGAGTTTGAGCGAGAGGTAGGGGTCGCCGTCCTGGTAAGCCGCGAAATCTTGCCGGTTCACCTGCACGAACGCGTCAGCACCCAAGGCGCCCTGAACGTCACGTTGCAGAGCGGTCACGAGCTGTTCTGAGATGTCAACGGGTACCCACAGCTCGTAGGACGGCGGCCCGAATTGAAAATTGGGGTCGGTGACGACCGGCGTGATGGCGGTGAGTGCGTCGGCGAGCATGTACATCGCCGGCTCGGTCTCGTAGGAGAGGGCCGGATAGACGCCGGTGACGACGGCCGTCGTAGAGCCTTCACCGAGCAGGGTGGTGGTCGGGTGAGTGGCCAGGTCGGGTCGGCCAAGGCGGTCCCAGAAAATGGAGTTGATGAGCACAGCCGGAGCGAGCCGGGTCTGGTCGTCATCGGTGAACCAACTCCCCTCTTCGAGAGTAATGCGGTGCATGGTGCCGTAGGGCGGATCCACCCCGATCGTCTGCACCGGTACGGCGCCGTCGGTGAATTGCACCGTCTGCTGCGTATTGACGACACGGCTGGCGTAGTCGATTTTGTACCGTTCGAGCGCGGTGCGCCAGATTTCAGGCATCTCGGTGGGGGTGGAGCCATCGTTCATCGACGCAGACAGATACAGGCTGGCCGGGCGGCCGCCCGATCGTTCGTTGGATTCCACGGTGGCCTGCTGCGCGACCCCGCCGAGGCCGACCACGGTCGTGATGGCGCAGACGGCGACGGCCACCCCGATCAGGGACAGCATGACGCGGGTCTTATGGATGCGTACTTCCTGCCAGGCCTCGATGATGGCGCCGACCACGTTGCTCGCGAGGCGCTTCATGCTGGCACGCTACTGGCGGGCACGGTGCTGGCGACCTGCAATACGCCGTGGTCGAGCCGCAGATGCCGGGTGGCCCGGGCAGCGATGGCCGGGTCATGGGTGATGGTGACGAGGGCCGCCCCGGATTCGGTGGCGACCTCGTCGATCAAGTCCATCACCGTCTCGCCGGTTTCCAGGTCGAGGGCGCCGGTCGGTTCGTCGGCGAGAATGAGCCGCGGGCCGCGCACCAGGGAACGGGCGATCGCGACGCGCTGTTGCTCACCGCCGCTCAACTTGTCGGGCAGTGAAGCCAGCCGATCTCCGAGGCCAACCCGTTCGAGCATCTCGGTGGCGATGCGGGCGCGCTGCCAGAATTGGCGACCCTCGGCGTAGAGCAGCGGGGTCATCACGTTTTCCAGGGCGGTGCGGCCCTGCAGCAGGTTGAACTGTTGAAAGATGAAGCCCACCTCACGGCCGCGGAGGCGGTCGCGGGCGCCGGAGGACAGCGACTGCACCGGGCGATCTTCGAACAGCATGGTGCCGCTGGTTGGGGAATCCAGCAGGCCGAGCAGGTTCAGCAGGGTGGTTTTGCCCGAACCTGAGCGGCCGACGATCGAGACGCGGTCGCCCACGTTCACCTCGAGGTCGATACCGGAAAGAATCGTCAGCGGCGGCGCATCGATGAGCTGCACGGTACGGGTCACGCCCTCAAGGTGCAGCAGGGTCATTTAGAGATCCCGGTGCTGGAAATGCTCGGCATGTAGCAGACTTGGCTACCATCGGGTTGTGTATCGCAGCCGTCGGCTCCCGGTGCCACGGGGGCGCCGGGCACGAACTGGTTGATCAGGTCGCCCTCGACGAGTCCGTCGATGACCTGCACGTTGGTGCCGTCGGTCATGCCGAGCGTGACCGGGCGTTCTTCGGTGCCGCCGTCGGCCAACACGAACCAGACGACACCGGTCTCGGCCGACCCCTTGACCGCAGTTGTTGGCACGACAAGCACGTTTTCGGCGAGGCCGGCCGCGATCGTGATCTGCGCGGCCAGTCCGGAGAACACTGTCACCTCGGCCGGAATCGCACAGGTGACGGTCGTACCGCTCGTGCCCGTCTGGCCGCCGGTCCCACTGTCACCGCCGGCCGCTTCCCCAGCCAGCGGGGTCGTGATGGTCAGGCCCGTGCAGGTGAACGGCGCCGGCCCATTGGTGATCGCGACGGATGCTTCGGTCGGCTTGGATAGCAGCCGATACTGCTGCTCGGGGCTGAGCGCTCCGCTCACCGAGAAGCTCGGTGGTGCCACCTGGCCGGTCGAATCCCCCACGGCCACGCTTTGGCCGTGGATCACCGTGAGCGAGCTCAGGATGCCGGTGATCGGGGCCAGTACCTTGGCGAAGGTGATCACCGGTTTGGGCTGGGTGATGGTGACGTTACCGTCGGCATCCGTTGTTTCGACCGGGTCTTTGATCGTCTCGACCCGAATGTCGTAGATCTTGTCGTCCTTGTTCACGGCCTGCCCGGCAGCCACGAAGATCTCGTCGACCGTTCCGATGGCGGTCGCTTTGACGGCGACGGCCGGGTCGGCGCTGACCGTGCCCGGCAGGGTGACGTCGTTGCTGATGGTGCCGAGGGCAACCGGAATCTGGGGTTCGACGATGACGCCGGTCGGTTCGGCGGGATTACTGTCCACCGCGTTGTCGGGGTAGAACGCCAGCTTGACCAGCGCCACCGCGATGGCCGCGATGACAATCAATCGAAGAATAGGAAAGACCCATTTGCGTGCAACGTTCACGACACTCCCCACACGGCCGACCCGACTTGGTCGCGCTCGATGGGCTGATCCTAGCGTTTTACGAGCGGAGACGCCTCAGCCGACTCCGGCGCCGACGGCGCAAGCGCTTAGCGGGTGGTGCCGGCGATCTTGGGCAGCGATCCGCCGGCGGCCGCGTTGCGGTCGGGGCGGAAGTTGGAGAAGTCCACGCCGGGAATGTTCTGCACCAGCGACAGCTCGTCCTCGATCTGAGCGGCTTCAGAGTCCTCCGGGCCGACCAGGGGCAGGCGAACGCGTGGGCTGCCGATGCGGCCGAGGCCGTGCAGGATGTACTTCACCGCGACGGTGCCGGGAACGTGGGTCATCACGGCGCGCACGAGCGGTTCTAGCTGCTGGTGGGCTTTGGTTGCGACCTTGAGGTCACCGCGGTTGACGGCGTCGACCATGTGCCGGTACGGGGTCGCCGTGATGTTGCCGGTGACTCCGATCAGGCCGGTCGCACCGATCGAGAGGTGTGCCAGAACGTTGGGGTCGTCGCCGGAGAAGTACAGGAGGTCGGTCTGGTTAAGTACCCGGCTGACCTGCGCGAAGTCGCCCTTGGCGTCTTTGATGGCCAGGATGTTGGGGTGCTTGGCCGCGCGCAGGATGGTCTCGTAAGCGATTGCAACACCGGTACGGCCGGGGATGTCGTAGAGGATGACGGGCAGATCGGTGGCATCCGCGATCATGCGGAAGTGGGTGAGGATTCCGGCCTGGGTCGGCTTGTTGTAGTACGGGGTAACGATCATGTTGCCGTCGGCGCCGGCCTTTTCGCTCTGCCGGGCGAGCTGCATGGCGTGTGCGGTCTCGTTCGAACCACCACCGGTGATGATCTTCGCGCGGCCGTTCGCGACTGACTTGCCCACCTCGACCAGGCGGATCTTCTCCGGGTCGGTCAGGGTGCTCGTCTCACCGGTCGTGCCCGTGACGACGATGCCGTCGGCACCGGCGTTGATGACGTCGTCGATGTGCTTCTCCACCCCGGCCCAGTCCACTTCGCCATCAAAGGTAAACGGGGTGACCAGTGCGACCAGCACCTGGCCAAAGGGATTCGTAGAGGTAGACACGAAGTACAGGCTATCGCTTCGCCGCATCCGCTCTGCTACGGGGAGACTCGGCCGTTCTTATTGAATGCGGAATAGGTGAGGGGCATCAAGGCCTCGAAGTGGATTTCCATCTGCTCGGCGCACATTTCGATCTCGCGCTGCGGGAACGAGGGGAACGTCGTCCCCTCCCGTTTCGTGCGTAGGCTGAGAAAGTTCATCAGCGAGCGAGCGTTGAGCGTCACGTACATGGAGGAGTAGATGTTCAGCGGCAGCACGATGCGCGCGACTTCGCGTGCAACGCCAGCTTCGAGCATCCGCTGGTAGGCCTCGTAGGCGTGAATCGCGGCGGCGCGGGTCTGCTGCTGCACCAGCGCGGTCTGCTCGGCCGTGCCGGGCAGAAAGTCGTAGGCTCCCGGCTTGCCGACCTGCACGAGGTTGCGCTCTGCGGACGGCACGTAGAAAACGGGGTTCAGCTCCCGGTAGCGGCCCGACTCTTCGTTGTAGGAGGCGATGCGGTGCCGCATGAACTCCCGGAACACGAAAATGGGCGCGCGCACATAGAACGTCATCGAGTTGTGTTCGAATGGCGAACCGTGCCGGTCACGCATGAGGTAGTTGATCAGCCCGCGGTCGCGCTTTTCGTCGGCCTCGCTCGCTGAGCCGTCGAGCTGGCTCTGCTCGAGGGTTTGCTCCCCCAGGGTCGACACCCGGGCGGCAAACAGCACGTCAGAATCGTGGGCGCTCGCGCGCACCAGCTCCACGGTCACTTCAGATCGAAACTCAATTTCAGACACCGCCTCAGGCTAGCCGGTCTGCTCGCCGGCACGCCCGCGCGCAGCCGTAATGTCGCGTCACAGTCCCCCGAATAGGCCCGCGCCCACGTAACGTCAACACCATGAACCCACTCGAAGCGATCGGACTGCTACTGGCCCTGTTAGCGGCCACGACCGTTCTTGGACTCGTCTGGCGAGCCCGCCAGGGACGCGTGGCCCGCGTTGCCGGCGACGTCATCACGCCAGCGGATGTCGCGGCCTCGGCCCAGTTCGGCGCCATCGCTACCCTGCTGCAGTTTTCGACCGAGATGTGCGCCCGTTGCCCCGGAACCCGCCGGCTGCTGGGCGACGTGGCCGCTGAGCGCCCGGGAGTCGTGCACGTCGATGTCGATCTCACCCACCGCGCCGATCTCGCCAACCGCTATTCAATTCTTCAAACCCCGACGACCCTGATTTTGGACGCGACCGGGCGAGTGCGAGCTCGCGTGGGCGGCGCGCCGAACCGGGCCGCGATCAACTCGACCCTCGATGCGATCACGCAGCACTCCCAACCCTTCATTACCAGTCAACGGAGCTGACATGTCGACGTCGTCCCGCCCCCCGCTCGATCCGCGCGGCCCCCGCTTCGGCGCAGCCATCACGGCCCTGCTGCTACTCTCGGTCGTGTTTTTGTCGCTGACCGGGGCATCCGCTGCCGCACTGGCGCTGCTGGCTGTGATTACGGCCCTGTTCGCCTGGGGCGCGTTCGCCGGCGCCGGGCGGCACCCCTACGGCCTCGTGTTCAAGCGGTGGGTTCGACCACACCTGGCGCCACCGACCGAGCTCGAGGACGCCGCGCCGCCCACTTTTGCCCAGGGCGTCGGCCTCGTGGTGACCCTGATTGGGCTGGCACTGGGCCTGGCCGGAGTTCCCGGCGCTATCCCCATCGCCGCGGCCGCAGCATTCGTCGCGGCCTTTCTCAACGCCGCCTTTGATTACTGCCTCGGCTGCCAGATCTACCTGCTGCTCGTGCGATTCGGTGTGCTCAACCGGGCCGGCCGAACCGTCGGGAACGCCTGAGCCACCCAGCCCAATGCTGCCGGGACACGCCCGGCAGGGTACCCCGCCTGCTCCCCGGGCGTGTCGGCTGGCTCTCAGGTAATTCCCAGACGGGACTCGTTCGCGGGGCAGGTGAGACGGTTAGGGTGGAATCAATCACCTGGAGGTAACACCATGCCCACGACGCTCACCAGTGAAGCAACCACCGTCTGGACCGGCGATCTTCCGACCGGCTCCGGCACCGTCACCCTCGATTCCTCGCACGCCGCCGAATTCTCGGTGAACTGGAAAGCCCGCGCCGAGGGAGTGTCGAACACGACCAACCCGGAGGAACTGCTCGGTGCAGCCCACGCGGCCTGCTTCTCCATGGCCCTCGCCAACGCACTCGGTTCGGCCGGCCACACTCCCGAGAGCATCCAGACCACCGCGGCCGTCACCTTTGCGGCCGGCACCGGGGTCATTGGAAGCCACCTTCTGGTCAGCGCCAAGATTCCGGGCCTTACCGAGGCCGAGTTCGAGGTGTTCGCCCAGGATGCCAAGGACAACTGCCCGATCTCGAAGGCACTCGCGGGCATTCCCATCACCATTGAAGCCGAACTGGCCTAGGTCAGGGCGTGCGCGTTCTGATCGCCGGAGCCTCCGGCCTCATCGGTCGGGAGCTTAGTCGCCAGCTGGCCGCCGCCGGGCACACCCCGGTGCGGCTGGTGCGGCGGGAAGCCCTCGGCAAGAACGAGGTTCGGTGGGACCCCGCAGCCCATGCCCTCGACGTGAACGTGCTCGACACCATTGACGCGGTCGTCAACCTCTCGGGTGCATCACTGGCGCGGCTGCCGTGGACGGCGGGGTATCGCACAGAGATCCTGAGCTCACGGCTGTCGGCCACCCGCACGATCACCGATGCCCTCGCCCAGGCCGCCACTCCCCCGACGGTTCTCCTGAACGGTTCTGCCGTTGGGGTCTACGGCGATCGGCCCGGGGAGATCCTGAGCGAAACATCCGCTGTGGGAACCGATTTTCTAGCCGACGTCGTTACTCAGTGGGAGGCTGCGGCCCAGCTGGCGCCGGAGCCGACCCGCGTTGTGACGCTGCGCACCGGCCTCGTTCTGGCCAAGGGCGGCGCGCTGAAACCGGTGCTTCCCTTGGCCAAGCTCGGCCTGGCCGGACCACTCGGTGGCGGACAGCAGCACTGGGCCTGGATCAGCCTGCACGACGAGGCCGCGGCCATCGTGCATCTGCTGACCTCGACGTTGTCCGGCCCGGTAAACCTGGTCGGGCCGACCCCGGCGACCTCGAACGACATCATCAAGGCGCTGGCCACGGCGCTGCATCGACCGTTCGTCGTGCCGGTGCCCAAGCAGATCCTGACGCTGCTGCTGCAGGATGCCGCCCGCCAGCTGCTGCTCGCCGACCAGCAGGTCAGCGCCCAGAAGCTCCTGGACGACGGGTTCGAGTTCTTTCATCGCAATCCGGCGACCGCGATCGCCTGGATGCTGCGCCAGCCGTAGCCTACTCGCTACTTCGGCGTGCGCTCGAGTGCGATCGCGGTGCGGATCGCACCGCGAGCGCGCTTGCGGTCACCGGACGCGTCGTAGGCGAGGCCGAGGCGCAGCCAGGCGTGCCAGTTCTCCGGCTCAGCTTCGACCGCAGCCTGTGCCGCCGGAAACTGCTCGTCGGCGGCATCCCGGTAGGGGCGACCACTCGGACGCACCGGCAGATCGGTGCCGGGAAGCTCCCCCAGGTCGTCGAGCTGACGCACCAGGCGTTCAGAGCGGATGCCGAACGCAACTTCACGCGCCAGCGCCCAGAAGCCGATCAGCGGCAAAATGAGCAGTGCGAGCCCGATGGCGATGCCGACCGGCTCGCCGCTCTGAATGAACGCGACGGCCCGCACTCCGGCCAGCACAAGGTAGAAAACCAGCAGCACCGCCATGACGACGACGGCGATCTTGCCCTTCACTGGAAAGCCTTTTCGGTGGTGCCGGCAATGCCAAATCCCAGATCGACCACCTGATCGAGGCCGACTGTCACCCCGGTAGCCGTTCGGGTCGCATTGAGGGCCAGCAGAATGCCGCTCTCGTAGGCGTTCGGCGAGAGTGTGTTGTGGCTGATCGTGAGGGTTTCACCGGTACCGCCGAGAAACACGTCCTGACGGGCCAACAGTCCGGACAGGCGCAGGCTGTGTACGGGCACGCTCGACACCTGCTGCCCGCGGGCACGTTGGTCGGTGTGCGGCGCGGAGACCGGACCGAGTTCGGCGCGCGCCCGGCCGATCAGTTCGGCGGTGCGCACCGCGGTTCCAGACGGTGAATCGACCTTGGATGGCTGATGGGCTTCAACGATCTCGATGGAATCGTAAAACCGGGCGGCGAGGGCCGCGAACGCCGTGGCGAGCACCGAGCCGATCGAGAAGTTCGGAATGATGATGACACCGGTATCGTCACGACCGGCGAGGCGGCGGTCGAGCGAATCGATGCCGTCCTGGCTCCAGCCGGAGGTGCCGACGAGTACGCGCAAACCGTGCTCGGTCGCAAAGTCGACGACGCTCCGGCTCACGTCCGGTCGGGTGAGGTCGATGGCAATCTCTGCCCCGAGCATCTCACTGAGCTCGCTCTTCGAGTCCAGGCGGGCGACGACCTCAAAACCCTCGGTTCGGTCGATCAGGTCGGAGACCAGGCGGCCCATCTTGCCCGTTGCGCCAATGATGGCCACCGTCGTTGTCATGAGACCAATCTACCAATTGATCGCGCTTGCACTTGCCCGCGCAATAGCCTTGGCAGATGCCTCAGTTTCACGCCGTGTCCGTCGCGGATGCCGCGGCCCTCGCCCTGCTCACAGAATATTTCAGCAGCCCCGAACTGTCGTTTCGGCAGCCCCAGGGCACCTACCACCCGACCTATCCGCTCGCGGAGCAGTTCGTGCCGCCGCAGGGCATCTTTCTCGTGGTGCTCGACGAACCCACGAGCGATGGCCCGGCGGGCAACGACGCGAGCGGCGCGTATGTCGGGTGCGGGGGCATCCGTCGGTTGGGTAGCGCCGAAGGAGAGAACGAACCCGTTCGCTTCGAGGTCAAACATTTGTGGATTCAACCCACAACCCGCGGGCGTGGATGGGGGCGCCTGCTGCTGGCCGAGCTCGAGCGGCGGGCGGCAGAACTCGGAGGCGCTGAAGTGGTGCTCGACACCAACGTGGTTCTCGCCACCGCCGGGGCACTGTATCAGAGCACGGGCTACGAAAGCATTCCGTCGTACAACGACAATCCCAATGCCACGCACTGGTATTGCAAGCGACTTTAGAACATCAGGGGTTCCGGCAGCCCGGTACGCAGCTCGACCGGCAGGTGGCCGAGGTCGTTGTGGGTGATCAGAGTCCAGGGACGGCCCGGCTTTTGCTGCAGCACGGTCAAGCCGCAATTGGCCTGATTGATGCCGACCCAGCGCCAATCGGGAGCGCCGAGAACCTCACGCACAAACCAGGCGATCACGAAATTGTGGGTGATCAGCAGGTCGTGCCGCTGGCTGCGGCGCGGTTGCAGAAATTCGGCGACGGCGTCTTCCATCTGCGCTCGTCCGGCGGCGATCTCATCGTCGGTGACGGAGCCGAAGAACGGGTCGTAGGCCGACGGCGTTTCGGCTGCCCGGCCAGAGGGGATGCAGTCGAACAGCAGCGCCGACGATTCGCTGTGCAGGGCGGGCAGTCGTTCCGCCATGATCTCGGCGGTCTCAGCAGCCCGCTGCAGCGGTGAGTGCCAGGCGCCGGTGAACGGAACCCCGCTCAGGCGGTCGGCGATCAGCAGCGCCTGGCGTTTGCCGCGCGGTGACAGCGGACCGTCGTGCAGGCCGTGTTCGGCATCCTGCTGCTCGCCATGGCGTACCAGGTAGATGTACTGGGGCATCATCGTCCATTTCAAAGTTCAGAAGTCCGCCGGGGCGGATGGAGCACAAGCTGTGGGGTGAAGGTCAGCCTGGAAGGATCGCGGCGAAGGCATCATCCTCGAGGGCCCCGACCGCAGCGATCGAGACCGGACCGCTCGCGAGCTCGGCGGCGAGCTCCTGCACATCGGCCGCTGTGACGAGCGCAAGGCGGCGCAGGGCTTCGTCGAGATCGGCGAACTCGCCGAGGGTGATCTCGGACCGCCCCAGCCGAGACATGCGGGTGTCCGAGTCTTCCAAGGCCAAAGCGGATGCCCCGCTCAGCTGGCCGGACGCACGCTTCATCTCGTCAGCCGTGACACCGTCAGCGGCGAGGTGGTGCAGTTCACTCAGCATGAGCTCAGCGACCTGCCCGGCCTTGGCGGGCGTGCACCCGGCATACATGCCGAACAGGCCGGCGTCGGAGTAGCCGGGCGCGAAGGAATAGACCGAATAGGCCAGGCCGCGCTTCTCACGTACTTCTTGGAACAGTCGGCTCGACATTCCCCCACCGAAGATCGAGGTGAGCACGCTCATCGTGACGCGACGGTCGTCGGTTGCCAGCAGGCCGGGCATGCCGAGCAGCAGGTTGGCCTGCTCGAGCGGACGTTTGACGATCGTCAGGGCCTGTCCTTGGTGGATTTCGGCCGGCGCACCGCCACGGCGGCTCACCGGAGTTTGCGCGATGCTGAGGTCCCAGCCGGCCCGTTCGAGCGCGCGGGTGACGGCGTCGACCAGCTGGTCGTGGTCGACGGCACCGGCCACCGTCACGACGAGGTCCTGCGGGCGATAGTTGGCCTGGTAGTGCTCCCACACGGCCGTGCGGGAGGCCGCGCGAATATCGTCGGCGTTGCCGCCGATGGGGCGGCCCAGCGGATGTTTTCCCAGCACGGCTTCGAAAAATCTCTCGTTGGCGACATCGGCCGGGTCATCGTCGGCCATGGCGAGTTCCTCGAGAATGACGCCGCGCTCGGTTTCGAATTCACCTTCATCCAGTTTGGAGGACGTCAACATGTCGGTGAGTACATCGATGGCCATGCCGAGGTCCCGGTCCTGCACCTTGGCGTAGTAGCAGGTGTATTCCTTGGCGGTCATGGCGTTGTGTTCGCCGCCGACCGCGTCGAACGAGATGGCGATGTCCAGTGCTGACCGCGTCGGCGTGCCCTTGAACAGCAGGTGCTCGAGAAAGTGGGTGGAGCCGAAATGCCCCGGTTGTTCGTCGCGCGAACCGACGGCAACCCAGTAACCGATCGTGAGGCTGCGGGCGCCCGGTACTTGCTCGCTGAGAATGCGAACACCGCTCGGCAAAACGGTGCGCCGCACGAGGGCATCGCCGGCGGCCCGAAACGAGAGTTCGGCCTGGTCTAGGGGAAAATCGACTGCACCGTTCATATCATCCACCACCTTACAAGACCCGATCGGGGCGGCCGCCTCTCCCGTGGGAACTCGCTGGCCTACCCCCAGTTTGGCCGGAATGCTCCGTGGGGTCGATTGCGACAGACTGGTCTGTCTAGGGTGTGTTACAGTCTGGGAGCCGACCGGGGAAAACTCCCGGATTTGCGCTCATCCGGGGCTGTTTTCTGCCCCCTAATAAAGGAGTGCCGCATGACCACGCTGACAGCTGAAGCCGTTCGGCCGGCGACGCACGCCAAGGTGCGCATCCTCGCCACCGCCGACCGACTCTTTTATACCGAGGGTGTTCACACCGTGGGTGTGGACCGCATCATCAGCGAGTCGAAGGTCACCAAAGCAACCTTCTACAAGTACTACCGCTCGAAGGACGCCCTCATTGTCGTGTACCTGCAGGGCCGCGACCGCCTGGCTCGCGATTTTCTCGCCAGCCTTGACACGCGATACGACACCCCGGAGCAGCGATTGCGCGGAGTCGTCAACGAGATCTCGGCGCAGGTCATCCGCGAAGGCTTCCACGGCTGCCCGTTCATCAACGCGGCCGCCCAGTTCACCGACCCGGCCCACCCGGTGCGCCAGGCCGTGTCTGCACACCGGGACTGGTACGGCCGGTCGATCGAGGACATGTTCCGCGGCATGGGCCACGCCCGGCCCGGGGACGCCGCCGACGACTTCTTTCTCGCCCGCGACGGCGCCTTCGCCGGTGCCAACCTCGGCGACCCGATCGGTGCCCATACAGCCCTGCTGCGCGCCATCCAGCGAGTACTCGACGAGTCGGGCGCCTAACGCTGCGAGGTCAGTAGGCCGATACCCGGTCGAGGTCGAGCAGGTCGTTACGGCCGAGACGGATGCCCGCCGCCGCGACCAAAGACTGCACCTGGTCGGCCCGGCCCGCGCCAGCCACCGGCGCCACCACGTCGGGCCGGGCGAGCAGCCAGGCCAGGGCGATCGACGCCGGGGCCGTGCCCTGCGCTGCGGCGATGCGGTCGACCACGGCAAGAACGCGCAGCGATCGACGGTTGAGGTAGACCTTGGCGAGCTGACCGCGGGCGGTGTCGGCGGCATCCGCTTTGTTGCGGTACGCGCCGGCCAGAAAACCGTGGGCGAGGGCGAAGCCGGGCATCAGGGCCAGGTGCTGGGCGCGGGCGACGACCGCGACGTCTTTTTCGAGTTCGGCGCGATGTACGAGGTTGTACGGGGTTTCGGCGGCGACAAACTTGGGCAGGCCGAGGGCTGAGAGCACCCGGGCTTCCATGAGCCGTTCCGCCGAGAAGTTCGAGGCACCCAGGTAGCGCACCTTGCCGGCGCGCATCAGCGCGTCCACGGCAACCAGGCTCTCTTCGAGGGCGACGGTCTTGTCGTCGAAGTGAAAATAAAGCAGGTCGACGTAGTCGGTACCGAGCCGCACCAGGCTCGCCTCGACAGCGGCGACGATGCTGCGCTGGGTCAGTCCGGGGTTGTCGAGATTGCGGCCGATCTTCGTGGCCAGCACGGTTTCGGCCCGCGCGCACCGAGAACGCAGCCAGGACCCAATGATCACTTCGCTGCGGCCGGCCGCGAAACTGTCGGCGGTGTCTAGAAAATTGCCGCCGAGATCGCGGTGCGCGTCGAGAATGGCCAGGGAGGCATCATTTGTCGCGGTCCAGCCGAAGGCGTTGCAGCCCAGGGCGAGTGGATGCACGCACAGATCGGTTCCCACAATCTGCCGGCGAACCGGGCGCGAACCGACGGTCGTCTCGGACGGCCCCGTCTCGGCCTGTACGTGGTCGACCGACATCGCATCCAGAGATGATGACACCACCTGTCGGGGCATTGCGTTCTCCTCCCGGGGTGTTCGCCCGACCTGTGCGTTCTGCCGGGTTTTCTCGTCGTAAAGTGCTCTTGGGCCGACTTTAGGCGAGGCCACCGAGATTTCCCGGCGGCACGCTAAACCGTTACCAAAATGTACGTCGCGGGCGGCCGAACAGGGGGCGGTGGCTGCCGACCGCCAGTCGGTGCGCCCCCGATTTGTTAGACTGAAGATTGCGCAAAAATTGGGCTGCCTGTGCAGGTGCACATCCGCCCTGGGCCGCCGCCTGTCGAATCACGTGATCGATCGGCTGGCAAGGTATCCTGCCCGAATCAGCCGCAGGAAAGCAGCCATGACCACCGACGCCTCCGTGCCCAACCCCCAGGTTCCCCGCGAGGCCCTCCGTCGCCGCACCTTCGCGGTGATCAGCCACCCCGACGCGGGCAAGTCCACTCTGACCGAGGCCCTTCTGCTGCACGCCCGCGCCATCACCTCCGCCGGTGCCACCCACGGCAAGGCCGGCCGTAGCGGCACCGTCTCGGACTGGATGGAGATGGAAAAGGCCCGCGGCATCTCGGTCACCAGCGCCGCCATTCAGTTCGAATACCACGACGCCGTGATCAACCTCGTCGATACCCCCGGGCACGCCGACTTCTCCGAGGACACCTTTCGGGTGCTCTCCGCAGTGGATGCCGCGGTGATGCTCGTCGACGCCGCCAAGGGTCTCGAGCCGCAGACCATGAAACTGTTCGCCGTCTGCAAGCAGCGCGGCCTGCCGGTCATCACCGTCATCAACAAGTGGGACCGCCCCGGCGACACTCCCCTGGCCCTGATGGACGAGATCCAGACCCGCACCGGCCTGCTGCCGACCCCGCTGAACTGGCCGGTCGGCGAAGCCGGCGACCTGCGCGGCGTGCTCGATCGCCGCTCCGGCGACTTTCTGCGCTTCACCCGCACGGCGGGCGGAGCGACAGTGGCCGAATCGGTGCGGCTGGATGCCGCCGACGCGGCGATCGAGGAAGGCCCGGCCTGGGCATCCGCTGTCGAAGAATCCGAGCTGCTCGACGCTGAGTCGCAAAATCACGACTCCGAGCTGTTTCTCGACGGCCAGACCACCCCGGTGCTGTTCTGCGCGGCCGTGGCCAACTTTGGCGTACAGCAGCTGCTCGACACCCTGGTGGAGTTCGCGCCGCCAGCCGAAGCCCGCATCGACATCGACGGCAACCCGCGAAAGGTCACCTCACCGTTCTCCGGTTTCGTGTTCAAGGTGCAGTCCGGCATGAACTCCGCGCACCGCGACCACGTGGCCTTCGTGCGCGTGTGCTCGGGCGAATTTCGCCGCGGCATGATCGTCACGCACGCGGCGACCGGGCGGCCCTTCGCCACCAAGTATGCCCAGCAGCTGTTTGGCAAGGAACGCACCGTCACCGACCAGGCCTGGCCCGGCGACATCGTGGGGCTCGTCAACGCGTCGGCGCTGCGGGTGGGCGATTCGATCTTTGAAGACGAGCGGGTGGAGTTTCCGCCGCTGCCGCTGTTCTCCCCCGAACATTTTCGGGCGATCCGCCCCGTGGACTCGAGCAAGCACAAGCAGTTTCGCCGCGGCATCGACCAGCTCGACCACGAGGGTGTCATCCAGGTGATGCGTTCCGAGGTGCGCGGCGAGCAGGCTCCCGTGCTCGGCGCCGTCGGACCGATGCAGTTCGAGGTGGTCGAAGACCGCATGGTGCACGACTTTCACGCGGACATCCGCATGGAAGCGCTGCCCTACCAGGTGGCCCGCAAGACCGACAAAGAGAGCGCGCTCGTGCTCGCCGGAACCCGCCAGGTGGAGGTATTCACCCGCTCCGACGGCACCCTGCTCGCCCTGTTCAGCACTCCGTGGCGCCTGCAGGCCATTGCCAAGGAGAACCCGAAGCTTGTTTTGATCGACATCGCGAACGCGACCGCCGAAGACTTCATGTAGCTGGTTCGTTCAACCAGAAAGGGCCGCATCCTCGTGGAGGATGCGGCCCTTTCTGTTCGGTGCTGCTTACGCGTCGACCACCACGGAGGTGATGACGGGGCTGCGACGGTACTTGCGGTTCATCCAGCGGCTCACGGACTGCGTGAACAGGTCTTCGAGCTCGGCACCGTCGACGATCTTGATGCGGTTCGCGGCCTTCATGGCCTCGTCGATGACCTTGGTGGCTCCCTTGACCCACTCGTCGTCGTGCACGAATCCACGGGCCAGGAACTCGACCGGCTCGGAGAGCGTGCCGGTCTTGGCGTTGAGAATTCCGAGGATGGTGATGGTGCCGTCCTCGGCGAGCTTACGGCGATCTTCCATCGCAGCGGATGCTGCCCCGCCCACGGTCATCCCGTCGACGAAGACGTAGTCGGCGACGACACGGCCGGTGACCTTGGCGTGACCGTCGATGAGGTCGACGACAACGCCGTCTTCGACGACGATGACGTTCTCTTCGGCAACACCGGTCGCGATGGCGAGGTCGGCGTTGGCCGTCAAGTGACGCCATTCGCCGTGGATCGGCATGACGTTGACCGGCTTGACGATGTTGTAGCAGTAGACAAGCTCGCCGGCACTGGCGTGACCGGAGACGTGCACCTTGGCGTTGCCCTTGTGCACGACGTTCGCGCCCCAACGGATCAGGCCGTTGATGACGCGGTAGATGGAGTTTTCGTTTCCGGGGATCAGCGAGCTCGCGAGCAGCACGGTGTCGCCCTCGCCGATCTTGATGACGTGCTCGCGGTTGGCCATACGCGACAGCGCAGCCATCGGCTCACCCTGCGAACCGGTGCAGATGAGAACGACCTTGTCGTCCTTCATGCGCTCGAGCGCCTTCATGTCAACGAGCAGGCCCTTGGGAATGTTGAGGTAGCCGAGCTCGCTCGCGATGCCCATGTTGCGCACCATGGAGCGTCCGACGAAGGCCACCTTGCGGTTGTGCTTGACAGCGGCGTCAATGACCTGCTGGATGCGGTGCACGTGGCTGGCGAAGCTCGACACGATGATGCGGCGCGGGGAGGTGCGGAACACGGTGTCGATCGCCGGTCCGATGTCCTTCTCGGCGGTGGTGAAGCCGGGAACCTCGGCGTTGGTCGAGTCCGTCATGAACAGGTCGACGCCCTCTTCGGCCAGGCGTGCGAAGGCACCGAGGTCGGTGAGGCGCTTGTCGAGCGGGAACTGGTCCATCTTGAAGTCACCGGTCGCGAGCACAAGGCCGGCTTCGGTACGAATGGCGATGGCCAGGCCGTCGGGGATGGAGTGGTTGACGGCGATGAACTCGAGGTCGAACTGGCCGATCGTGCGGCGCTCGCCCTCTTTCACCTCGATGAAGTTCTGGCTGAGGCGGTGCTCCTGCAGCTTTGCAGCGAGGAAGGCCAGGGTGAGCTTGGAACCGACGACGGGAATGTCGCCGCGTTCCTTGAGCAGGTACGGCACTGCGCCGATGTGGTCTTCGTGGCCGTGGGTGAGCACGATGGCCTCGATGTCGTGCAGGCGGTCACGGATGGCGGTGAAGTCGGGCAGGATCACGTTGATGCCGGGCTGGTTGTCTTCGGGGAAGAGGACGCCGCAGTCGATGATGAGCAGCTTTCCCTTGTGCTCGAAGACGGTCATGTTGCGGCCGATCTCGCCGAGGCCTCCGAGCGGGATGATGCGCATGCCGCGAGCCGGCAGTGCCGGCGGAGTGCTCAGGTCGAGGTAGTGGTTATTCATGAATCTCATTTCGTTGTCTGCGGTACTGCATGTCCAGGTGTGTGGGGACCGAGATCGGGCATACCGAAAGCCAGCGAGCAATACTCAGGGGGCTTCAGCGCGCATACGCGTACCTCGTGTCGTGCCTGGCGGGCAAGTAAAATACCGGCCAGGTACCTCACTAGTCTACCGATGCATCAACACGCAGCGTTTTCGGTCACAAAAAAGGGACCCCGCACGTGGCGGAATCCCTCTTTTGGTGTTGCTCACCGCTCAAGCGGCCTGGCCGGTGGCTACGCGGCGCGGCGCCCGGCAGCGCTCGGCTGCGGCGAAACGTAGTCGCCGGCTTCGAGGTGCTGCGCGGTGCCGCTGACGTAACCGGTGGCAGTGATCGCGCGACGAACGTCGTGCGTGACGTACTCGTTGGCGGTGGTGGCGCGCTTGGTGGACTTCGATACGTAGGAATTCATGGTGCTCCTGGTGCGATTAGTACTAGCGGATGCCGACGGCTAGTCAAAGCACACAGTCTCGTTCGAGAGTGACAGCGGCACACATTGGCGGAGCTGATTCGAGTGAAACTGGGGTGTTGGCCCGGTCGGCGGAAAAATGCGCTGCGCCGCGCGGGCTGCAGAAACCCGGATCCTCTAGTGGATCGCCATGATTTCTGAGCTGACACCAGAATACCTGAGCCTGCCACCCATTTGGGGCAAATACATGATCTACACAGGCGCCGTGCAGGTACAGGATGGCCTGCAGCTACACAGGTGCCGTGCAGCCAGCATGGAGGCTTTCGTCGATAACATCTTTCAATGACTTCTTCTGCGCTGTACGACCTCCCCCTCACCCTCATCGACGGAACAGAAACAACCTTCGGCGCCTACCAGGGCAAGACCGTTCTCGTGGTCAATGTGGCCTCGAAGTGTGGCTTCACGCCGCAGTACGCCGGGCTGGAGGTGCTGTACCAGCGCTTCGCCGACGCGGGACTCGTCGTGCTCGGGCTGCCGAGCAACCAGTTCATGGGCCAGGAACCGGGCACCGAAGCGGACATCGTGGAATTCTGCGGCATGACCTACGGGGTGACCTTTCCCATGACGGCCAAGGTCGATGTGCGGGGCAAGCACCAGCATCCGCTCTATGCGGAGCTCACCAAGTTCAAGCGGGGACTGCTGCCCGGCCTGATCAAGTGGAACTTCGAGAAGTTCCTAGTGACCCCGACCGGTGAGATCGTCGACCGTTTCGCCTCCTCGGTCGAGCCGGAGTCGACCGAGATCGTCGAAGCTATCGAGAAGGTTCTGGCCGCCAAGGCCGCCTGACCCGCCCTTCTGTTGTGGACGGGGCCCAGGCCCCGTCCACGGGCCCAGTTTATAAACTGGGCCCCGGGCTACAAGGCGGGCCCGGTGAATTTAGCGCGCGGCCGTCAGCGGGCGGCGCGGCGCAACACGGCCTCGGCGTGACGCAAGACCGGGCCGTCGATCATGCGGCCCTCGTGCTGGAAGACGCCGCGCGCGCTTGCGGCGGCCTCGAGCAGCCCGAGGGCATAGTCAACCTCGGCTGCCGTCGGCTGGTAGGCGGCGCGAATGACGGCGACCTGGCTCGGGTGGATGCACGCGGTGGCGGTGAAACCGCTGGCGACGGCATCCGCTGCCTCAAGCTCGAGCCCTGCCGTGTCGGTGATGTCAAGGTGCACCGTGTCGATCGCCGCCTTGTCGTGCGCACGGGCGGCCAGCAACACCTGGGAGCGGGCCTGGCGAGCGACGTCGCGGTAGCGACCGTCCTCGAAACGGCTCGACGTGCCTCCAAGCGAGGCGACGAGGTCTTCGGCGCCCCACATGAGCCCGACAACGTTGCGCTCGGCGGCGATCTCGGTCGCCGAGATCACACCGGCGGCGGTTTCACACAGGGCGATCACCCGAAATGCTTCGAGCCGCTCGACCTGGCCGGCGCTGACCGTCTTGGCGAGCATCACGTCGCGATACTCCGTACGGGCCAACGCGGCCAGATCGAGTGCGAAATCGTCGGTGTCGGCCGGATTGATGCGCACGATTGTCGTGGCCGGGTCAAGCGGATGCTCGATCAGCGCGCGCCGCGCCGCCGCCCGGTCAGCGGGCGTGACGGCGTCTTCCAGGTCGAGGATGACGGCGTCGGCGCGCTCGGCGGCCTTCTCGTAACGCTCCGGCCGGTCGGCGGGGCAGAACAACAGGGCTGGACCGAGGGTGAACGGGGCCGGCGTGAACGGGCTGAGACCGGCGGGGCTGTCGTCGAAGGGGTCGAGGCCGGCCGGGTCGCTGTAGTCATCGAAGGAGCCCGCATCGAACGGGTCGCCATCGAACGGGCCGCTCATGCTGCTCCCTCGCGGCACCAGACCAGCACGGTGCGCACGGCCGAGCCGACGACCACTCCGTGCTGGTTGCGTCCGGTGTGTTCGAGCGTAATGATTCCCTGACCGGGGCGACTCTTCGACAACCGTTTGTCGGTGACGATGGTCTCCGAATAGAGGGTGTCGCCGTGGTGCAGCGGATGCGGAAACGTCACGGCCGAAAATCCCAGGTTCGCCACGATCGTGCCCTGGGTCAGCTGGGCGACCGAACTGCCGACCATGGTCGACAGAGTGAACATGGAATTCACCAGGCGTTCGCCGAACGGCTGGGTGGCCGACCACGCCGCATCGAGGTGCAGCGCCTGCGTGTTCATGGTCATCGTCGTGAACAGCACGTTGTCGGCCTCGGTCACGGTGCGACCCGGACGGTGCTGGTACAGAGCATCGAGGTCAAACTCCTCGAAGTAGAGGCCGCGCTGCTGAACCAGGTGGCGTTCTGGGGTACCGGGGTCGGTCATCCGCTTCTCCAATTCAGTCAGGTCAGGCCGCGAAGCCCAGCGCCCGCGAGATGACCATGAGCTGCACCTCGGTGGTGCCCTCGCCGAGTTCGAGCACCTTCGAATCACGATAGTGCCGCGCGACCGGATTCTCATTCATGAAGCCGTATCCGCCGAAGATCTGCGTGGCGTCGCGGGCATTGTCCATGGCCGCTTCGCTGCCTACCATCTTGGCGATCGACGCCTCCATCTTGAACGGCTTGCCGTTGATCAGCTTCAGCGCTGCGTCGTAGTAGGCGAGGCGTGCGGTGTGCACGCGCGCCTGCATGCGGGCGATTTTGAAGGCAATGTGCTGGTTGGAACCGATTGAACGGCCGAAGACGTTGCGGCTGTTCGCGTAGCGAATCGATTCCTCCAGGCAACCCTGCGCTGCGCCCGTGCAGAGCGCGGCGAAGGCGACGCGGCCCTCGTCGAGGGTCTGCACGAAGTTGGCGAACCCGCGGCCGCGTTCGCCGAGCAGGTTGGCCTCCGGTACGCGCACGTTGTCGAACACGAGCGGATGCGTGTCGGAGGTGTGCCAGCCGACCTTGTCATAGGGTGGCAGCGCCGTGAAACCGGGGGTCGGGGTCGGCACCAGAATCGCGGTGAGTTCCTTCTTGATCGAACCGTCGGCTCGAGTGGACTCCCCCGTGACGGCGGTCACCGTGACGAGGCGGGTGATCTCCGACCCGGAGTTGGTGATGAACTGCTTGGTGCCGTTGATCACCCATTCGCCGGCCTCCAATAAAGCAGTGGTCTTGGTGCCTGCGGCGTCTGAGCCGGCATCCGCTTCGGTGAGGCCAAACGCGGCGAGCGCCAAGCCACTCGCGAGGCGGGGAACCCATTCCTGCTTCTGCGCTTCGGTGCCGCTGCGGTAGACCGGCATGATGCCGAGGCCCACCCCGGCCTCGAGGGTGACGGCGATGCTCTGGTCGGCACGGGCTAATTGTTCAACCGCGAGGCAGAGCGAGAAATAGTCGCTGCCCTGACCGCCATATTCCTTTGGGAACGGCAAGCCGAACAATCCCATCTCCCCCATCTGGGCGATGATGCCGTAGGGCAGGCGGCGCTTGGTGTCGTACTCGTAGGCGGCCGGGGCGACGACGGTGTCGGCGAAGTCGCGCACCATGTCGCTGAGGGCCTGCTGGGTAGGGGTGAGTTCGTAGCTCATTCTGTGTCTTCCTTGTCTGAAGAGGTTTCGGGGGTCGTGATCGTTTCTGGAATAACGGTGGCGACGATCTGGTCGAGTGCCACGAGATCACCGGTCTTGAGGTTCACGGTGACGCGGCCGGCCGTGGCGGCCACGAGTTTGTGTTCCATCTTCATGGCCTCGACCACAAGGAGGGTTTGGCCCGCGCTGACCACGTCGCCGGTGGCGGCGTGCACCGCGATGACGGTGCCGGGCATCGGCGAGCGTACGTCGGGGCTGAGCGCCCCTGGTACCCGGCCGCGGCTGGCGAGGTGTTCCGCGAGCTGCTCGGCCCGGGATCGGTGCCGCAGTTCGAGCGAGAAGCCGTCAGCGCCGATATACACGCGCGTTCCGAACTTCTCGATCGCAAACACCCGGGTCTGGCCGTCGTAGTCGACGCTGAACGTGCCGTCTCCGACGCGAACGAGTCCGGCCGGCACGGCCGTGCCATCACCGACCGAAACGGATGCCGCCCCCGGCTCCCCCACAACCCGCACCTCCACGACGTCGGTCGCGCCCACCCCCAGCGCGTACTTCACGGGACGCGGCGAGCCGGCCCGCCATCCGCTCGGCCGCGTCCAGACCACGTTCGTGCCGGCGGCGGACGCCGCGAGCCCGTGCAAAAACAGCGCCCCGGCGGCAAGCAGGTGCTCCTCGGCACCGCGAAACTGGAGGTCGGGAAGCTTGCGTTCGATCAAGCCGGTGTCGAGGCGGCCGGCGCGCACGTCGGCGTCCGCTAACAGCAGCCGCAGGTATTCGGTGTTGGTCTGCACGCCGAGCACGACGGTGTCGGCGAGCGCCCGGTCGAGCCGGTTCAGCGCTTCCAGCCGGGTGGGAGCCCAGGCGATCACCTTGGCGAGCATCGGGTCGTAGTGCGAGGCGATCGTCAGACCCAGACTCAACGAGCTGTCCACCCGCACGCCCTCACCAATGGCCTCGTTCAGCTGCAACACCCTGCCCGTGGTCGGCAGAAAACCGCGCTCGGGATTCTCAGAGTAAACCCGCGCCTCGATCGCATGCCCCCTGAGGCATATATCGGACTGCGTGACCGTGAGCGACTCCCCCGCTGCGATGCGCAGCTGCCAATCCACGAGGTCGAGGCCGGTGATCAGCTCGGTGACCGGGTGCTCTACCTGCAGTCGGGTGTTCATCTCCATGAAGAAGAACTCGTCGGGCGCGGCAGCGGAGACCAGGAATTCTACGGTGCCGGCGCCGCTGTAGCCCACGCTGCGGGCGGCAGCGCAGGCCGCCTCCCCGATGCGCGCCCGGGTCGCCTCGTCGAGCAGCGGCGAGGGCGCCTCCTCGATGACCTTCTGGTGCCGGCGTTGCAGCGAGCACTCGCGCTCACCGAGGTGAATCACGGCGCCGTGGTTGTCGGCGAGCACCTGCACCTCGATGTGCCGCGGGGTCGCCACGAGGCGTTCGAGCAGCAGGGTATCGTCGCCGAAGGCACTCAGCGCCACCCGCCGGGCGGTTTCGAGGGTGGCGGGCAGGTCTTCAGCGCGTTCCACCACGTGCATGCCCTTGCCGCCACCGCCGGCGGACGGCTTGATCAGCATCGGGTAGCCAACGTCGACGGCGGCCGCGATGAGCTGCTCATTGCTGAGGCCCGGCTCTGCCACCCCGGAAATGACCGGCACCCCGTAACCGGCCACATGGTTCTTCGAGCGGATCTTGTCGCCCATCACGTTCAGCGCGTGCACGCTCGGCCCGATGAAGACGATCCCGGCGTCGGCACAGGCCTGCGCGAAAGCCTGGTTCTCGCTCAGAAATCCGTAGCCGGGGTGAATCGCCTGGGCTCCGGTTCGCGCCGCAGCGGCCAGCACGGCCTCGACATTGAGATAGCTGTCGGCCGGGGCGGCGGCGCCGAGGCGCACCGCGGCATCCGCTAGCGACACATGTAGGGCGTCACGGTCGGCGTCACTGTAGACGGCGATAGAGCGGATGCCGCGTTCCCGCAGGGTGCGGATGATGCGGCAGGCGATTTCGCCGCGGTTGGCGACCAGAACGATGTCAAATGTCATGGCTCACATCCGGAACAGGCCGAAGGCGGACTCGCCGAGCGGCGCGGTGGCGCAGACGGACAGGGCGAGGCCCAGTACCGTGCGAGTGTCGGCTGGGTCGATGACGCCGTCGTCCCAGAGCCGGGCGGTGGAATAGTACGGGCTGCCCTGAGTCTCGTATTTCGTCAGGATCGGATCCTTGAACGCGGCTTCCGCCTCGGCCGACCAGGTGTCGCCGCCGCCCTCGATCTGCTCACGCTTGACGGTTGCGAGCACGGACGAGGCCTGCGGGCCGCCCATCACGGAGATGCGGCTGCCCGGCCACATCCAGAGAAAGCGCGGGGAGTAGGCGCGGCCGCACATGGAGTAGTTGCCGGCGCCGAAGGAGCCGCCGATCACGACGGTGAGCTTGGGCACCCGGGCGGTGGCGACGGCGGTGACCATCTTGGCGCCGTGCTTGGCGATGCCGCCGGCCTCGACCTCTCGGCCCACCATGAAACCGGAGATGTTCTGCAGGAAAACGAGCGGAATTCCCCGCTGGTCGCAGAGTTCGATGAAGTGCGCGCCCTTCTGCGCGGACTCGGCGAACAGGATGCCGTTGTTGGCAACGATGCCCACCGGGTGGCCATGGATGTGCGCGAACCCGGTCACGAGGGTGGTGGCGTATTCGCGCTTGAATTCGTGGAATTCGCTGCCGTCGACGATGCGCGCAATGACCTCGTGCACGTCGTACTGGCCCTGCACGTCGACCGGGACTGCTCCGTAGAGTTCGCCCTCATCGGCGACCGGGTCGACGGTGGCGATCACTTCCCAGGCGGGGGCCTGGGAATGCGGCAGGGTCGAGACGATGTCACGCACGATCTGCAGGGCGTGCTCGTCGTTCTCGGCCAGGTGGTCGGTGACGCCGGAGACGCGAGAGTGCAACTCGCCGCCGCCGAGCTCCTCGGCGGTGACGATCTCGCCGATCGCGGCCTTCACCAGGGGCGGTCCGCCGAGAAAGATGGTGCCCTGGCCCCGCACGATCACGGTCTCGTCGCTCATCGCCGGAACGTAGGCGCCACCGGCGGTGCAGGATCCCATGACCGAGGCGATCTGCGGAATCTTGGCCGCGGACATCCGTGCCTGGTTGTAGAAGATGCGGCCGAAGTGGTCGCGGTCGGGGAAAACCTCGTCTTGCAGGGGCAGGAAGGCTCCGCCGGAGTCGACGAGGTAGATGCAGGGCAGCCGGTTTTCGAGGGCGATCTCCTGGGCGCGCAGGTGCTTTTTCACCGTCATCGGGTAGTAGGTGCCGCCCTTGACCGTGGCGTCGTTGGAGATCACGAGTACGTAGCGGCCGTGCACGAGGCCGATGCCGGCGATGACGCCCGCGCCGGGACTGTCGTCGTTGTAGAGGCCGGTCGCGGCGAGCGGCGCGATCTCGAGGAAGGGGCTGCCGTCGTCGAGCAGTTGGTCGATGCGCTCGCGGGGCAATAACTTGCCGCGGTCGAGGTGCCGCTGCCGGGACTTCTCCGGACCGCCAATGGCCGCCGTGGCGAGGCGCTGTTTCAGGTCGGCCACGAGCTGCCGCTGGGCGGCGTCATTGGTGGCAAAGGCCTCAGCGGAGGAGTCGAGCTGACTCGCGAGTGTCTCCATCGACATCTTCCCGTTTGTGGGGCCGGAGCGCCCGGCATCAACTACAGTTAGTGTTTACTAACTGAAATTCAGGTTAGTCATGATTAACTGAAATGTCTAGTTGAAAGGCTCGCATGAGCACACCGACCGAAACGACGCCGCGCAGCCAGGCCAAGGCCGACCGCAGGGACGCCCTGCTCGGCGCTGCGGCAACCCTGTTCGCCCGCTCGGGCTTCAACGGCGTCTCGATCGAGGACCTCGGTGCGGCCGTCGGGGTGAGCGGACCGGCGGTCTACCGTCATTTCAGCGGCAAGCAGGCCGTTCTCGCCGCCCTCCTCATCGATGTGAGTGAGGATCTCGTGGCCGGCGGCCACACTGTCGTGACCGAAACAACGGATGCCGCGGCCGCCCTGCCCGAACTGGTGCGCTTTCACGTGCGCTTCGCCCTCTCCAACCCCGATGTGATCCGGGTGCAGGATCGCGACCTCGACAGCCTCGCCGAGGCTGACCGGCACCGGGTGCGCCTGCTGCAGCGCGAGTACGTGGAACTGTGGGTGGAGGTGCTGGGGCGCGTGCACCCGTCGATCGACGAAGCCCTGCTCCGAATTCGAGCCCACGCAACCTTCGGACTGCTGAACTCAACACCACACAGCGCCCGCGCCTCCTCGAAGGCGGCCGTGCGCGCCCTGCTCGAGGAAATGGCGCTGGCGGCTCTGGGCCTGCGGAGCTAGTTCCCGAGCGCGAGGCGCACACCGAGGGCGATCATCACCACGGCAATGACCGCATCAAGCACTCGCCAGGACGCCGGCTTGGCGAACATCGGCCGCAGCAGGCGCGCCCCGAAGCCAAGCGCGGAGAACCAGACGAAGCTGGCCGCAATGGCGCCTCCCGCCCACCACCAGCGTTCCGTTGCGCCCTGCTGGTTGGCGACAGCGCCGAGAAACAATATGGTGTCTAGGTAGACGTGCGGATTCAGCCAGGTGAGGGCCAGCACGCTCACGACCGCGACCCGCATGCCGGTCGTGGCCACGACTCCCGAGACGACGAGTGCACCAGGGCGAATTGCCCGACGAGCCGCGACGAGCCCGTAGATGATGAGGAAGGCAGAGCCGAGCACGCGGATCACGATGATCGCCACCGGCGCTGCGGCGACGACTACCCCGAGCCCGAGCACGCCGGCCAGGATGAGCACGGCGTCCGACACCGCGCAGATCGCGACGACGGGAACGATGACCCGGTTGTGCCCCTCGATGCCGAGTCGCAACACGAATGCATTCTGCGATCCGATCGCGATGATGAGGGAGAGCCCGGTGGCGAGGCCGAGCAGGACTGGCAGAAAAGTTGAGGTCACCGGTGCAACGCTAGGCGCTCGCGATAATTCAGTACAGCTATAGTTTCTTAGGCTGGATAAGCTGGTCTAATGCAACGATTTACGCTCGAACAGCTCGCGACTCTGCTCGCGCTCGTGAGCGAGGGGTCGTTTGAGGCGGCCGCTGCCCGGCTGCACGTGACCCCTTCCGCGGTGTCGCAGCGCGTCAAGGCGATGGAGCAGACGAGCGGGCGGGTGCTCGTGCAGCGCACGACCCCGGTCCGGCTCACCGACGCCGGCGACGTGCTGCTGCGCTACGCGCGCCAGGTGGAGCTGCTCGAGGCCGACACCGTGCGCCAGCTGCACGAGGGCAGGTCCGACGGTCGGGCGTTTCCTGTGTCGCTCGCGGTGAATGCGGACAGCCTCGCCACCTGGTTTCTCGATGCCCTCGCCGGACTCGGAGAGACCCTCGGTGTGGCCTTCGACCTGCACCGGGAAGACCAGGAACACACGACGAGACTGCTGCGCGCCGGGACGGTCATGGCAGCAGTGACCTCCACGCGGGAGGCCGTGCAGGGGTGCATCACCGAGCCGCTCGGTCAGATGCGCTATCACGCCGTCGCGACGCCCACGTTCATCGAGCGCTGGCTGCCGACACATGGCGGCCTGATCGCCCTTCCCGGCGCACCCGTCGTCGCCTTCGAGCGCAACGATGACCTGCAGGAATCGTTTCTGCGCGACTATACCGGCAGTGGCAGCAGCGGGCCGATCCACTACATTCCGACGTCGAACGACTTCGTGCGGGCTATTCTGCTGGGCTTCGGCTGGGGCATGCTGCCCGAACAGCAGTGCGCTGTCGAGATCGCCGATGGTCGTCTGGTCGATCTGGCCCCCAAGTCGGCGGTCGATGTTCCCCTGTTCTGGCAGCGGTGGAACCTCTCTTCGCCCCTGCTGGATGCCGTCTCGACGGCCGTGCGAGCCGAAGCCCGGACGACCCTTCGGCCGTTCTAAGCGTCAGAAGGCGGCGGTGCAGACGCAGAGCTCGTTGCCCTCGACGTCGGCGAGCACCCACCAGTCGGGTGCGTGCTCGTCGGTGAGCAGCACGCCGCCGACTTCAAGCACGGCCGCGACCCGTTCCTCGGCGTCGTCACTTGGCACGTAGACGTCGAGATGGATGCGGTTGCGGTCGGTGCGGGCGATCTCCATGTGCTGAAACCAGACCTTGGGGGCGAGGCCGCGCGGGTCCACGAGTTCGATGCCGTCGTCGCCGGCCACCTCGGTGTAGCCGAGGCCAGCGCGCCAGAATGGGCGCACGGCATCCGCGTCGGTGCAGTCGATCGCGATGTCATAGCGCGTCGGCTGCGCGGGACGCGAGGTGGCACCGAGGGTGTCGGCGATCTGCTGCACGCGGGCGGCGAGCTCGAGGTCACGCGCGGTGACTCCCCCGGCGTCGTGCGAGGTGAGGGTGAGTGAGACGGTGCCGTAACCCAGGCGTACGTCGGGGTGGTGGTTCATCTGCTCGGCCACGTCGCCGACCCGGTTGACCAGTTCCAGGGCGGAGACGAAGTCCTTGGTGCGGAAAGCGGCGTGCAGGCATCCGTCGAGGTGCACGAAAGCTGTGCCCGTCAGCTGCTTCTTCGTCGTGAAGGGGGCGAGGAGTGCACGTTGAGCGTTCATGCCTCTACTCTGCTCCGCCGCCGCACCCCGGTCAACCGCCCGTCTGGTGCATAACTCCTGCAATCTGCAGAGCCAAAACCCGGATGCCCCGGAATTCCGCGGAACTCTTTGGGCGGGCTGACAAATTGCAGGTGTTATGCGCACCAGAGTGGATAAAGACGACTAGTGCAGGGGAGGGAGCGGATCGGCGAGGGTTAGACCATGGTCAGCACGCGGGCCGGGTCGGCCAGGATCGTACCGATGTCGGCGAGAAAGCGGGAACCCTGCTCGCCGTCGACCAGTCGGTGGTCGAACGACAGGCTGAGCGTGAGCACCTTGCGCAGTGCGACCTCGCCGCGATACTCCCACGGCCGAGAACGGATGGCGCCCATCGCCAGAATCGCCGCCTCGCCAGGGTTCAGGATGGGCGTGCCGGCATCGATGCCGAACACTCCGATATTGGTGATGGTGATCGTGCCGCCGGACAGCGCCGCCGGGGTGGTGGTGCCGGACCTGGCCGCCGTGGTGAGTTCGGCGAGCGCGGCAGCCAGGCCACGCAGGTCGAGCCGGTCAGCATCGACGATGTTCGGCACGAGCAGCCCACGCGGGGTTGCGGCAGCGATGCCGAGGTTCACGTGGTGGAACTGCACGATCTCACCGGCCGGCTCGTCCCAGCGGGTGTTCACCGAGGGGGTGCGCCCGACGGCGAGGCAGAGCGCTTTGGCCACCACGGTGAGAATCCCGATGCCGGCGCCTTCGAACTGCCGGTCGGTGCGCAGGGAATCGAGCAGTTCGACGGTCGGTGTGACGTCGATGGTGAGGAACTCGGTCACGTGCGGCGCGGTGAAAGCGCTCTGCACCATCGCTGCCGCGGTGAGCTTCCGCAGGCTCTTGATCGGCGAGCGGGTCTCGCGCACGTCGTCGCCGCGGCTCGTGGCCGGTGCCGCTGTGGCCGGTGCCGTTGTGGGCGATACGGGCTCCCCGTGCAGGGCGGGAGTCGGCACGGATTCGGTGATGTGGGCGCGAACGTCGTCCCGAGTGATCAGGCCGTCTTTTCCGGTTCCGGTCACCGTAGTGAGGTCGATACCGAGGTCGCGGGCCAGGGCCCGCACCGGCGGTGTCGAGCGCGGGCGTTCGGCAAGGGGTACCGGGACGGGTGCCACGGCGGGCTGGTCGGTGGATACTGCGGCCGGCGTCACCGCGGGCACCGGCGCGGCTGTCGTCGGAGTTGCGGGAGCGGGCACCGATTCCGCGCCACCCGCGCGGGCCCGACGCTGGGGGTGGCCGCCGCGCTCGACGGCGGGGCCATAGCCGACCAGGTTGGCCTCGCGCTGCTCAGCCGGAGCGGCGGCGCCGGCCGTGGCATCCGTTGGTGCCGTAGAAGTCGGTTCGGCCCCGCCGCCGATGTCGAAGCTGACAATGGGTTCGCCGACGTGCACGACCACACCGGCCGGCTGGTGCAGCACGCTGACCACTCCAGCGAACGGGCTCGGCAGTTCGACCACGGCCTTGGCGGTTTCCACGTCAGCGATGTGCTGGTTGAGCGTAACCTCGTCGCCCGGAGCTACGAGCCAGGCCACAATCTCACTCTCGGTGAGACCCTCACCGAGGTCGGGCAGTTTGAATACCTTGATCATCGACGCCCCATGACCCGGTCGACACCGTCGAGAATGCGGTCGAGGTCGGGCAGGTAGTGGCTCTCCAGCTTGGCTGGCGGGTAGGGCACGTCGAAGCCGGTCACCCGCACCGGGGCGGCCTCCAGGTAGCTGAAGCAGCGTTCGGTGATGGTCGCGATGATCTCCCCGCCGAGTCCACCCGACTGGGCCGCCTCATGGGTCACCACCACACGCCCGGTCTTTCGAACAGATGCCTCCACCACCGCATAGTCCACCGGTGACAGCGACCGCAGGTCGATGACCTCGATCGAGATTCCCTCGTCGAACGCGGCCAGCGCCGCGTCCTTCGCGGTGGACACGAGCGCGCCGTAGGTGAGGAGCGTGACATCCGTTCCCGGAGTCACGATGACGGCTTGCTCCATCGGGGCGCCGAGCTCCGGCACGACCTCACCCTTCACGTGGTAGCGACGCTTGGGTTCGAAGTAGAGCACCGGGTCGTCGCTGGCGATGGCCTGGCGAATGAGGCTGTAGGCGTCTTGGGCATTGGAGACGGCGATCACGCGCAGTCCGGAGGTGTGGGTGAAGTAGGCCTCGGGTGATTCGGAGTGGTGTTCGGCCGCTCCGATTCCGCCGCCGAATGGCACCCGGATGGTGATCGGCATGCGCACGGCTCCCTGGGTGCGGTAGTGGAACTTCGCGACCTGGCTGACGATCTGGTCGAAGCCGGGAAAGATGAAGCCGTCGAACTGAATCTCGCAGACCGGGCGGTAGCCACGGTAGGCCAGGCCGACTGCGGTGCCGATGATTGCCGATTCGGCGAGCGGTGTGTCAATGACCCGGCGAGCGCCGAACTGGGCGAGCAGGTCGCTCGTGACCCGGAAGACACCGCCGAGGGCGCCGATGTCCTCGCCGAGGAGCACCACCTTGGGGTCGTCGAGCATGGCCTGGCGCAGGCCCTCGTTGATGGCCTTGCCCATGGTGAGGGTCTTGGTCTCGGTCAACGGGACCGGCTTCGGGGCATCAAGGCCGGGCAAGGTGGTGGGGGTCGTCAGGGTGGTCATGGTCATCACACCGTTCCATTTTGTTCAGCAATATCGAATTGTGTTCCAAAGCTCGTGAGATACCCGGCATACTCGGCGCGCTGGCGCTCCAGGGTGGCGTTGGGAGTGGAGTAGACATGGTCGAATACGCTGAGCGGCTCGGGGTCCGGCAGGCCGATGCAGCCGGCGCGCAACTCGGCGGCCGCGGCATCGGCGATCGCCTGGGTGGCCGCTTCAACCTCGGGGGTGATTTCACCGAGCTTCGTCAGTAACCGGTGCAAACGCAGCAACGGGTCGCGGGTCTTCCACTCGGCCAGTTCGGCCGGGTCTCGGTAGCGGGTGGGGTCATCCGCTGTGGTGTGCGGTCCCATGCGGTAGGTGACCGCTTCGATGAAGGTGGGGCCGCCGCCGGTGCGGGCCCGGTCGAGTGCGATTCGGGTCGCGGCCATGACCGCGATCACGTCGTTGCCGTCGATGCGCAGGCTCGGGATGCCGAAACCCGGCGCGCGATCGGCGATGTTGCGGTGAGCCTGTACCCCGATCGGTTCGGAGATGGCCCACTGGTTGTTCTGGCAGAAGAAGACGACCGGGGCCTGGAAACTCGCCGCGAAGACCATGGCCTCGTTAACGTCCCCCTGGCTCGTGGCGCCGTCACCGAAGTAGGTGATGGCCACGGCATCGATTTCGTCGCGCTGGGCGCCGAGGGCCCAGCCGGTGGCGTGCAGGGTCTGCGCGCCGATGATGATGTTCGGGGTGGCCATCTGGACGGTGTACGGGTCCCAGCCGGACTGGGCGTTGCCGCGCCAGACCTTGACGATGTCGGTGAGGTTCACGCCGCGACAGTAGGCGACCGCGTTCTCGCGGTAGCTCGGAAAGATGAAGTCGTCGCTGCGCAGGGCGCGAGCGGAGCCGACCTGCGCGGCTTCCTGGCCGAGCAGCGGCGGCCACAGGCCGAGTTCGCCCTGGCGTTGCAGGGCGGTCGCCTCGGTGTCGATGCGGCGCACCACGACCATGTCGCGGTAGAGCGCCAGAAGGGCCAACCCGTCGAGATCGTCGACCCACGGGTCGAAGTCGGGCCGGGGCATCCGCTCGCCGTCAATCGAGAGAAGCTGCACCAGCTGGGGGGAGAAATCAATCATGGGTCGCTCCGAGCGTCATTGCTAAAGTTGACGTGAGCCTATGTCGACCCGACAGGGAGCACAACCACTGTGAAAAATAGTGAGCAGAGTGCCCTATTCAGGCTCGCCAGACCGTGTTAATGTTTTACACTATGTACAGCCTTGACAAGACCGACACGAAGCTACTCCAAGCGCTCTCCGCCGACCCGCGCAGCACCTTCGTCGCGCTCGCCGACACCCTGGGCCTCTCCCGCAACACCGTGCAGGCGCGCATGAAGCGATTGGAAGACTCTGGCGCCTTTCTCGGCTTCGATCGCCGGATTAATCCGGCCGCCCTCGGCTACCCGCTGACCGCATTCATCGAGGTGCACGTGCAGCAGAAAAGGCTCGCGCAGATCGTGATCGACCTCGCGCTGATCCCCGAAATCGTGCAGGCGCACGGCATGAGCGGGCAGACCGACCTGCTGGTACGGGTCGTCTGCACGGATGCCGCCGACCTGTTTCGCATCGACGGCACGATCCTCGCCTGCGAGGGTGTCGAACGCACGGAGACCTCGCTGGCCATGGGCGAGGTCATCCCGTATCGCCTCACCCCGCTGCTCGACCGTGGCTAGTCGTCGGGATCTATTTGCTAATTTCTTCATATAGTTATATAAAGAAGTAATGAAGTTATTTGCGCTGGTAGTCTTGCACTCAACCAGACGCACCGCAAAATCCGTCGCCTGCCCAACACCTTCGACTTTCGCGCTCCCCACAGAAGGCACCAGCTTCGTGAACATGCATGCACACCGGGGACTCGTATGAGCTTCCTGCGATTGGCCACCCTTATTCGTAACGGCTCACGCATCGCCGAACCGGCCCCGCCCGCCCCGCCACTGTTGGCGGGAGCTGAAGTGTTCGGTGGCAGCGTGCAGGTGCGGTTCATCAACGCCGGCGGCTGCAACGACTGTGCGCTCGAAGTGTCCGCAGCCTTCGGCCCGGTCTACGACGTGGAACGCTACGGCGTGCGCCTCGTGCCCTCACCGCGGCATGCCGACGTCCTTCTCATCGTCGGCAGTGTCACCCGCAATATGGCGGAGCCGCTACGTCGGACGATTGAGGCCACCCCGACCCCCCGGTTTGTGATCGCGGTCGGCGACTGTGCCCTGCACGGCGGTGCCTTCCGCGACGGCTACGGCATCATGGGTCCGGTGTCCGACTTCGTGCACGTAGATATCGAGGTACCAGGCAGTCCGCCGGAACCGACCGAAATCGTGCAGGCCCTCCGCCGGATGACCGGCCGATGACCGGCATCGGAGCTGGGCTCCTCCTGCAACTGGGCCTCGGCGCGCTGGCCGTCACGAGCGCCCTTCTGGCGGCACCCTCCCTGCGGTCACGGGCGGGCGGCATCCTCTGTACCCTCATCGCCGTCACCGGCTTTGTGACCGGCCTCGGTGCCCTGCTCGGCGCCACCGGCGGCCTGCTCATTCCGATCGCCCTGCCGATGGACCCGCTACTGCTGGCCCCCGACCGCCTCGGCGGCCTGTTCATGCTCGTGGTTTCCGGCGTCGGCATTCTCGTGTCGCTCTACTCGATGAGTTCCACCCGCGGCCCCGACGCCAGCCGCACCGCCTGGGTGGCGATGCCGGTATTCCTCGTGGGAATGCAGCTGGTACCGGCCGCGACCGACTCGGTGTCGTTCCTGCTGGCCTGGGAGATCATGACCCTCGGCTCCACCGTGCTGCTGCTCGCCGACCATGCCAGCCGCGCCACCGTCGCCTCGGCCGGCATCTGGTACTCGGCCATGTCCCAGTTGAGCTTCTTCTTCATTCTGGCCGGATTCGCCGTGCTCGCTGCCGCGTCGGGCGGAACCAGCTTCACCAACCTGCAGGCGATCGAACCCGGTTCGTGGGCGGCGAACGTGGCCTTCGTGCTGTTCCTACTCGGTTTCGGCGGCAAGGCCGAACTGGTGCCGCTGCACGTCTGGGTCCCCCGGGTGCTGCCCGAAGCTCCCAGCCACGTCTCGGCCGCGATGAGCGGGGCCATGGTCAAGATCGGCGTGTACGGCGGTTTGCTGGTCTGCGTACGGCTGCTGCCCGACGGTCCGGCTTGGTGGGGGATCGCGATCATGCTGGTTGGAGGCGCATCCGCTCTTTACGGCATTCTGCAGGCGTCCGTGTCGAGTGACCTCAAGGTGTTGCTCGCCTACTCGACCACTGAGAACATGGGCCTGGTCTTTCTCGGCCTCGGGGCGAGTATGCTGCTGCGCGGCTACGACGCCACCGCAGCAGCAGATGCCGCGCTCGTCGCCGCCCTGCTCCTCGCCGTCAGCCACGCCGCGTTCAAATCCACGCTGTTCCTCGGTGCCGGCGCCGTCATCCACGCCACCGGCGAGCGCAACCTGGACCGCCTCGGCGGACTCGGCGCCCGCATGCCGGTCACCGCCGCCGCGTTCGGCATCGCGAGCCTCGGCGCCGCCGCCATTCCGATCACCAGCGGCTTCGTCGCCGAGTGGATGCTGCTGCAGTCGCTCATCCACGGTGGTCGTCAGGGCGGGGCGGTCGTCTCGGTCGCGGCATCCGTCGCCATGCCCCTGGCCGTCGCCGTGATCGCCCTCACCGCGGGCCTGGCCCTGCTCACCTTCGTCAAGGCCTACGGTATTGCCTTCCTGGCCCGCCCCCGCAGCGCCCCAGCAGCGGATGCCCGCGAGGTGCCGCCGCTCATGCAGCTCTCCCTCGCGCTCGGCGCCCTCTCCGTGCTCGCTCTCGGGCTACTCCCCGGGCCGATCGCCGCGCTCGTGGCGAACACGGTCAGCTCGAACCCCACCGCCGCGGTGCAGTCGGTCGGTCTGGGCGGGGTGTCGCTACCCGGTATCGGGGCGGTACTGGACCCGATCATGCTCGTCGTGCTCTCCGCCCTCGTCGCCATCCCGGTGGTCGTGTCGATCGTCGTGTCGGCCCGGCGGCATCCGCATCGCACCGTCGACCTGCCCTGGGGCGGCGGCGGTTCCCGGGCGCGGCCGCGCATGCAGTACACGGCGACGTCCTACGCCGAACCACTGGTGCGGGTCTTCGACGACGTGCTCAAGCCGTCCCGTGATGTGCAGGTCACCCACGTGGCTGAGTCGCGCTATCTGGTGGAAAAAGTACGGGTCGAACAACACGTCTCCGACGTGATTGAAACCCGGCTGTATCGGCCGGTACTCAACCTGTTCCAGCGTTACGGCATCGTCGTACGGCATGTGGCCAACGGCAGCATCCACCGCTATCTGTCCTATTCTTTCGTTGCTCTGCTGATCGTGCTGATTGTGGTCTCGCTATGAACGCCGTCGTCAGCGCCATCATCATCGCTTTCGTGCAGGTCCTGCTGTTTGTCTTCCTCGCCCCGCTCCTCATGGGCGTGATCCGCCAGGTGCGGGCCACCATCGAAGGTCGAGCCGGTGCCGGAATCTGGCAGCCCTGGCGCGACGTGCGCAAACTGCTCGCGAAGAATCCGGTGCGTGCCGAAGGCAGCAGCTGGATGCTCAAGGCAGGCCCGGTCGCTCTGATGGTCTCCAGCCTGCTGCTCTGCGTGCTGCTGCCGCTCGTGGGGACCATACCGTTCCCGTCCATTCCGAGCGACCTGTTCGTGGTCGTCTCGGTCATGCTCATCGGCGTGGTCGCGCTCGCTCTCGTCGGACTCGACGGCGGTACGGCCTTCGGCGGCATGGGATCCAGCCGACATATGACCGTCGCGGCCCTGGTCGAACCCACCCTGTTGCTCTCGGTCTACGCTCTGTCGATTCCGGCCGGAACCAGCACGATCTCGGCGATCGTCGAGACCCGGCTGTTCTCCCCCGAGGTGATCATCTCGCCGGTCAGCGTGTTGGCGCTCGTGGCATTGTCGATTGCGATCATGGCTGAAACAGCTCGGCTGCCCGTCGATAATCCGGGCACCCACCTCGAACTGACCATGCTGCACGAGGCAATGACCCTCGAAGCGAGCGGCCGCGACCTGGCCTGGCTCGAGGTCGGCTCCTGGCTGAAACTGGCCGCCCTGCTCGGCCTGGTCAGCAACCTGGTCGTGCCGTGGGGTGTCGTCACCGATTTCAGCGCCCTGGGCCTCGCGATCGGCGTGGTCAGCATCGCCGTGAAAGTGCTCGTGCTCGGTGTTCTGCTCAGTGTCGGCGAGATCTTTTTGGCCAAGGTGCGCCTGTTCCAGGTCCCCGAGCTTCTCGCGGGTTCCTTTGCCCTCGCCTTCCTGGCCGTCACCGCCTCCTACCTGGTCGCCTGAGGAGCATCCGTCGTGTTTGAAACTTTCTATCCCCAACTGATCGGCTTCTGCACCGGCGCCCTGCTGCTCACGAGCGCGCTGATGGTCTGGCGTCATTCCCTGCTCGCCTCGATCCGGCTGCTCGCCCTGCAGGGCGTTGCCCTTGCCGCACTCGTCGCGGTGATCGGCATCGCCGAGGGCGAGTCCGAACTGGTGCTGGTGTCGCTGCTGATCCTGTCGGTGAAGGGCGTCGGCCTGCCCTGGGTGCTCGCTCACCAGTCCAAGGCGTCGATCAAGCAGATTCAGGAATCGCCCCGGCTCAACCCGACCGCCGCGCTGCTCGCCGTCACCCTGCTGACCATTCTCAGCTATGTCGTGGTCAGCCGCGTCTTCGGTCTCGGCGACAGTGAGACCGGCCACGCCGCACCGATCGGCCTGGCCATGGTGCTCATCGGCTTTCTGCTGCTGATCAGCCGGCGCCGCGCGCGCTCCCAGCTCATCGGCTTTCTGCTGCTCGACAACGGCATCGCCACCATCGCTTTTTTGACCAGCGGCGGCGTGCCTATTCTGCTCGAATTCGCAGTCTCCCTCGACGTTCTGCTGGTCGTGCTCATTTTGCACGTGTTCGCCGGCCGCATGCGCACCAAGTTCGGCGGCACTGCCGTTGATCAGCTCAGAGAGTTGCACGACTGATGTCATTTGTTCTGTGGATTCCCCTGGTCGGCCCACTCGCCTTCGCCGGCCTCAGCCTGCTTCTGCGCGGCTCGGCGCACCGCCGTTTCGTCGGAGTCGCCGCGTCGAGCGCGGTGCTCGTCTCCGGCCTGCTGCTGGTCAGCGCAGTGCTCGACGGTGCCGTGTTCGAAAGCGGCGGCGGCATGCTGCGTGCCGACGCCCTCTCGGCCTACATGCTCAGCGTCGTCGGAGCGGTCGGACTCATCTCCACCTGGGGTGGCCTCAGCAGCGCGGCGTCGAGCCGCACCAGGGATGCCGCCGGCTACGAGGCGCTCATCGCCTTGTTCCTGGCCGCGATGTCACTCGCCGTGCTGGCCGACAGCATCGGCCTGATGTGGGCCGCCGTTGAGGCAACGACCATCGCCACCGCATTCCTGGTCGGCCACCACCGCACCCGCCGGTCCCTCGAAGCAGCCTGGAAATACGTCATCCTCGGCTCGGTCGGTGTGGCCATCGCGCTGCTGGGTATCGTGCTGATCTACGCTGCCTCGGTCGGTACCGACACCCCGACCCTGTCCTGGGTGCTCCTGAGCCAGGCCGACCGAGGCCTCGACCCGGCGCTGATCACCGCCGGCGGCGCCCTGGCCGTGCTCGGTTTCGCCACCAAGTCGGGTCTCGCCCCGATGCACACCTGGCTGCCGGATGCCCACAGCCAGGCCCCAGCTCCGGTCTCCGGCCTCATGTCGGGCGTGCTGCTCTCGGTCGCGCTCTACGCGATCCTGCGCATCCAGTCGATCACCAACCTCGTGATCGGCCCGGAGTTTCTGCGCACCATGCTCAGCATCGGTGGCCTGCTCTCCCTGCTCGTGGCCGCGTCACTGCTCATTCGCCAACGCGACTACAAGCGGATGCTCGCCTACTCCAGCATCGAACACATGGGCCTGATGGCGATCGGTGTGGCGATCGGCCCGGCCGCGCTCCCCTCGGTGCTGCTGTACATTCTCGGCCACGGCCTGATCAAGGCGACCCTATTCGTGATCTCCGGTCGTATCCTCAAGGTCGAGGGCACCCCGGTGATCTCGGACGTGCGCGCATTGTTGGTGCGACGGCCTGGCCTCGCCGTACCCTGGCTCATCGCCATGGCCGCCATCGTCGGCTTTCCCCCGTTCAGCATCTTCTTCTCCGAGGTCGGCATCATCATGGCCGGCTGGTCGGTGGGCCTCGGCGGCGTCGTCGGAGCGGCCCTCGTGCTGCTGCTGGTGATCTTCGCCGCGTTCACCCGCCTCACCGTGCAGATGACCATCGGCGCTCCCCCGGACGGCGCCGCGTTCACACCCGACTATTCGACCCACGGCCCGCGCCTGCCGATCATCCTGGCCCTGGCCACGACAGCCACGATCGCTTTCGTGGCCGAACCGGTCGGCACTCTACTGTTGCAGGCCACAGCCGTTCTCGGAGGTACCAACTAATGGCTGACGAACTAATGCCCGGCGAACTCCGCCACCTCGACCGTGCGGAATTGCCGGCCGCCGCCGGGGCGCTGCTCGATGCCGGCAGCCGGCTGGCCCTGGTCGCCTGCCACGAAGACGACGACCACTTTCGCATCGTCTATTCCTTCGTCGGGGATGCATCGTTGCGGGCCGACCTGGTGGTCACTGTGCCGCGGGACGATGCCTGGATTCCCAGCCTCGCCGAGATCTCCCTGCCGGCCGGCAACTTCGAGCGCGGCATCCGCGACCTGTACGGCGTCGTTCCCCGCAATCACCCGCAGCCGCACCGCCTGGTTCGCCACGGCCACTGGCCGCGCGGCTGGTACCCGATGCTGCGCGCCAACGCCGCCGTGCCCGAGTTTGAGCCCGACGTGGAATCATTCCCCTTCGTGCCGGTTGAGGGCCCTGGCGTCTATGAGATCGCCGTCGGCCCGATTCACGCCGGCATCATCGAGCCCGGCCACTTTCGCTTCTCGGTCGTCGGCGAGACCATCGTGCGCATGGAAGCCCGCCAGTGGTACCTACACCGTGGTGTCGAGAAGGTGTTCGAGGGCAAGACTGCGGGCGAAGGCGTGCTTCTAGCCGAGCAGATCAGCGGCGACACCGCCATCGGTCACTCCCTCGCCTTCGTCATGGCTGTCGAACAGGCCGCCGGTATCGAGGTGTCGGAGCCCGACCGGCTGCTGCGTGCTCTGCTTCTGGAACTCGAGCGTCTCTACAACCACGTGACCGATCTTGGTTCCCTGGCCAACGACGTGGGGTTCAGCATCATTGACGCGCACGCCCAGGGGCTCCGTGAGCAGCTGATGCGCATCAATAAGTCGGTCACCGGACACCGCCTCCTGCGCGGTGCGCTGAGCGTCGGCGGCACCCGGGTGAACGCGCTCCCCGAAGCCGCCGATCTGGTGCGCATTGCCGCCGCCATGGCCGAACTGGCCGGCATCACGCTCGGCCATGCCATCGTGCGCGGCCGTTTCACCGGCACGGCCCGGCTCTCCAACGCGCACGCGACCCAGATCGGAACGCTCGGCTACGTCGCGCGCGCATCGGGCATCGACACGGATGCCCGCAACGAGCATCCGTTCGTCAATCTGGGCGAAGTCTTCCACGTCGTGACCGAAGACAGCGGTGACGTGCTCGCCCGGTACACCGTGCGCGCCCGCGAGGTCGAGGTGTCGACCGCGGTCGCCGTCGACCTGCTCCGACGCCTGCAGGGCCACACCGGAACCGCGTTCAGCGTGAACCCGACGAGCGCCGGCACCGGACTGGCCCTGGTCGAAGCGTGGCGCGGAACGGCAACCCACCGGGTTGAACTCGCCGCCAACGGCACGCTCGCCCGCGTCAAGGTCGTCGACCCGTCGTTCCTGAACTGGCCGGCCGTACCGGATGCCCTGTCGGAAACCATTGTTCCCGACTTTCCGCTGGCCAATAAGAGCTTCAACCTCTCCTACGCCGGCAACGACCTGTAGGCCGGCTCAGGCCCAGCAGCAACTACTCTTGCTCGAGGTGGCGGAGCAGGGCGTGCGAGTCGGTGAGGTTGGCCAGCACCATACGCTTGGCCGCGGCCAGCAGCTCAACCGCGCTCGGGTCGCGCAGTGCATAGAAAATGGAGTTACCCTCCCGGCGGGTGACGACGACGCCGGCACGGCGCAGTACGCCCAGCTGCTGGGACAGGTTGGACAGTTCGCAGCCGAGTGCTTCGGCGAGTGACCCCACCGAGCGTTCGCCGGCGACGAGCTGTTCCAAAACCTGCACGCGCAACGGATGCCCGAGCGACTTGAACAAGTCGGACTTCAATTGGGCAGCGGGCAAACCTGAAGACAACACAAGTTTAGTATATCGTTACCTTATGATTCTTTCAACTAGATAGGGCCGCTCTCACCTGCGGCGCAGCAGCCCGTCATTCACGAGGGCCCGCGCGTAGCCGAGGCTGTTGCCGAGGGCGTTCGGGTGAAAGTTGGCCGACGCGAATGGGTTCAGCGGATCAAACGCGAAGTATGGTATTCGCGAACCTACACCGTGCGCGGCGAATTCCTGCGAGGCATCAACGAAGCGGATGCGCGGGGTCGTCATCGCAGCGACGGATCCGGCAAGCACCGTGTTCAGCGCGTCTGTGGCCCCATTGAGTACATCGCCCAGCGGGGAGAATCCGGGCTTGAACTGGCGCGGGTAGCTCAAGACCGCGATCTTCGCCTGCGGCAGCGTATCCGCTACCAGGCCATACGTGCCCACGAGCTTGGGAGCGAGAACGCTCAGCTGAGCCACGCTGTTGTTGATTGCACCGAGGCAAACCGGACTGGCCGGGTTGGGCGCACAGGCCGTCAACACGACGTTGGAGCCGGCATCGATGCCGCCAACAGTGAGGGTGACGAGGGCGGTACTGGGGCTCACTCCGAGAAGTTGAGCCGGGATATCCGCTGTGCTGGCCCCGGAACAGGCATTATTCGACACAAGTCGATAGGGGCTGACCACGGCCGAGAAGATCGGGTAGCTCGCCCGCTTGGAACGCAGGCAAGCGGTGCCGTCGAACGCGTACGGCGGCGCGCCCTGACCAGAGGTGAATGAGTCGCCCAGGGCGACATAGCCGGGAGCGGATGCGCCAACCGAGGCTGCGGGATCGGAATTGGTCTCAGCCAGTGCCGGGCGCTCACCGCGCCAGCGAGCAGGGCGGCCGCGAGTACGGCGACGGCACCGAGGCGTTGCAGGAATCCTGAAACTAATCGTTGATTTGTCATGCCGCGAACGTAGACCCGGTCATCAGACCCGCAAGGCGTTGTCAACGACTCAAATTCGGGCCGCGCGCGAAAAGGCCCGCACTGCAAGCAGTGCGGGCCTTCCGTCTACCCGACCGACCTGGCGAGAGGTGATCGGGAGATCTATTGGGACCGGTCTTCGTAAGTACTAGACCTCGATCGAAGCGTCTGCGCTGTCGGAGGCCGCAGCGCGACCCTCGGTGTCAGCAGCCTCTTCCAGTACCGGGGCGAGCGAGAGCTTTCCACGGTCATCGATCTTCGTGATTTCCACGAGAACCTTCTGGCCGACGCCGAGCACGTCTTCGACGTTCTCCACGCGCTTGCCACCAGCAAGTTTACGCACCTCAGAGATGTGCAGCAGACCGTCCTTGCCCGGGAGCAGAGAAACGAAGGCACCGAACGCGGCGATCTTGACGACGGTTCCGAGGAACTGCTCGCCAACCTCGGGGTTGGTCGGGTTCGCGATGGCGTTGACCTGGGCGCGTGCGGCCTCAGCCGACGGTCCATCAACGGCACCGATGTACACGGTGCCGTCTTCCTCGATCGAGATGTCGGCACCGGTGGTGTCCTGGATCGAGTTGATCGTCTTGCCCTTCGGGCCGATCAGCTCGCCGATCTTGTCGACGGGGATCTGCACGCTGATGACGCGCGGCGCGGTGGGCGCCATCTCGTCGGGAGCGTCGATCGCCGCGTTCAGCACGGAGAGGATCGTGGTGCGGGCATCCTTCGCCTGCGTCAGCGCGCCGGCCAAAACCGAGGCGGGGATACCGTCGAGCTTGGTGTCGAGCTGGATCGCGGTGATGAATTCGCTCGTGCCGGCGACCTTGAAGTCCATGTCGCCGAGGGCGTCTTCGGCGCCGAGGATGTCGGTTAGTGCCGCATAGCGGGTCTGACCGTCGACGGTGTCGCTGATCAGGCCCATGGCGATACCAGCGACCGGGGCGCGCAGCGGCACTCCGGCGTTCAGCAGGGACAGGGTGGAGGCGCAGACGGAACCCATCGAGGTGGATCCGTTGGAGCTGAGCGCCTCGGAAACCTGACGGATGGCGTAGGGGAATTCCTCACGCGTCGGCAGCACGGGAACCAGGGCACGCTCAGCGAGCGCTCCGTGGCCGATCTCGCGACGCTTCGGCGTTCCGACGCGACCGGTTTCACCGGTCGAGTAGGGCGGGAAGTTGTAGTTGTGCATGTAGCGCTTCTTGGTGACCGGGCTCAGCGAGTCGATCGACTGCTCGAGCTTGAGCATGTTCAAGGTGGTGACGCCCAGGATCTGGGTTTCGCCGCGCTGGAAGATGGCCGAGCCGTGCACGCGCGGGATGACCGCAACCTCGGCGTCGAGCGGACGGATGTCTGCCAGCCCACGACCGTCGATGCGGATGCCCTCGTTGAGCACGCGCGAGCGCACAACGAGCTTGGTGACCGACTTGTAGGCCGCGTTGACCTGGTTGTTGGCGCTCGCGTCGAGCTCACCGGCGTCGACCTTGGCCGCGATGGCGGCCTTGACGGATGCCTTGAGCGCGTCGTCGGCGTTCTGACGTTCGACCTTGTCGGCGATCGTGTAGACCGTCCCCAGCTGGTCGTACGACAGCGCCGCGACGGCGTCGTAGGTGGCCGGCTGGTAGGGCGGGAACAGGGCGAAGTCCGCGGTGGGCTTGGCGGCGGCATCCGCTACCTGCTGCTGCGCGAAGACGAGCTGCTTGATGAAGGGCTTGGAAGCCTCGATGCCCTGGGCAACGACCGCTTCGTTCGGCGCGATGGCGCCACCCTTGATCAGGTTCCAGGCGGCGTCGGTGGCTTCGGCCTCGATCATCATGATCGCGACGTCCTGCACTCCGGCGGCGTCCGTTACAACGCGGCCGGCGACGACCATGCTGAACACGGCATCATCCAGCTGCGAGTGCTTCGGGAAGGCAACCCACTGGCCGCCACCGTTCTCGTCGGGAATGAGGGCAACGCGAACGCCACCGATCGGTCCGGAGAACGGCAGGCCGGCGAGCTGGGTCGACATGGAGGCCGCGTTGATCGCGAGCACGTCGTACAGTTCGTCGGGCTCGATGGCCAGAACGGTGATGACGACCTGGATCTCGTTGCGGAGACCGTCGACGAACGACGGGCGCAGCGGGCGGTCGATCAGGCGGCAGGTGAGGATCGCGTCGGTTGAGGGACGACCTTCACGACGGAAGAAGCTGCCCGGGATGCGACCGGCGGCGTACATACGCTCTTCAACGTCGATGGTGAGCGGGAAGAAGTCGAAGTTGTCTTTCGGCTGCTTGCTGACGCTCGTGGCGGAGAGCAGCATCGTCTCTTCGTCAATGTAGGCGGCGGCAGAACCCTGCGCCTGCTGGGCGAGACGCCCGGTTTCAAAGCGGATGGTGCGCTTGCCGTACTTGCCGTTATCGATAACGGTTTCGGCGAACGTGATTTCTGGACCCTCCATGTGGGGGTTTTCTCCTTTAAGTTTGCTTCTCGCCATGCTGGCGACGAAGGCTCGCGTGCCCGTATGACAGGCGAGTGGGACGAGGAGCTCGACCAGGCAGGACTAAGCCGCGTTTCAACAATCTCTGTGTAAACACTGTCGTTTTGCTGGCCACCAGTAGAAATTCACCAGAAGCTGCGCGCCTGAAATACGCGAGTCTGGGAAACCACCACCGAGGACCAGCTTCCTGCCAGTTGCGCTCCGGTTGCTCGGCCGCTTCCGAAGAAGGACCGTCACCGAGCCTATCAGACACAGAATCAGCCCCGAACTGGTGCCACCAAGTCGGCGGGCACGGTCGGAGTCTCGGGCAGAGTGATAGGGACTGAAATGAGGGTGCGACGGTGCAGGGACTCAGACGACTGCTGGTTGTCGGAATCATGCGCGCGTGGGTGAAACTGGCTCTGCAGGACAGCGCGAGTGTTCCGCGACCAACCGGACCGCCACAGGCGCACTCGCCGGGGACAAACAGCGATCGTGTGCTCATTCTCGGCGGTGGACCCGCCTCCGGCTGGGGAGTCACGAGCCACGATCTTGCCCTGCCCGGATCGTTGGCCCGTGCACTATCGACTCGAACGGGCCGCGGCACCGATGTGAGCCTGGTGGCCGACCCGTTTGGACTTCTCGATGAACTCCCGAATCTGCTCATTGGGCAAGATCTGAGCCGGATCAATGCGGTCGTCGTGTTTGTCGGCGTGAATGATGCCGTGAATCTCACCGCTGAAAAAGCCTGGGAGCGAAACATGGGCCTCCTGCTCCGGGCCCTTGAACGGGAAACGTCCAACGAAACGTCCGTGTATGTGATGGACATCCAACCGATTCGATCAATCCCGGTTTTTGACAGCTTGCTCGGGTCCATCGCCAACGCGCACGCACGTCGTTTGACCGCGCGCACGGAGCGCGTCTGCCGATCCATCCTACGAGCGGTCTATCTACCATTGACGGAGAACACAATTCTGGTCTCCGGCCGGTATCGAAATTCGTCGGACTACCGCCTGTGGGGGGAATTCCTGGCCTGCGAAATGGCCGCTCGACTCGATCTGGCCCACGACCGCCACGGGTCGAACATGGTCAGTCCGGTGCAGATCACAGCGCCGCCCGAAGTCGAAGCCGGTGTGGAATCACACCTGCGAGAGACCCGCTTTGATCCTGTCCTCGCGTTGGCGCAACAGTCCTTCGGTACCGAGTCCGCGGCCTTCGTGCTTCGCGACCATTCCGGGTTGCGAGTGGTGGCAAGTGCTGGGCCCACGGGTGTCAATCCGGCGAGATCCGATTCGATGTCGGCGACGGTCGTTATCCAGCCGGGAGCACTCGTCGTGGGCGATACCGAGACAGACGAGCGTTTTCGCGGCAAGCCCTACGTAACGGGTCCCCCATTCATGCGATTTTTCGCGGGTTTTCCGATCGAATCACCGTCGGGTGAACGAATCGGAATTCTGTGCGTGTTCGACCCAAAACCACGCAGTCGTGCGGATACTGACATCGTGCTCCTGCGGCAACTGGCCCTCATGATTCAGCACGAACTGCAGGCGATCAGATCGTAAAGGCATCACGCCAGGCCAGGCCAGCGACGGTCTCCTTGGCTGGCCGATACTCCAGACCGATCCATCCGTCATAACGAAGAGTGCGCAGTTCGGCAAAGAACGAATCCCAGCCGATCTCGCCGGTGCCCGGCTCAGTCCGGCTGGGCGGGTCGGCGATCTGCACGTGGGCAACGTGCTGAAAGAGATTGCGCAGGCGGCTGATCACATCGCCCTGCTGCACCTGGGCGTGGTAGACGTCATAGAGGATTCCGAGGGACTCGCTGCCGATGGCTTCAACGACCGAAGCGGCCTGCTCTACGGACTCGAGCACGAATCCGGGAGCATCTCCCTGATTCAATGCTTCGAGCACGAGGATGACGTCGGTCGACGCCGCCTGCTCGGCCGCCCAGGCCAGGTTGGTGACATAGGTCGCGAATGCGCGATCCCACCGCACACCTTCGGGCACGAGGCCGCCCATGACGTGGATGCGCGTCGCACCGAGACCAGTGGCGTATTCCAAGGATCGGGAGATGCCATCGCGGAATTCGCCGACCGAGTCAGGAACGCAGGCGTAGCCGAACGTCGACGGTCCTGGCGTATTGATCAGCACCTGGTGCAACCCGGCGTCCGCCAGGCACCGGCGCAACTGCGCGAGTGGAAAGTCGTAGGGGTTCGCGTATTCGACGCCGGCGAAACCGGCCGCGGCCGCGGCATCGAAGCGTTCCAGAAACGGTCGTTCCGTGAAGAGCCATTTGAGGTTCGCATCCAGGCGGAGCGGAATGAGTTCGCGCATGGTTTGTTCTCCGTCGACAGTCATCTGCGGATGCAACTTGCCACTAAACGGCGCGAAGACCGCTACGTTCGTAGGCGGCGCGGGCGACGTCACCGTTCAAGAATTCCAGCAACGCCAGCGCCTCCGGCTTCGCCGCCGCCGCGTTGCTCAGGGCTGCTGCGAATTCGGTGAGGTGCTGCACCTCGTCGGGGAATGGTCCGACAATGGCAATTCCGGGCACGAAGGCGAGCTCGCTGAGCTGCTGCACCGCGAGATCAGCACGGCCGTCACGTACGGCCACGCCGGTAAACCCCTTCGCGAGTGGCGTGGCTCTGGCATCCACTTCAGCGGCGATGCCGAGTCGCTCGATCAGGGTGCGAAAGTAGATGCCGCTCTGACCGGCCTGAGAGTAGGCGACCGAACGGGCGTTGCGCAGTGCGCTGGTGAGCGCCGGCACGGTCGAGATATCGGGTTTGTCGGCACCGTCGGCCACGCCGATTCCGATGCCGGTCGTCACCAGGGGGACGACGGTTGAGGGGTCGATGACACCGTCGGCCGCCAGACTCGCGAGGGCCGGGGTCGCGACGATGACAATGTCCGGCCGCTCGCCGGCCGCGAAGCGGCGTTGCAGTTCGGTGGTGGGGTCGAAGTGGGCATCGATCGCTATGCCTGTTTCAGTCGTGAACGCGGCGAAGATTTCGGCCTCGAGGGCCTTCTGAGTCGCCAAGCCGCTGAACAGTACGACGCTCGGTTTCGTGTCAATCGGGTTGCTCATGATAGACATCCTGCCGTCGTTGGTGGAATTTCTGGCCCAGCGAGAACATATTGCCGATGCACTCCAACTATAGGGGAAGTTTGTATCCTATAGCGGCTTGGAGGAGTCGACCAGAGTGTTGCTGGCGGCCGCACGCTGCTTGATGCCGAGCACGGAGTGGCTGCGTCCGTAAGCGAAGTACACGATGAAGCCCACGACCAACCAGACCGCGAAACGCACCCAGGTGAGGGTCGTGAGATTCAGCATCAACCAGATGCACAGCACGGCAGAGAGAATCGGGAGCACCGGTGAGAACGGTACCTTGAAGGCGCGCGGCAGGTCGGGGCGCTTCTTGCGCAGCACGACCACGGCGATGCTGACCAGCACGAATGCCGACAGTGTGCCGATATTGATCATTTCTTCGAGCACACCCACGTCGGTGAGGCCGGCGATCACAGCGACGGCGGCGCCGGAGATAATCTGAATGCGCGCCGGAGTGCGGCGTTTCTCGCTCGTCACGCTCAGCCAACGCGGCAGCAGGCCGTCGCGGCTCATCGCGAACAGCACCCGGGAGAGGCCGAGCAGCAGCACCATGATCACCGTCGTGAGACCGACCAGGATTCCAATCGAGATGACCTGGGCAGCCCAGCCGGCACCGACAGCGACGAAGGCCGTGGCGAGGGATGCGTTCGGGTCGTCGGCCAGCACCGTGTACGGCACCATCCCGGTGAGCACGAGACTCACGCCGAGGTAGAGCACCGTGACGATGGCGAGCCCCGCGAAGATGCCACGCGGCAGGGTCTTCTGCGGGTTCTTGACCTCTTCGGCGCTCGTGGCCACGACGTCGAAACCGATGAACGCGAAGAACACCAGGGACGCACCGGCGAGCAGCCCGAACAGGCCGTACTGGGCGGGAGCTGCACCGGTCATGAAGGAGAACAAGGACTGCATCCAGACATCACCATCGCCGCCCGTCGTGGGCACCTCGGCTGGAATGAACGGGCTGTAGTTTGCCGTGTTGATGAAGAAGGCGCCGACGATAATGACGAAGACGACGATGGCGACCTTGATGATCGTGAACACGCTCGCGACCCGGGCCGACAGCTGGGTGCCGAGCACGAGCAGCGTGGTGAAGATCGCGACGATGACGAAGGCGCCCCAGCTGACGTCCAGACCGAGCACCTGGATCGTGGACGGGACGTTCCAGCCGGCCAGGTCGAACACTGTGCTCAGGTAGATACCCCAGTATTTGGCGATTACTGCGGCCGCGGTGAGCATCTCGAGGATGAGGTCCCAGCCGATAATCCAGGCCAGCAACTCTCCGAGGGTGGCGTAGGTGAAGGTATAGGCGGAGCCGGCGACGGGCACGGCCGAGGCGAATTCGGCGTAACACATGATCGCCAGCGCGCAGGTGAACGCGGCCAGCAGAAAGGCCAGGGTGACCGAGGGCCCGGCGTAGCTGCCGGCGGCCTTGGCGCCGACCGAGAAAATTCCCGCTCCGACGGCCACGGCGACACCCATGATCATGAGGTCCCAGGTACCGAGGGTGCGTTTAAGGCTGTGGCCCTTCTCCAGCGAGTCTGCTATCGAATCTTCAATACTCTTGGTGCGCCAGAGACTCATGCGTTGTGGTATCCGTTCGTTATTGCCAACCCCTATGTTAGCAACTCCGTTCTACCCCCATTCGGCAGCCAAACGCAAAACGGGTCGCCACCCGAAGGTGACGACCCGTTGTGAAGAAGTTCGTGTTATCAACGCTGCGTTCGCACCGTGCAAATTACTTGCATGAAATTAGCGACGCAGGCCGAGGCTGCCGATCAGTGTGCGGTACCGAGTGATGTCGATGTCCGACAGGTAACCGAGCAGACGGCGACGCTGACCAACCATGAGAAGCAGGCCACGACGTGAGTGGTGGTCGTGCTTGTGCTCTTTCAAGTGCTCGGTGAGGTCGAGAATGCGCTGCGTAAGCATTGCAATCTGAACTTCCGGGGACCCGGTGTCGCCTGGGTGGGTAGCGTACTTTTCGATGATCGCCTTCTTAGCATCTGGTTCGAGTGCCATAAAGTGGGATCCCCTTTCTCTCACTGCGCGGTGCCCTTGGCCAAATGCCTGAGCTCTCTTTATCCGCGGCCGTTGAACGGCAACCTTCATACTTTAGCAGAGTGGGCGGCCGACGCGGTCACGCTGCGGGAATTGTCGGCGACGAGCCGGTCTGTCCCCTCCCCCGGCTACCGCTACAGTGGTGGAATAATCGAGGAGGTGCACGTATGGGTACATTGCTTTACGGCAATCCGGGCATCGTGATCACCTTCGACGATCGCGCCCTCATGCACTTGCAGATCGTGATCAGTACCAAGCTGCGCCGGCGCGAAAGTTTTGTGTTCACCTGGACCGATTCCGCCGACGTCGGCAGCGGCCGGAGCGCGATCTGGCTCGACCCCACGAGCACGCTCTACTACCGGTATTTCGGCAGCCGAATCCCGTCGATCAATCGGGACTGGATCGAAGCGCTCATGCTCTCGGCCAACAGCGCCGGCGGACTGGTCTTCATCGCCGAGCCCGACCCGACGGTAACCCTCCCGGAGAAAACACGCCGCTAGCTCAGCCCGCGAGCTCGCCGAGCACGTCTTCGAGAGCGTGCAGAAAATGGTCGGCGCTGGCGACGGTGAGGCAGAGCGGCGGCTTGATCTTAAGCACGTTCTTGAAGTCGCCGGTGGGCTGCACGATGACGCCCCGCAACAGCAATTCGTCACAGAGCCGGGCGGCCACGGCGGTGGCTGGCATGAAATCGACCCGGTCGAGCACCAGTTCGACGCCGAGGTAGAGCCCCATGCCGTAGACCGCGCCGACCAGGTCGAACCGTTCGCCGAGCTGTTCCAGCCCCCGCTTGAGGTGCCCGCCGACGACCTCGGCATTGCCTTGCAGGCCCTCATCGCGCATGATGTCGAGCACGGTCAGGCCGATGCGGCAACTGAGCGGGCTGCCGCCGGCCGAAGAGAAGAACGATCCCTCCTGGGCGAAGCGATCGGCTATGTCGCGGCGGGTGATGACCGCGCCGAGCGGATGCCCGTTGCCCATCGCCTTCGCGATGGTGATGATGTCGGGAACCACGTTCTGCTGTTCAGTACCCCAGAAGTGGTGACCGAGGCGCGCGTAGCTCACCTGCACCTCGTCGGCGATGCAGAGCCCGCCGCGGGCGCGAACCTTCTCGTAGACGCCGGTCAGGTAGCCGTCGGGCAGCAGCACTCCGCCGGCGTTACCGAACACCGGTTCGGCAATGAATGCGGCGACGCTGTGGCCCTCGTCGTCGAGGGCGGCCAGGTCGCCATCGAGGTCATTCAGGTACTGCGGCGCCGATTGCATGCCCCGATACTTGCCGCGCACGGCGTTCGGCGCCTCGACCAGATGCACCCAGTTTGGCCGGGTCTGAAGGGCCTTGGGGTTGTCGGCGACCGAGGAGGAGACGGCATCCGCTGCCATCGACCAGCCGTGGTACGCCTCCCGCACCGAGAGTACCGTGTCATGGCCGGTGTACGTGAGCGCCAGGCGCAGCGCGAGGTCCACGGCCTCGGTGCCGCTGTTGACCAGGAAGACGGTGTCGAGCGGGTCCGGCGCGAGCTCGGCAAGTCGTTCGGTGAAGCGCACGAGCTCGTCGTAGTGAAAACGCGAGTTGGTGTTCAGCAGCGACCACTGGCTTCGGGCTGCTTCGGCAATGCGCGGGTGTCCGTGGCCGACGGTCGTGACATTGTTGACCATGTCGACGTAGCTCTGCCCGTGCATGTCGATCAGGTGGTGCTTCCAGCCGCGCTCGATCTGCGGCGGGGCCGCGTAGTAGTGCTCCTGCACGCGCGCGAACGACGCATCACGGCGCTCAAGCAGCGCGGCCGGGTCGGCGAGTGGTCGGGCCGTCTCCAGCCCGATCAGGGCTGAGGGGTCGGGGCAGACCCGCTGCCATTGCGCGGCACCCGAGGGTGCGACGAAAAACGGCGGGCGGATGCCGCGCAGCCGGCTGGCCTGCACTGTCACCCGGGCGCCGGTCGTTCCGAGGCCGGATCCGGCCTGAATCCGCTGGCCGTCGAGCCCTCCCCCGTGAACCCCGGTCAGCCACAGGTCGTAATCTGCGCCCTCGAGCCGCACGGTGTCGGCATCCACCACCACGATGGTCCCGTCGATCGGCGCTGTCACCGGGCTGCCGGCCGGCAGATACACCTCGACCCCGAGGGCCAGGGTGACCGACTCCTCGGCCGTGTCGATGCGGGTCTGCGACAGGCGATACTCGCCGTAGCGGGTGACTGCGTGCCCTGAGCGGGCGGCGGCATCCGCTGCCACGCGCCCGTCAATGCCGGGTTCGAGCCAGATTCCAGCGTCGAACGCTGCGCTGGTGACCGACAGATCGATGATCGCACCGGGGTCGACGGTGCCCGCCAGGGGGTGATCAGTGGCCACGATCGGCGCCGGCTCGCCGGTCACCACGAAACGGATGAGGGCCTCGAGCTCTGCGCCGTCTTGCTCCGCCGCGGTGGCGAACGCGAGCCACTCGCGAGAGCGGTTGGCGTCGGCGTAGTCGTTATCGTGATCGAGGTGCACCTGCTGCTCGCCGCTCACCACGAGCACCGCGGTGCGCAGCACGATCAGCGGCCAGAGGGCGGCGAGTTCGGTGTCGGTGAGCGGTACCCTCTGGGTGAACGCCTCGATTGCGTCGAGGACGGCGAGCGGATGCCGCGGACTGCGATACAGCACGCAGGCGCAGGTCGCGGCGAGTTCGGCGACGAGCCAGCCCTGGGCCACGTCCCCGAAGTCGATCACTCCGGTGATCGTCTCGGCGTCGGTGCGGCTGACCACGTTGTCGTCGGTCAGGTCACCGTGGATGGTCTGAACGCGCAGGTCGGTCGCGACGCGGTCGACCTGCTGCCGTGCGACCTCGGTTACGGTGCGGAGCCGTTCGCGGCGCACGTCGTCGTCAACGTAGCCGAGGAGGGCATCGATGACCTCCCCGCCGCGCCGCAGATCCCACTGTGACAAGCGGTCCGTTCCCGGGTGTTCGAAGTCGGCGAGGCCCTGAACCAGGCGCCCGGCCACGTCACCGAGCGCGCGAATCTGCCCGACCGACAGACGCACGGCATCGGTCAGCGGATGCCCGTCGACGTAGGTCAACAGGCGCAGGTCGAGGTTCTGCCCGTCGATCGTGACACGCTGAACCTCGCCTCCATCGATCCCGGCTATCACGGCGGGCAGGTCGAGACCCAGGTTGCCGAGGTGCCCCAGGTTGGCGAGGTGCCCCAGCGCAGCGTTCTGGGCCTCGAGCTCCACCGTCAAGATGGCCGGGTTGGCGACTTTGAGAACGAGGGAACCGGCATCCGTTTCGATCCGAAAATTGCGGTCCTGATTACTGCCGAGCTCGGTGACAACGCCCGAGACTCCGAACCGGTCCCGGACCAGCTCGGTTGCCTGCTCGGGCGTCAGGTGCGGGCGCGGCAGGTGATAGGGGCTCTGCTCGGTCATGGTTCTCCAGTCATGCAGGGGGCAGCGGTGGCACGAGCAGGGTTGAACGGATGCCGGTCAGCGCTTTTGCACGCGACGCTTCGGCGGCATGGCGCGCGGGGCATCCGGGGTGTTCCAGGCCTTGGCGATGGCCCAGGTGACGGCCGCGATCGGCACCGAGAGCACGGCGCCGACGATGCCGCCGAGAATGGTTCCGGCGGTCAACCCGACCAAAATCACCAGCGGATGCAGCTTGAGCGACTGCGCCATGACGACCGGCTGCAGAAAGTTTCCCTCGAGCTGGTTCACCGCGATCACGATGATGATGACGATGAGCGCGACGCCCGGACCGCTCGCGACGAGGGCCACCAGGGCGGCGAGCACGCCGGCCGCGGTCGCGCCGATCAGCGGGATGAACGCGCCGAGGAACACGATGACCGCCAGTGGCAGAGCCAGCGGAACCTGCAAAATGGCCAGGCCGATACCGATCGCCGTGGCATCGACAGCGGCGACGATGGCGGTGCCGCGCACGTAGCCGCCGAGCACGCGCAGCGAGGTGTGGCCAATGCGGCGTCCGCGGGCGAGCCGCTCGCCCTTGAACGGCGTGAGGAAGAAGTTCCAGATCTGGCCGCCATCCTTGAGGAAGAAGAACAGAATGACCACGAGCAGCACCGCGCCGGTGATCAGTTCGAACACAGCGGATGCCCCGGCGAGCGCCCCGGTACCGAACTGGCTGCTGGTGAGAAAGTCCACGACGGCGGTGCGCGCCGTGTCGATCTGCTTCTCATCGACCTGGATCGGTCCGTCGATCAGGAACTGCTGAAGATGGTCGATGCCCTCCGAGGCCGAGGAGAACAGCTCGTTCCACTGGTCACGCACCGCCAAAACGATGAGGGTGATGATTCCGCCGAAGACAACGATGCCGCCGAGCAGGGTGATCCAGGTGGCGAGAATGGCGGCGACTCCGCGCTTGCGTAGCCCGTTGATCACCGGGCTGAGCGCTGAGGCGAGGATGATCGCGATCAAAACCGGGATGACGACGAGCTTCAGCTGCACCAGGCCGAAGATGACCACGGAGGCCAGCAGGATGACGAGCAGAATCTGGCCGCTGCGCAGGCCGAGCCACCCGAGCCGATCAGTCAGCGGGGTGCGGGGAACGATGGGCCTGGGGTCGTCGTGTGCGCGCATGAAACCAGCCTAGACATCCGCTGGCCGGAAACCCCGATCGACCGGCCTCTTTGGCCGATTCAGTTCAGGGTTGCCGCGACCGTATCGAGGATGGATTCGTCGCCGGCGTAGATGCCGTGCTCGCGTGGCCAATGGCTGATCACGTCGGTGAAACCGAGCTCGGCGGCCCGGCCGACGGCATCCTCAAACGCGTTCATGCTCTGCAGGGAGTATGTTCCGCCGCTGTCGAGTGAGAGGTAACGGTCAATCGTGGCGGGGTCGCGGCCGGCTCCGCTGACGACGTCGTCGAGGCGCATGGTCAGGCCGCGCACACTGGTCCACCATTCTTCTCCCTCGACACCGTCCTGTCCGGTGGTCACCCAGCCCTGCCCGAACCGGCTGACCAGCCCGAGACCCCTCGGCCCGTTGGCCGCGATCAGGAACGGCACGCGCGCCCGGTCAGAGCCGCCCGGTGTCACCATGCGAGCATTCTTGGCGGTATACCACTCGCCGGTGAAACTGATTCCGTCAGTGGAGCCCGGTTCTTCGCCGCGTAACAGCAGGTCGAGGTCCGTGATGAATTCGGCGAACCGTGCGTGACGTTCACGGGGGGTGTACTCCGGCTGGCCGAGCACGCGCGCGTCAAAACCGGTGCCGCCCGACCCGATGCCGAGCAGAAACCGCCCGCCCGAGATGTCGTCGACCGTTGCGACATCTTTAGCGAATGGCACCGGATGCCGAAAGTTCGGCGACGAGACAAAGGTGCCCAGTGCTATCCGTTCGGTCACGGCCGCAGCGGCGGTGAGGGTGGGGATGGTCGCGTTCCACGGCTCGTCAGCGAGTGAGCGCCAGGACAGATGGTCGTAGGTGAAGGCGTGGTCGAAGCCGTACTGCTCGGCGCCGAGCCATTTTCTGCGGGCGACCGGCCACGGGTCCTGGGGAAGGATGACGATTCCAAAGCGCATGAGGCGAGTCTATTCAGCGTGACCAAAACGCGCGGTTGCAATGTCGGCGGCCGGTGCCAGACTCTGCACATGGACACTCGCGAGCTCCACACCACGTGCACGATCGTTCCGCCCTACCTGCTGGTGCGGCTGGCGAAACTTGATGATCCCCGATTTGCGCAGGCCGCGGCGGCCGCCCGGGCCTCGCTGCTGCGGGACTCGCAGATTCGCCAGTTGCGGGGCGGGGCGCATCCGTTTCCCTACTCGGGGGCGCGCACGCTGCCGGCTCGAACCCCCGGTGAGTCTGACCGTACCATTTCGGATGCCGGTGGCCAGGAACGCCTGCCGGGTCGCCGGGTGCGCGCCGAGGGCCAGCCTGCCGGCACCGACCCGGCCACGAACGAGGCGTACGACGGGCTCGGTGCCACCCAGAACCTGTTCTGGACGCAGTTCGGGCGCGACAGCATCGACGGCAACGGACTGCCCATGGATGCGACCGTGCACTACGGCAAGCAGTACGACAACGCCTTCTGGGATGGCGAACGTATGGTGTTCGGCGATGGTGACGGGCAGGTTTTCACTCGCTTCACGATTTCGCCCAGCGTGATCGGGCACGAGCTCACCCACGGAGTGACCCAGTTCACCGCCAATCTCACCTACCAGGGCCAGTCGGGGGCGCTCAACGAATCCATCTCCGACGTGTTCGGTGCCCTGGTCGAGCAGCACGTCAAGAACCAATCGACGGCCGAGGCCAGCTGGTTGATCGGGGAAGGGCTGTTCACCGACCAGGTGGAGGGCGTGGCCCTGCGTTCAATGAAAGCGCCAGGTACCGCATACAACGACGATGTGCTCGGCAAAGATCCGCAGCCAGACACCATGGCCGGGTACGTCGAAACCGAGGACGACAACGGTGGAGTGCACCTCAATTCAGGCATTCCCAACCGGGCGTTCTATCTGGTCGCCGATGCCCTCGGCGGCAACGCCTGGGAGACGCCGGGCCACATTTGGTACGAGACTCTCACCGGCGGTGCGCTGGCCAGCACGAGCGATTTCGCGGCGTTTGCCGCGGCCACGGCCCATACCGCGGCGCGTCTCTACGGCAATGGCGGTGCCGCCCACGACGCGGTAATGCGCGCGTGGGCGACGGTGGGCGTGGTGGCAGCGATTCCGTCGCCGCTTCCCCAGCAACCAGCCCCGCCACCACCCCCGAGCCGGCCAGGCGTACCCCGGCCACCGGAGTAGCATCGCGGTATGAAAGTCATCGTCTCCCGCAGCGGCGGGACGGCGGGAATCCGCCTGACCTGGGAAGTGCGAGTTGAAGAACAGCCCGACCCGAATACCTGGGCTGAGTTCCTGAACTCCCTGCCCTGGGACGACGTCACCGACAGCGAGGCCACCCCCGACCGGTTCGCCTACCGCATTCGGTGTGCCCCGCACGAGGTGGTGCTCGCCGAACCCCAGGTGAACGGGCCGTGGCGTGATCTGGTCAACCGGGTCAGGGCAGCCAACGGCATGTAGCGGCTGCCCGTCTCACACCCTGTCCCGGTTCAGGCCTCTGGCCTCAGGCCTCAGGCCTTCGGGCGACGACCCCACCGCGGTCGGCGGGCCGGATCGTCGGTCAGCGCTGCCTCGATGTGGCCGTCGACCTGCTCACCGAAGTGGTCGTCGAAGTTCTCCTCGAGGTGCGCGGTGACGGTCTTGCCGATGCGGCGGGCCATTTCCTCCCGGCGTTGACGGCGTTCGGCAGCCACCAGAACCTCGTGCTCGATGCGGAACGCCTTGTAGATGGCAATACACATACCGATCATGACGATGCTCACCGGAATAGCGGTCAGAATCGCGCCGGTCTGCAGGGCGGCCAGTCCGCCAGCCAACAGCAGGGCGATAGCCACGAGCCCGCCGAGGCTGGCCCACATGATGCGGCTCCACTTGGGCGGATTGGTGTCTCCGCCAGAGGCCAGCATGTCGATGACGAGTGAACCCGAGTCGGCCGAGGTGATGAAGAAGATCGCGATGACGATGACCGCGATCACCGAGAGGATCACGCCAAACGGCAGGGTGCCCAGAAAGTTGAACAGTACGTTCTCGGGGATGATGCCGACCTTGGGGTCGAACAGACCACCGCCGTCGCCCTCCCAGGCCTGACGGATGGCGCTGCCGCCCATGACCGCGAACCAGACGAACGTGACCAAGGTCGGAACGAGCAGCACGCCGGCGATGAACTGGCGAACCGTGCGTCCACGGGAGATGCGCGCGATGAACACGCCCACGAACGGTGCCCAGGAGATCCACCAGCCCCAGTAGAAGACGGTCCAGGCACCCTGGAAGTCGAGGCCGGCCTGGCCGGTGAATGCTCCGGTATCGAAGGTGAGTCCGACCACGTTCTGAAAGTAGCCGCCGACCGATTGCACCAGCAGACGCAGCAGGTACATTGTGGGGCCGAGCAGCAGCACGGCCACGAGCAGCAGGCCGGCCATGCCGAGGTTGATGTTGGAGAGCCACTTGATGCCCTTGCCGACGCCGCTGACCACAGAGGCCGTCGCGATGATGGTGATCACGACGATCAAAACCACGAGCAGGGTGTTGGTGACGTCGCCGACCACGCCGAGGTAGCTGAGGCCTGCGGCGATCTGCTTGACGCCGAGGCCGAGAGAGGTCGCGACACCGAACAGGGTACCGACGATGGCGATCACGTCGATCGCGTCACCGAGACGACCCTTGACCCGTTTGGTACCGAGAAGCGGCTCGAGGGCCCAGCGAATCGAGACCGGACGTCCTTTGCGGTGGATCGAGTAAGCCAAGGCCAGGCCGACCACGGCGTAGATGGCCCAAGCATGGAACCCCCAGTGCAGGAAGGTCTGCGACATCGCGGCGGAGGCGAGATCTGCGGAATCGCCGGTCACCCCGGGCTTGGGTGTCGTGAAGAAGGTGAGCGGTTCTGAGGCGCCCCAGAAGACCAGGCCGATACCCATCCCGGCAGCGAAGAGCATCGAAAACCAGCTCGTCAGACCGAATTCGGGTTCGTCATCGTCTTTGCCGAGCTTGATGTCGCCGAAGCGGCTGAGGCCCATCCAGATGGCGAAGACCACAAACGCCGCCACGATGACGACATAGTACGGGCCGAGGCCGGCCACCACCCAGCCCTGCAGCAGGGCAAGAACGCTGCCCGTGCGCACCGGAAAAGCGATGGCCACGATGACGACGGCCAGAATGATGCCGAGTGCCGGATAAAACACTCGGGGGGCCGGAACGACGAAACGACGGGCTTTGGGTGAACTGCTGTGCGGCGTTTTCGCCGGTACTTCGGGTAATGCACTCACTGTGGAACTTTCTCAAAGAATAGATTGCGGCGCGGTGGGGAACCGCTCTGGCACCGCCAGGTACCTGCCCCGCTGGGCAAATTTCCAGCTTACAGGCAAACCACCCTGCACTGGGGCAATATGTTTTCGGTGCCAGTTTGCCTGCCAGCGTGCAAAACGCGCTTCTCCCGCTCGCCCTGGGGCTCGGGGCGTGTGACGATGGACCATGACTTTCAACGACGTGAACGCGGCTGCATCGGCCGTGCAGAATCTCAGCGAAGAGGAATGCTGGAATGCCTTACTGTCGGCCAGTCTGGGGCGCCTCGCCGTGGCCGTCGGTGGCATCCCGGATATTTTTCCGGTCAATTTTGTGGCCGCCGACCGGCACCTGCTGTTTCGCACCGCGTCGGGCACCAAACTGATCGAGCTCACGGTCAACAACCGAGTCGCGTTCGAAACGGACGGCGTGGGTCGCGACGACGCGTGGAGCGTCGTCGTGCACGGAACAGCCAGAGCGCTCGACACCCAGCGGGAGATCGACGCCGCCGCCGCCCTGCCGCTACGGCCGCTGATCCCCACGGTCAAGCCGGTGTTCGTCGAGATCGTGCCGGAGTCGATCACCGGACGGCGTTTTCTACTCGGCCCGGAACCAACGGCGGCTTTGCTCTAGCCTCAGCACGTTAGCGTTAACGAGCGCCCCTCACCACGAACCGGGGCAAACAGGAGTGCCGTGCCCGCCATGCTCAATCTCACGGTGCACGTGAAGCCCGGCAGCCGCAAGGGTCCGCTCGTGGTGGACGACCCGGAGAATACGCCGGAACACGCATCCGTTACGGTCTTTCTGCAGCAGCGAGCCGTGGAGGGCGCCGCGAACGACGCCCTCGTGGCTCTGCTGGCCAAGCATTTCAAGGTGGCTAAACGCGACGTTAGCATCATCCGCGGTCACACCTCGAAGATCAAACACCTGCGCATCGACCGCTCGTAATCAGGGTCGAACGACTCAGCTCACGCCGAGCAGGTCGATCACGAAGATCAGGGTCTGGCCGGACAGTCGGTGTCCGGAACCGGCCGGTCCGTAGGCGAGGTGCGGGGGTACAACGAGCTTGCGACGGCCGCCGACCTTCATGCCGGGAATACCTTCCTGCCAGCCGGCGATGAGTGAGCGCAGCGGAAAGTTGATCGACTGGCCGCGGTTCCAGGACGAGTCGAACTCGTCGCCGGACGCAAACTCGACGCCGAGGTAGTGCACATCGACGGTAGCGCCGGCGGTAGCCTCGGCACCGTCACCGACGACGACATCGGTGATCTCGAGTTGTTCGGGCGCAGCGCCCTCCGGGAAGTCAATTTCGGGCTTGGAATTCAAATCAGTCATACCCCCATCCAACCGGATCGGGCGGAGAAATGCACACCGGCGACCCACCTGGCAGGTCGAAAAAAATAATGCTTGCGCCGGACCGCTCGCGGGTGCACTCTTGGTGTACACCAACTCGTCGCATCGGGAGAGTCGTCGGCACCGCCACACCACCGAAGCGGCGAGTTTCTGTTGGTTCCGCGCCTACGATACCGCTGGTGCCGTACCCGGCCGCACCTGCCCCAGCACATCGGCCCGATGATTCATCAACCGTCCGAGCAGGCGAGCCTCGTGGGCGTGCAGCGCCGGCGTGCTCTGGCCACGCACCAGGCGGTCACGCACGAAGGCGAGGCGGGTCGCATCCGCTATGAACAGGCGCATGGCGATCTTCTTGGGTCGTTGCTGCCGTCGGCCCCAGGCGAGCGCTTGACGTCGGCCGGCGCCCGTGCCGAGCATCGAAACCTCCGCGGCGGTGAACCAGCCGGCCTGCGAATATTCGTGCAGCCGCCGCAGGGTGATGCGGGCTTCCTGCCGGCGGAGAAACACCACGACAAGAATGGCGACGATGAACAGCGGCACCTGTATGACCGCGTAGTAGATGAGCACGGAGGCATCACCGCTCAGCACAAAAGTGGAACCGTTCCACAGTGCGTGCAGCAGGATCGCGGGGGTGAGGCCGAGCAGAATATAGCCGACCGCGCCGCCCTTGCTCGCGCTGCGCCGTGCGGCCAGCCCGAGCGCGAGCCCGGTACAGATCGTGAACGTGACGTGCGCGAACGGCGAGAAGACCCCGCGCAGCAAGAACGTGATGCCGAGGCCCTGCGCGTTGCCCTCGGTCATGGCCAGGCCGAAGTATTGAATGTTCTCGGAGAACGCAAAGCCGGCCGCAATCGTCGCGGCGTAGACGACGCCGTCGACCGGGCCGTCGAAGTGCCTCCGAACCGCCCAGAACAGCACGAGAATGCCGAATCCCTTGGCGACTTCCTCCACGATCGGGGCCTGAATGACAGCGGATGCGAAATCACTCCCGGTCAGTGCCCCCGAGCTGGCCGCGATCGTGATCTGAACGCCAAGGTCGAAGAGCAGTGCCGTGACGATGGAGATGCCGGCACCCCACAGCAGTGCGAAGATGAGGGCCGGCCGCGGCTCCGGATCCCAGCGGTCGATCCAGCGCACCGCGAGCAGCACGACAGTGAGCGGCAGAAGCGCCAGGATCAGCCCGACCAGCAGGGCGCCGGCACCGAGGAACGTGGTGAGGTACAAGAACACGGCGAGCAGGGCCAGCCCGGCGAGCACGATGCCGATCACGGCCAGTACGATCGGGCCGGCGCGAGACGGGCGTACCGGCTGGCTCCAAACCGGCTGCACTGGGGCCGGACTCTCCTGCACGGGCTGCTGCTGGGATGGCTGCTGCGGGGCTGGCTGCTGGCCCGGTGGCTGGTCGAGGCTCATTGTTCGAGAATACCTGCCCGGGCGGCCCAGCTCAGGCGGCAAACATGGTGCCGGGGTTCAGAAGACCGAGCGGGTCAAAGACCGCTTTGAGCTGGCGTTGCAGCTCGAGGCTCGTGTCGCCGATCTCATCGCGCAGCCAGCGACGTTTCAGCACGCCGACGCCGTGTTCGCCGGTGAGCGTGCCGCCGAGGGCGAGTGCGGCCTGGAACATCTCGTCGGCGGCGGCCCAGATCTCGTCGGGCACCGCCGCATCCGCTTCCCCGCCACGGGGAATGACGAAGTTCGGGTGCAGGTTGCCGTCACCGGCGTGGGCGACGGTGGGGATGGGGATGCCGGTGCGGGCGCTGATCTCGGCGATCGCGGCGAACATCTCGGCCATGCGCGAGCGCGGTACGGACACGTCCTCGATCAGCACCCGGCCGAACTGCTCCAGGGCTGGGTGCATGGCGCGGCGGATGGCCAGCAGGCGGTCGCCGGAGGCAGCATCCGTTGACAGGCTGGCTTCGCCTCCTGCCGCCCGCAGCACGGCAACGGCCTGTTCGGCTTCGGCGAGCGCCGCCGGACCGTCGGTCTGCACCAGCAGGAATGCGCCGCGACCGAGCGGCAGACCGGCCGAGCCCTCAGGCCCCAGGTAGGCGGCGACTAGACCGAGCGCGACCGGATCGACCAGTTCCATCACGGCGGGGCGGATGCGTGCGGCCGTGATCGCCGCGCTGGCTGCGGCCGCCGCCGTGACCGTGTCGAAAACCGCACCGATCGTGGCAACGGCGCCCGCCGTGAGCGCGCGCACCCGCACGGTCGCCTCGACGATGACGCCGAGGGTGCCCTCGGAGCCGGTGAGCAGCGCGGTGAGATCGTAACCGGTGACGCCCTTGACCGTGCGGTGCCCGGTGTGCAGCAGGCTGCCGTCGGCGAGTACGACGGTCAGACCGAGCACCGCCTCCCGCGTGACGCCGTACTTGGCGCAGAGCAAGCCGCCGGCGTTCGTGGCGATGTTGCCGCCGACGGTGGAGATGGCTTTGCTGGCCGGATCGGGGGCAAACCACAGGTCCTGCTTCGCGAGCTCGTCGTTGAGGTGCTGGTTGATCACTCCGGCCTCCACGACGGCGAGTTCGTCGTCGGCGTTGATTTCGAGGATGCGGGTGAGCCCGGCCACGCTCAGCACGATGGCACCGTCGGTGCCGCAGGCTCCGCCGGACAGTCCCGTTCCAGCGCCGCGGGTGACCACCGGCACCCGGCATTCGGTGGCGATGCGCAGCACGGCCTGCACGTGGGCGACCGTGGTGGCACGCACCAGGGCGAGGGGGGTACCGTCGGCGATCCAGCCGGATTTGTCGGTGCGGCTGGCCGCGAGGTCGAGTGGTGCAGTGCTGACGATGTCGCCAAGCTCGGACTGGAGGCGCAGCAGTGCGTTCATTCCCCCAGCCTATCGACGAGCACCCATGTCCGATTTCCGCTACCACCCCGCGCCCGATCGTGACAGGCTCGAGGTATGACGTCCTCCGCTTCAGCCGATCAGGTCTTCGCCGAGCGGTACCGCATAATGTGCTCGCGCGACACTCGTTTCGACGGCCAGTTCATCACCGGCGTGCACACGACCGGCATCTACTGCCGGCCGAGCTGCCCGGCCGCAACGCCCAAACCGGGCAATGTGTCCTTCTACCTCACCGCGGCGGCCGCCCATGAGGCCGGGCTGCGAGCCTGCAAACGGTGCCTGCCCGACGCCGTGCCCGGCTCACCGACCTGGAATCTGCGGGACGACCTCGCCGCCCGCGCGATGCGACTGATTTCTGACGGCGTGCTCGAACGCGACGGCGTGCCGGGGCTCGCCGCCAGCCTCGGCTACACTCCCCGGCATCTGACTCGGGTATTGGTCGCCGAGCTCGGTGCCGGTCCGCTCGCCCTCGCCCGCGCGCATCGTGCGCAGACCGCACGCCTGTTGTTGCTGGGCACCGACCTGAAGATTACGGATGTGGCGTTCGCCGCCGGCTTTGGCAGTGTGCGCCAGTTCAACGACACCGTCACGGCCATCTACGAACGCACCCCCACCGAGGTGCGAGCGACCCGGCGCCCACTACTGACGCACTCGGTCCCCGGCGTCGATCCCGCCGAAACCAGGATCACCCTGCAGTTGCCGGCCCGAACGCCGTTCGACGGCACCGGGCTGCTGCGCTTTCTCGCAACCCGCGCCCTCCCGGGCGTCGAAACGGCCACCGCAACGAGCTACGCCCGCGCCGTGCGGCTACCGAACGGCACGGCCACCATCGACGTGACCCTGTCGGGAACGGATGCCGCCTCCGCGCTGGCCTGCAGCATCCGTCTGACCGAGCTCGCCGACCTGGCACCGCTGGTGAGCCGGGTGCGTCGACTGTTCGACCTCGATGCCGACGCACAGGCCATCGATCACCATCTGGCCGCGGACCCGGCGCTGGCCGTGTCGGTCGTCCGGGCCCCTGGCATCCGTGTACCGGGCAGTATGGACGCCGAGGAGACACTGTTCCGGGCGCTGATCGGGCAGCAGATTTCGGTCGCCGCGGCCCGCACCGCGTTGACCAGGCTGGCTGACACGCTTGGCGAACGCCTGCCCGGGGCCGAGTCTCGGCTGCTCTTTCCCACCGCGGCGCAGATCGCCGCCGGCGGCCGCGGCGTGCTGCGCGGGCCGGGCGCTCGCATCGAGACGATCCTGCGGGTCGCGGAGGCGCTGGCTTCGGGCGAATTACAACTGTCAGCCGGGCAGACCCGCACCGAACTCGAAGCACGTCTGGTCGCGCTGCGGGGAATCGGACCGTGGACGGCCGGGTACGTGGCCATGCGCGTGCTCGGCAGTCCGGACATCCTGCTGACCAGCGACTTGGCACTGCGGCAGGGTGCCGGCCGACTCGGTCTGCCGGTTCAGCCCCGGGCTCTGGCCACGCGCGGGGCTGACTGGGCGCCCTGGCGGAGTTACGCCGGAATGCACCTGTGGCGCGCTGCCGGTGCACCCGCTTTACCGCAGGGGGCCGTTACCTCCAAGCAGACCGACCGAGGGTTGGAGCACCTCACAGGGCAACCCGCAGGCTGAGCCGGTTAGCCTAAAGGAGTGAAATTTGCGCATTTGAGAGTTGACGGCTCCTCCGTTCCCCGATTGGCCGTGATCTTCGACGATGCGGCACTGTTTCTCGACGACGTCATGGACGACGCCCCCCGCGACCTGCAAGACCTGCTCGAACGCGGCGACGCCGGCTACGAGCGGGTGCGCGCGATCAGCCTCGACGCCGTCTCCAACGGTGCCGTGCTGACTCAGGTCGACGAACTGCGGCATTCCTCCGCGGTGCTGCGCCCGCCGCAGATCATCGCCATCGGCGCCAACTACGCCGCACACTCCTCCGAGCTGAGCCTGCGCCTCGAAACCGCCGCTACCGTGTTCTCGCTCTGGCCCAACTCGCTCACCGGGCACGGCTCAACCATCACCTGGCCGCGCGACCTCACCACACAGGTCGACTACGAGGCTGAACTCGGTGTGATCATCGGTCGCCCGGCCCGCAACGTGACGGTCGCCAACGCCCTCGACTACGTCTTCGGCTACACCGTCGTCAACGACATCACCGCGCGCGACCTGCAATTCTCCGAAGCGCAGTGGTCACGGTGCAAATCCTTCGACGGCTTCACGCCGACCGGACCGCTCGTCGTCACCGCCGATGAGATCGGTGACCCGCAGAACCTCTGGCTGACCACGCACGTCGACGGCCGCATCCTTCAGGACGCCTCGAGCGGCGACATGGTGCGCACCGTCGCGGAGATCATCTCCTACCTGTCCAAAACGTCAACCCTCATGCCGGGAACCCTGATCTCCACCGGTAGCCCGGGCGGCGCCGGATACAGCCGCAAACCCCCGATCTTTCTGCGCGACGGGTCCACGGTGACCATCTCGATCGACAAGATCGGCATGCTCACGACGCACTGCCGCGAAATCTAACAGCGCCGATATCTACCCGACGTGGCGATGATCGACGCTGCAACCAGCGGGGTGATGCCTCCGCCGACCAGGGCACCGAGGTTGTAGGCCATCCCGGCGCCGGTGTAGCGGTAACGGGTGGCGAACAGTTCGGGCAGGAACGCGCCGACCGGGCCGTAGATCCCGGCGATGATGAGCAGCGTGCCGGAGAGTCCGAGGCCGAAGGACCAGGCCGTTCCGATATCAAGGATGGAAAACAGCACGAGCGACCACGGCACCGCCACGCTGCAGGACGCGACGATGACCGCCCGGCGACCGATCCGGTCAGAGAGGATAGCGCTCGCGATGGTGCCGACGGCGAAGACGAGGGCTCCGATGATGCCGAGGGTCAGGATGGTCGGCCGGCTGTGGGCGAGGCCCTCGGGGTTGGTGCCGTAGCTGGAGAGGAATGCGGTGCCGGTGTAGAAGAAGGCGAACAGCATCATGGTCGACGCTCCCCCGAGCAGAATCTGGCGGGGCTGCTTGCGCACGACTTCCCAAACCGGAAGTTTGCGGGCAACGGGCGCGGCACGCCTGGCATCCGTTGCGGCCTTGAACACGGGCGTCTCTTCGATCTTGAGCCGGATGTAGAGGCCGATGATCACGAGTACCGCGCTCAGAATGAACGGGATACGCCAGCCGTAGCTGAGAAACGCGTCGGAGGCGTCACCGAGGGTGAGGTTGATGATCAGAAAGGTCATGCTGGCCAGGGCGAATCCGATGGACGGGCCGAGTTGCGGAAATGCGGCGTACAGCCCGCGACGCTTCGGCGGTGCGTACTCGGCGGCTAATAATGCCGCTCCGGCCCACTCGCCGCCGACTGCGAAGCCCTGCAGAAACCGCAGCAGCACGAGAATGATCGGGGCGGCGAGCCCGATCACACTGGCGCTCGGCAGCAAACCGATCGTGACGGTCGCGAAACCCATAATGAGAAGGGTACTGACCAGGGTCTTCTTGCGCCCGAGCCGGTCTGCGAAATGCCCGAACAGAATGGCGCCGAGCGGGCGCGATACGAACGCAACGGCGAACGTTCCGAACGAGGCGAGCGTGCCGGCCCCGGTGCCGAGCTCCGGGAAAAACACCTGCGGAAACACCAGTGCGGCGGCCGTGCCGTAGATGAGAAAGTCGTAGAACTCGATGATGCTGCCCATGGAACTGGCGACGGCCACCCTGGCCATCGAGGTGCGGCGCGGCGTCGGCCGAGCCTGCCGGATTGCGGTGCTTTCGAGCATGCGATATCTCCCTTGACATCGTGAGTCACAACGCTGTTGTCGTGACGAATGTCAGCGTGGCAGCGGGTGCCGGCGGCCACCACCTCCCGGGGGGAGGTGGTCAGGGCAGAAGCCGGAAGGCGCGGGCGATTCGCACGGCCTGGTCATGGTGGTGGGTGATGCGGTGCGAGTCGAAATAGTCAGCGACGCCGAACGGCCGGGACTGGTGCAGGGCCCGCCCGCCGACGCCCTCACCCGGCTGCACGTTGAGATTCTTCAGCCCCTGCGTCGTGGTGCCGACGAACTCGGTGATGACGAGTTCGCCATGGTTGACCAGCCCGGCGAAGATCACCGCAATGCCGGTTTGGGCAGCAAGCTGCCTGATCGCGCCCTTGAGCAGGTCGCGATCGCTCGGGCGGTAAACGTCGTCGTTTGCTGCGTGCATGATTCCCGGCTTACGAATCGGATCGGTTACCGGGTGCTAGCAGGTGCCTCGGTTCAGCCGATCAGCGCTTCCACCGGGCCGCGCACGAAGAACAGCACGAAACCGACCGCGACGACCCAGAGCAGCGGGCTGATCTCGCGGCCCTTGCCGGAAAGGCTGCGCACGAGCACCCAGCTGATGAACCCGGCCCCGATGCCGTTGGCGATCGAGTAGGTCAGCGGCATCACGATGATGGTCAGAAAGATCGGCAGCGTGCTGGAGAACTCGGTGAAGTCCAGGTGACGAATCTGCGAGACCATGAGCGCCCCGACGATGACGAGAGCGGCGGCAGCCACTTCGAGCGGCACGATCTGGGTCAACGGCGTGAAGAACATGGCGGCCAAAAAGAGGATGCCGGTGATCACGTTGGCCGCGCCGGTGCGAGCACCCTCGCCGATTCCGGCACCGGATTCGATGAAGACGGTGTTCGAGGAGGCGCTCGTGGCGCCGCCGGCGACGGCGCCGATGCCCTCCACGATCAGGGCGGACTTCAGCCGGGGAAACTTGCCGTCCTGGTCGGCGAGGCCGGCCTCACTGGCCAGGCCTGTCATCGTGCCCATGGCGTCGAAGAAGTTCGTGAACACGAGGGTGAAGACGAGCATCACTGCGGCGAGCATGCCGATGCGTTCGAACGCGCCGAAGGACACCTGGCCGATCAGGCCGAGGTCGGGCAGCGCCACGACGCTCGTCGGCAGCACGGGGGCGTTCAGGTTCCAGCCGGCCGGGTTCGTACCGAGCGAGGGGCCGACCTTGAAGATGGCCTCGAGGATCACGGCGATGGCGGTGGTCGCCACGATGCCGCTCAACAGCGCTGCCTTGACCTTGCGGGCCAGGAGCACGCCGATGATGATGAGCCCAATCACGAAGACCGCGGTCGGCAGGGTAGCGATCGAGCCGGCGTCGCCGAGCTGAACGGGCGGTGAGTTCGCGCCGCTGGCCCGCACGAAGCCGGAGTCGACCAGTCCGATGAACGCGATGAACAGGCCGATGCCGACCGTGATGGCGATCTTCAGCGGACGAGGGATGGCATTGAAGATGAGTTCACGCAGGCCGGTCGAGGCCAGCAGCACGATGATGAGGCCGTTGATGACGACCAAGCCCATCGCTTCGGCCCAGGTGACCTGGCCAACGACGCTCACAGCGAGGAACGAGTTGATGCCGAGCCCGGCAGCGAAACCGTAGGGCAGTCGGGCGATGAGGCCGAACAGAATGGTCATGACGCCGGCGGTCAGGGCGGTGACGGCGGCAACCTGCTCGTTGGGCAACCAGCCGCCTTCCACGTCGACGGCGGCCTGGTCGGCGCTGAAACCGCCGAGAATCAGCGGGTTCAAAATGACGATGTAGGCCATCGTGACGAAGGTCACGACGCCGCCGCGAAATTCCCGCGACCAGGTGGAGCCGCGGCTGGTGATCTCGAAGTAGGAGTCGACCCGGGCCTTCAGGCCACGTGCTGCCGGTTGCGGCGAGGCCGCAGTGGTGGGTGTTTCAGTGCTCGAAATGGTGTGCTCCCAGTGCCGTGGCCTTTAACGCAAGGTTCCAGTCTACGACCGGGCCAGCCGGGTCAGCTCAAACGTGCGGCACGAACCGTCCCCAGGCCAGTCGTCGTTCCTTGTGCGGATCGGATTCGACGTGGTCTGTTTGGTCGATGATGAGCGTTTCCCGGGTGCTTTCGTCGTAGCGCGGCCAGGCCGCCGATGGCACCCCGCCGGCGACGAAACCCAGCCACCAGCCCTGCATCCTCGTGGCAATGTCCAGAAAAGTGCGGCGCCCGCCGAGCGCCGTCATGCCGCGGCCGAACCAGCCGTCGAGCCGGTCGAACAACGGAAACAGTTCGAGGCCGTGGGTCGCGTCGAGGCCCATCAGACGCAGCAGCCGCGGCGCGGCGTCGAACCGGTAGAAGTACACCGGCGCATAGCGCGAGTGTCGTTCTGCGACCTTCACGCTCGGATACCAGAACGAATAGTCGCCGCCGAAATCGAGCGCCGCCCGCAACGCGGGAATACCCGGGTACTGCGCCTTGAGGGCCTTTTTCGCCTTCTTCTTGGTTTTCTTGAATATCGCGCGGATCCGCGCCGGGGTCGTCGCCAGAATGTCGATCCGGCCGCTGAACAGTGATCCCTCCCGCGCGTTGGTGCCGATGATCAGCGGGATGCGCGCGGCCCGGCCGTCCCGAAAGGCATCGAGCGGTCGCTCGGGCAGAAAATGGCCGTCAATGACGGGGCAGAGCGGGATCGTGCCCGGGTCTTGGTCGGGAGTGCGCACGGTCAGCGCTGTCGTCGCTGCGGCCAGTTGCGCGGGGTCGGCCGCGAGGAGCAGTCGGGCGGCATCCGCGTCGCTGTACGGGCCGTCGGTCAGGCTGTCGAGGAATTCGCCGGCCCAGCGCGCGGTGAGATCGCTCGGGTAGACCGCGTTCGGCGGCGCACTCTGCGCGATCGCCCGGTGGAACAGTCCGGCCGCGCCCGGCACGGTCATCAGCGTGGTGACCGCGTTGCCGCCGGCCGACTCGCCGAACAGGGTGACGGCATCCGGGTCGCCGCCGAAGGCGTGAATGTTCTCGTGCACCCATTGCAGGGCGGCGACCTGGTCTCGTAATCCCAGGTTGCTCTCAAACGGATGCTCCGTCGTGGCATACCGGGAGAAGTCCAGGTACCCGAGGGCCCCGAGCCGGTAGTTGATGCTGACGTAAACGATGCCGCCCCGTCGCACCAGGCCCTCCCCCTGCCGCGGAACCTCACGGCTGGAGCCGACGCTGTAAGCGCCGCCGTGGATGAACACCATCACCGGCCGCAGTGCGTCCTGGAGCTGCGCGCTGGGGCGCATCCGCTCGTCTGGCGCGATCACGTTGAGGTTGAGGCAGTCTTCGCCCTGCGGAATGCGCGGGTGAGCGCCGCGAAACTGGCCCTTGTGACTCTGCGGGGCGATCGGGCCCCACTCGCTCGCGTCGCGCACGCCGTGCCAGGCCGGAGCCGGCTGCGGCGCACGAAATCGTCGCTCACCCACCGGAGCCGCCGCATAGGGGATACCGCGCCAGGCCAGCACACCGCGCTCGCGCACCCCACGGAGCAGTCCGTTGGCCACTCGCACCTCCAGCCCCGTCTCGGTGGTGGGATCAGCGAGTTGGCTCATGCGCCCGAGTCTATTCCGCCGTGCTGTGAGGACCGTGCCGTGAGGACCGGTTGTCGGCTGCGACTACGCTCGACTGTGATCAGGCAACAGGACTGATCACGCAGCATAAAGAAACGAGAACCGCAATGGCACTGCCCTGGACCCTGCACGGCGACGGAAAAACAGTCGGGGCACAGGAGGTCGTAGGTCCGGGCGAACGCCTGAGCTGGCCGCTGACCATCGGCATCGGCTCGCAGCACGTCGTGGCCATGTTCGGTGCGACCTTTCTGGTGCCGCTGCTCACCGACTTTCCGCCGAGCACCACACTGCTGTTCTCCGGTATAGGAACCCTCCTGTTTTTGCTGATCACCGGCAACAAACTGCCCAGCTACCTCGGCTCGTCGTTCGCGTTCATCGCACCGATCACCGCGGCAACCGCCTCGGCCGGCATGGGCAGCGCCCTGTTCGGCATCATGGCCGTCGGGGTACTCCTAGCCCTGGTCGGCGTGATCGTTCAGCTCACCGGCACCGGGTGGATCGACCGGCTCATGCCGCCGATCGTGTCGGGCGCCATCGTCGCGCTAATCGGATTCAACCTCGCCCCGGTGGCTAAGGCCAACTTCGACAAGGCACCGCTCACCGCTCTGATCACCCTTGTCGCGGTGATTCTGTGCACGGTGCTGTTTCGCGGCATCCTCGGTCGACTGTCGATCTTTCTCGGCGTGGTCGTTGGCTACGTCGCGGCCGTCTTCTTCGGCGAGGTCGACTTCAGCCGCGTCGCCGACGCCGCCTGGATCGGGCTGCCGCCGTTCACCGCCCCGGCCAACCCGTTTGAGAACCCGGCCGCAGTCTTCGGGGTGCTGCCCGCTTTTATCCCCGTCGTCCTCGTGCTGATCGCCGAGAACGTTGGCCACATCAAGGGCGTCGCCCAGATGACGGATGCGAAGGTGAACCGGCTCACCGGACGGGCCCTGCTCGCCGACGGCCTCGCCACCATGCTGGCCGGTTTCGGCGGCGGCAGCGGAACTACGACCTACGGCGAGAACATCGGCGTCATGGCGGCCACCCGCATCTACTCCACGGCGGCCTACTGGGTGGCCGGCATCGTCGCGATTCTGCTCGGCCTCTCCCCCAAGGTCGGGGCGATCATCTTCACCATCCCCGACGGGGTGCTCGGCGGTGTCACCACTGCGCTCTACGGGCTGATCGGTGTCATCGGCGTCAAGATCTGGCTTGACAACAAGGTCGACTTCTCCAAGCCGGTTAACCAGTTCACGGCCGCGACCGCGCTGATCATAGGCATCGCCGACTTCACCCTGAACGCGGGCACCCTGAGCTTCAACGGCATCGCCCTCGGCACCGTGGCGGCCATCACGATCTACCACCTGATGACCCGGCTCGGCCGCCTGCGCCAAACCGCCTGACCCACCCTCACACGGACGGGGCCCAGGCCCCGTCCGTGGGCCCAGTTTATAAACTGGGCCCGGGCCCCGTCCGTGGAGGCAGGCTATCGGTGCAGGGCGGGCACGATCAGGTAGACGCCGTAGAGCACGGCGATGCCGCACAGCACGAAACAGGCATAGCCGGCGTAAAGCGCCAAGCGTTTCAGCCCGGGCGCGAGCGGGTTGGCCGCGGCGGCCTTGCGCGCTCGTTTGACCTGTTTCGCGGCCTTCTTCGGGCTCAGCACGGTGATCGCGCCGGTGAATTCGTGCGGCTCCACCAGCGGGATGCGACCGGCCGTGGTAAGCAGGCGCAGGCCCAGCGAGTAGAGGCTCACGAGCAGAGCGGCCGAGAACAGTGACGCGGCCGAGACGATGAGAAAGGCGCTCCAGTCGATCACAGCGATACCTTCTTGCGGTCGCCGCGGCCACGCCGCGTGGGCCGGCGCGGCGTCTTCTTGATGTTGACCACCCGTCCGGCATCATCGATGTCGTTGAGCAGGGTGTGGTGCGAGACCCGGTTGCGACGCGACCAGCGGAACAGGGCCATGATGACGATCGTTCCGATCACCATGTCGAGCACGATGCCGATCGGCCCGAGCAGGGCGAGTCCGGCGGCGAATGCGCCCATGATGGCCGAAGCCGGCAGGGTCATGACCCAGCCGAGAGCGATGCGGCCGGCCATCCCCCAGCGGATGGTCGACCCGCGGCGGCCCAGGCCGGAGCCGATCACCGAGCCGGAGGCAACCTGGGTGGTGGAGAGGGCGAATCCGAGATGGCTGGAGGCGAGGATCGTGGCCGCGGTGCTGGTTTCGGCGGCGAAACCCTGGGCCGGCTTGATCTCGGTCAGGCCGGTGCCCATGGTGCGGATGATGCGCCAGCCGCCGGTGTAGGTGCCGACGGCAATGGCGAGGGCGCAGGCGGCGATGACCCAGAAGGTGGGCCCGCTGCCGACTGCCTGAAACCCGCCGGCGATGAGGGTGAGGGTGATCACTCCCATGGTCTTCTGGGCATCGTTGGTGCCGTGGGCCAGCGCGACGAGCGAGGAGGAGAAGATCTGCGCGTAACGGAACCCGCCGCGGCCGTCTGGCTTGCCGACGTCGCGCCGGGTGATCGTGTAGGCCAGGCGGGTGGCGACGAGCGCCACGCCTCCCGCGATCAGCGGCGCGATCAGCGCGGGCAGGATCACCTTGGCGGCCACGACGTTGTAGTCAACGGCCTGGGTACCGACGCCGATGATCGTGGCGCCGATCAGCCCACCGAACAGGGCGTGGCTCGAGCTGGACGGCAGGCCCATCAGCCAGGTGACCAGGTTCCACACGATCGCGCCGATCAGGCCCGCGAAGATGAGTTCGGGGGTGATCAGTACCCCGCCGTCCCCCTCCTTGATAATGCCGCCAGACACTGTGCGGGCAACCTCGGTCGAGAGAAAAGCACCGACCAGGTTGAGAATGGCGGCGACGCCAACGGCGACCTTGGGCTTCATCGCGCCGGTCGCGATCGGGGTGGCCATGGCATTGGCCGTGTCGTGAAAACCGTTGGTGAAGTCGAAGATGAGTGCCAGCGCAATGACCAGCACGATGATGAGGCTGAATTCAGGCACGAGACACCACGCTTTCCAAGTCGGCTCCGAAGGTGAACGTGGCGCGCACCGGCACTCCGTCGAGCACCCCGGGCAGCCAATGCCGGGCGTCGTCCCACATCTCATCGACCGGCAGGCTCGCCACCTCGAACCAGACGGGGTTCAGCTCGTTCGATTCCCGCGGCGTTCCGGACCAGTCGTCGCAGACGAACACGGTCGATTCCTGGCTCCACTCCTGGCGGTGCGGAAACAGGTAGGTGAGATACCCCAGTTCCGTCAAAGCGGATGCCGCCACCACCAGCCCGGATTCCTCTTCGATTTCGCGCACGGCAGCATCCACTGCACTTTCGCCGATTTCGAGCTTGCCGCCGAGGCCGACGATGTTGCCTACGCCGAGGCCTTTCTTCTTGCGGCCCAGCAGTACCTGCCGGTTGCCTTCGGGAGATAGTCGAGTGAGGTAGCACACGCATACCTGGGGCAAAGTCATTGCTTCATCTTAACGCGCACGCGGTGCATTCGGATGCGGCTCGGATAAGCTTGCAGAATGAACTTTGTACCCGCTACCGGAACCATCACCATGTTCACCACCGATTGGTGCGGCTACTGCAAACGATTGAAGAAACAGCTCGACACCGCCGGTATCGGCTACACCGAGGTGAATATCGAGCAGGTTGACGGCACACCCGAACTTGTGATGAGCCTGAACAACGGCAACCAGACCGTGCCGACCATTCTGTACCCCGACGGATCGGCCGCGACCAATCCCTCGCTGGCCCAGGTGCAGGCCAAACTCGCCTGAGCAGCCCGCCGGGCCCAGCTCGGCACCTCGCGGCACTCGTTTGATAAGCTGGCACTGGTTTGAACGCGTGCCACGAGTTCAAACGCGTGCCACGAGCGCACTCTTCTAGCCGAAGAGTACGGCAGCCTCGTCGTAGCGGGCCGGTGAGACCCGCTTGAGGCCGATCGTGGCCGATGCGATGCTCACGACGTCGATCTCGGTGCCGCGCAGCGACACCATGGAGCCCCACTGGGAGTTGTGGATCGCGTCGACCGCCGCCATACCCAGGCGGGTGGCGAGCACCCGGTCGTAGGCCGACGGTGCGCCGCCGCGCTGGGTGTGGCCGAGCACCGTGGCCCGGCTTTCGATGCCGGTGCGTTCTTCGATCAACGGGGCGATGATCTCGCTGATTCCGCCCAGACGAGGCCGATGAAAAGCGTCGAGGCCCTTGGTGGAGTGCGCCTTCTCCATGCCGGAGAGCAGAAAACCCTCCGAGACGACGATGACCGGGGCCCGACCGCGGTCGCGAACGTGCTCGACCCAGTCGCAGATCTGCTCGATCGACTTGGGCTGCTCAGGAATGAGGATGGCGTGGGCGCCGCCGGCCATGCCGGAGTGCAGCGCAATCCAGCCGACGTGGCGTCCCATGACCTCGACGACCATGCAGCGCCCGTGCGATTCGGCGGTCGTACGCAGCCGGTCGATGGCTTCGGTGGCGATTTCGACGGCGGTGTTGAAGCCGAACGAGTAGTCGGTGGCCTCGAGATCATTGTCGATGGTTTTCGGCACGCCGACAATGTTGAGTCCGGCCTCGGTGAGGCGGTGCGCTGCGGTCAGCGTGCCCTCCCCGCCGATCGCGATCACGGCGTCGATGCCGTTGGCGTCGAGGGTGCGCTGGATATTCTCCGGGCCGCCGTGCTCGCCCTCGAACGGGTTGGTGCGGGAACTGCCCAAAATGGTGCCGCCCTGGCGAGACAGGCCGCGCACGCTGTGACGATCGAGTTCCATGAACTCGCTCTGCACGAGTCCGCGCCAGCCATTGCGGATTCCGACGAACTCGAAATCATGCGTGCGCACCCCCTTGAGCACGGCGCCGCGAATGACCGCGTTCAGTCCGGGGCAGTCGCCGCCGCTGGTGAGAATACCGATCTTCATGCGGGTTACAGCTTTCCGTCGAGGGCCTGGGTGAGCAGGAAGATAAGCGCACTTGCCTGCACCGATTCGGTGGCCGAAAACTCTGCCTGAGACCCATCGAGGGCGCGGGCGGCCAGACCCTCTTTGCTGCCGATCAGGTCGGCGATACGCGCATCGATGGTGTGCGCGGCGATGATGCGCCACGCGGTGACCGGCTCGTCCTGGCCGATGCGGTGCACCCGGTCGATGGCCTGGGTCTGCTCGGCAGCGGTCCAGCTGAGTTCGGCGAGCACCACGTTGGACGCGGCCTGCAGGTTCACGCCGACACCGGCCGCGGTGAGCGAACACACCGCGATCGCGACGTCGGGATCGTTGTTGAACGAGTCGATCGCGGCCTGGCGGGCCAGGGCACTCTGGTCGCCGCGCAGCGAAACCGTTTTCAGGTCGCGCTTGGCGAAGATCTCCTCCGCGGTGTCCATGACGTCGATGTGCTTGGCGAAGAACACCACCTTGCCGACCGAGCGGGCGAGTTGCGCAGCGTAATCGGCTGCGAGCCCGGCCTTGGCCTGACCGATCTTGCGCACCATCGTGAAGACGTTTTCGCCAGTGGTCTGGCCCTTGGAATCTTCGAGCTCGGCGTGGGCGACGGCGCGAATATAGGCATCCCGCTGGTCTTCGTCGGGAACAGCTGGACCGCCGGAACCGGCATGGCGGGCAGCCACGAGCGCCTGGTAGCGGGTGACCAGACGGGCACCCAGCTCACGTTCGGCTTGACGAATGGATCGGCCGAGGTCATCGTCGAGTTCCACCGGCAGGTCGGCGATGCGCTTGGCCGGCAGGTCGGCGGCGACGTCGACCTTGCGGCGACGCACGATGCCCATATCAATGACAGCGGCGCGGGCTTCCTTGTAGAACCCCATGTCGGCGGGAGTCAGCCCGGTCTCTTCGAGGCGTTTCAGGAGGGCGGGGGCCGGCTTGTCGCCGTCGATCCAGCCGAGGAACTGCCAGATGGCACGAAAATCATCGACGTCGTTGATGAGAGGGGTGCCGGTGAGCGCCATCAGCAGCGGGTTGCCGCCCGGAGTACGGCGGCGGATCTGGTCGGCGAGCGACAGCACGTGTTTGGACCGTTGCGAGGACAAATTCTTGATGAAGTGCGCCTCATCGACGACCATGCCCTTGAACCCGAGCGTGCCGAGCCAGGCCAGGTGGCGGTCGAGCACGTCGTAATTCACCACGACCACGTCGGCGAACGCGTCGAGGGTGTCTCCGTCGCCGTGGATGACGGTGGCCCGCCGGTTCGGCGTCCACAGCTCAACTTCGCGGGCCCAGTTCATCTTGACCACGTTCGGCACGATGGCCAGCAACGGGTAGGCGTTGGCAACGGATGCCGCCAGCAGGCTTTGCGCGGTTTTGCCGAGGCCAGGCTCGTCGGCGAGCAGGTAGCTGCGGTGGCCGAGGCGGGCGCTCTCGATGAAACGTGCCTGGTGCCGCATGAGCTCCATGCCGCCCGGGGAGAGCCGGTCGAGGCGGGGGGCTTCCGGCATGTCCATGCTGGCCGCCTGGCCGCCTGAACCATACTCGAAAGATTTGAACAGGGGGCCGAGCAGTTCCCAGTTGGCGAGTCGACGCGGGTGCACGATCGGCTGGGCCGCTGCGCTGAAGTCGGGGGCCAGGAACGGGTTAGCCAGCTGCCGGGCTTTCACCGACTGCGGGATGACCTGGTTCTGCAGCACGACCGGTGCGGCCTCGGGCTCACGGGTGATGATGAGTTCGTCGGGGCTGAGCTCGGCACCGGATTCGAGCAGCCAATCGCGCCGAAACCGCTGGGCGACGGTGGAGACGCCCGCATCGGGTTCGAGCAGGGTTATCAGGCTCGTGTCACGGGCGGCCGTCTTGGCCAGAATCTGGGCGATCCCATCGAGGCGTTTGAGCAGCTCTGCTCGGTTCGCGTCGGAGAGCTCTTTGTCGCCTTTGACCCGGGCGCGTTCCTCTCGCATCAGCAGGGCGATGACCTGGTATTTCGTGCGGTTGGTCGGCCCGAGCTTGGTACCGGACTGCGCCTTCGCTTCGACCTCGCGCACCTTGCGGGCGAGAATCGGAATGATCGGCGCATCATCGTCGCGGGAACGCGGGTGAGCCCGATTGCGGGTGGACCCACTACGACCGAGGTTGTTCCGGCTGCTCGAGGCATCGGTGCGGGTATAAGCCATTGTTCTCCACTTCGAAGCAGCACGGTACGGGTACCGGCTGTACCTATCCGAGCGTGCCGGTCACGGCATTCTGGTGTTACCGAAACGCGCAGTGCGCACACACCGTTTCTCCGGCGTGCAGAAACAGGTGGTACACGAAACACAGCACGGGCCCTGATCATGACGCCGGACCCAAGGTCAAGCGGATGCTGTCGCAACGGTGGTGCAGATATGACAGGTACTGCCACCGAATGCGAGAGCCAGTAGAGATCTGATCGAGTTCTCTCAACGCGATAGTAGTCTACGCCCGACGTTCAATCCTTGCGAATTGGCACTTTGGTGCGCAGACCGACGACGATGAAAACGATCGCCGCGATGAACTGAGCCGAGACCCAGCCCTGACCGCTGAGGTCGATGATCACGACCGGGTTCCACAGGATAGCCATCGGAACGAGACCGATCAGCCAGTACCACGACCGGGCCTGAATCACGAAGACGCAGATGATGAGCGCCAGAATACTGACCGCGTAGCGAATGATGATGAAACTCTCGCCGTCCAGAAGCGCGAGTCCGGCGAGCAGAACGATGGCGCCCAGCAGGCCAGGCGCGAGAGCCGAGCGAGTGAACGTCGGTGCGGCTGGAGTGCCCATCAGACTCCTCCCCCGCCCCCGCCGCCGCCTCCGCCGCCCGAGAAACCGCCGCCGCCTCCACCGGAGCTCGATGAGCTCGTGGCGCTGCCCGACCAGGACGCCGTCGTGGCGGCCTGGAAGGAGCTGATCGCACCCGCGAAGTACGCCGCCTGGAAGATTCCGGACCCGTAATACCAGTCGGGCTGGGTGTTGCTCTCGGCGTAGTACTGGCTCAGCACGCCGGACCAGTCCTTCTCCTGCCCGAACAGTGCGGCCAAGGGCAGCACGCGTTCGTAGAGTTTCACGATCTGTACGGCGGGGGCATCCGCTGTCGCGGTGGCAAGGCCGAGATTTGGCCGACCGTTTTCCGGCCGATAGACGGAACGCACGGCTCCCTCCGGACTCTGCAACACTCGCAGCCGATCGGCTTCGGCGAGACCTATATACAACTTGACGCCCTTCAGATAGTCACGCAGTTCCGCACCACTTTCAGTGAGCGTTCTAAAATTGGCGACCAACGCGATGGTGGCAACGGCAGCCACGACGCCCAGCGCGATGATCAGCAGGGGCCAGAACCCGCCCACCACCGTGATGACGGCGCCCAGGCCGGTCACGACGGCGACACCACCGCTGACCACGGCAATCCCCATGAGCACACTGCGCAGGGCGACGTTTTTCTGTTCCCGCAAACCCAAACGCAGAGATTCCGCGTGGCTCGCCGTGCGTTCCTTCGCCAGCGCCTTGCTCAACGAAATGCTCTTCTTCTTCAGGTCACGTTGGTCGCCGGGCTGCAGTCCGGGAAAGAGCTTGCCGAGAATGCGGCTCTCGGTCTCGTCGACGCCGTCGGCGTGCACGAATTCGAGCAGAAAGTGACTCTTCTTGTCGCTGGTCTCGAGAATACGCACGTTGCCACGCACCGCGAAGCTGATGAACTGGGCCGCCATCGCCTTGCTCGAGGCACCGACGATGTCTCCGGAGGTGAGCAGGTTCACCCCTCGCGGCGGAAGATACTCGGCGATGATGGTGAATCGACCGTGCGCGTCACGCAATCGGGTGGCGCGTAACAGTGCGGCCAACAGGGCCGTCAGCAACGCCACGATGGCGGCGGCCAGCCCAATGCTGGGGAAGGCGTTGGCGGTGAAGGAATCATCGCGCGGCACAAAGGTACCCGGCTGAAACTCGACATCGATAGTCAGGTTCTCCTGCGGCCCGAGCTCGCGGGTAACCGCGGAGATGGTGGGTTCAGTGTCGGACCCGGTGAAACGGATGCTGTCACAGGGCAACTGAGAATCATCCCGCCCCTGAAAACACCGCAGCTTGCCGCTCAACCGGTCGACGAGCTCCGGATCGAACCGCACCGTTGCGGTGACCAGGCCGAACGGCTGGTCCCATCCGGTGCCGTTTACGTCCCAGTAGAACTCTTCGGTGTTCGCGTTGTCGGGATACAGCGTGACGTTGGATTGCGCGTACGTGATCACGTAGGTCTCTGCGCCGTGTACGAATTCGTCGGCGGCACTCGTCACCACGAGAAACTCTTCATCGCGGTCTTCGCTGGTGGTCTCGGTGCCAAACGGTCGGGGCGTGCCGTTCTCGTCAGTGACGCTCTCGATCACGATGTCGGTGGGACGCCCCCGGTAGTGCGTGGGGATGGCGCGCTGAATGCCGTGGTTTTGGTCGATCTCTGGGAAGCGGGCCACGATGGTCTCGACGGTTGTCAGCGTTGACCGGCCGTCAGCGTCCAGGCCAAGGTCGTATTGGGCGTCGAAGGAGTCAAAGCTGAAGTCGTTGACGCCTGCGCCCACCAGGCTGAGCGGAGCGGTGGCGGCCTGCGCTGGCGGCGTCGGGGCGAGCACGGCTCCCCCGATGACCAGACCCCCGCTAATCAGCGCACCGAGAGTGAGGACGAGTGCGGGGCGAACCGATCTGAGCATGAGTCCACTCTACCGAGCGTGCCAAGCAGGCAGCCGCGTGCTCGTCCCTGGCGGTTCAGGCGTGCTGGATGGGAATCGATGTCGTCGACGGCGGGCGTTCGAACAGCATCTCCAGCCCCGGCTTCAGTTCGGCGAGCCAGGCCGCGTACCCGGCCGGATTCAGGTGCAGGCGGTCGATACCGAGTGCCGGGTCGAGCTCGCCGTCCGGCAGGGCGAGAGCCGGCCAGAGGTCAAGGTATTGCACGTGCTGGGTGGGTGCATACTGCCACACGTGCCGGTTTATTGAGCGGATGGTCTCGGCAAAGTCCCGGTCACGTGGTAAAACAGACTGCACCATTATGCGGGTCTCTGGCAGGGCTCGACGGAGGGTGTGCAGGATGGTCTCGACGTTGCGCACGACGTATTCGTCGGACTTGCGCCAGCCGAGATCGTTGGTACCGACCCCGATCACGATGGCGTCCGGCCGCAACTCAATCACCCGATCAATCTGCGCGATCACCTCATCAGTGGTGTTTCCACTGGCGGCCAAATTGTGCACATCGTGCTCGGGAAACCACTCGTCCCACAGACCGCTCGCGACAAGGCCGTCGCCCAGAAAGGCGAGAGAAACTGACATAGTGGCCTCCTACTCGTAACCATCATGCCCCGAACCAGGCCGAGCCGCCAGAATTCTCAGAGTATACGCACGTTCTACTGGAACCTCAGTTATCCTCAGAACGAGATACTGCGCCGAGCGGATGCGGCACCTCGGTTTTCGGCTCCACCGCCGCCGTGGCCGTGATGCGGGTGGCCATGCCCTCGAAAATGATGCCGTGGAACGGCAGGATCGCCGCCCAGTACAGCCTCCCGCCGAGGCCGCGGGGAAAGAACACCGCGCGCTGGCGGTAGAGGGAGCCGCCGGCATCCGTTGGTGTCACGCTCATTTCGAGCCAGGCCCGGCCTGGGACGCGCATTTCGGCGCGGAGGCGCAGAAAGCTTCCGTGGTCGATCTGCTCGACCCGCCAGAAATCGAGCACCTCACCGTTGTGCAGGTGGTCGGGGTTGCGGCGGCCGCGGCGAAGACCGACCCCGCCGACGGCCTTGTCCATGAGACCGCGAACGGCCCAGGCCAACGGAAAGGAGTACCAGCCGTTTTCGCCGCCGATGCTCTCGATGACCCGCCACAGTGCTGCGGGGTCGGCCGGGGTGGTCTTCTCGCGCAGGTCGGTGTAAACGGAGTGGCCGGCCCAGTCCGGGTCGCTCGGAAGCGGGTTGCTCGACGCACCCTCGATCGAGGAGTTGCGCCAGCTGGTCTCCACGTCGCCGTCTCGCATGCGGCCGAGGGCCAGACGCACGGCGCGACGATAGCCGGTGAGGCCGCCCTCCGGCTGCGGAATGAACTCGTCGATATCACTCTCGTGCACGACGCAGTCGTATTGCAGCGAGGCGATGATGGGGATGGCGAGGTTGCGTGGAATCGGCGTGACCAGGTTCACCCACTGCGAGGCGAGCCACGGGGTGAGTACCGGCAGAGCCGCGATGGCCCGCTGCTTGAGGCCGGCTTCGAGGGCGTAACCGTTCATCATCTGGCCGTACCGCAAGACGTCCGGACCGCCGATGTCGAAGGTGCGGTTCACCTCGGGCGGCAGGTCGGCCGCGGCCTGCAGGTAGTAGAGCACGTCACGCACGGCGATCGGCTGGATCTTGTTGCGCACCCATTTGGGCGCGGGCATGTAGGGCAGCACGTCGGTCAGGTGGCGGATCATCTCGAACGAGGTGGAACCTGAGCCGATCACGACGCCAGCCTGGAACGCGATGGTGGGCACGCCACTGTCGATCAGGATGCGGCCGACTTCCATCCGGGAGCGCAGGTGGGCCGACAACGTCTGCGTGTCGGGGTGCAGCCCGCCGAGGTAAACGATCCGCCCGACGTGGGCGGCGAAGGCCGCCCGGGCGACGTTCTCCGCCGCCGTGTGCTCGGTTTTCTCGAAGTCGCCGGCCGCACCCATCGAATGCACGAGATAGAACAGCACGTCGATATCGACGCACGCGCGCTCAACCGACGCCAGGTCGCCGAGGTCTCCCTCGACTACCTCGACCTGATCGGCCCAGGGCACATCGCGCAGTTTCGACGGCGTGCGCACGAGCACCCGCACGGTGAAACCGGCGTCGAGAAGTTTGGGAACGAGACGTCCACCGATGTAGCCCGTCGCGCCGGTGACGAGTGCTCTGCGTAAGGTCATGCGCCGCAGCCTATCGCGGCCTGGGACACCCGTTGCACGGTCACAGCGGATGCCCGGGCGGCGGCCAGCGGATACCCGGGCGACAGGCTAGAGGATAGCCTTGGTGTGCCAGACCGTTTTGACTTCGGTGAAGGCGAGGATGCGGGACAGGGCGGGGGCTGCGGCATCCGCTCCCGACTCGGGTGGGAGTACCCGCTTGAGCGTGTCGGCGGCGCTGATCTGCAGCTCCACCCAGTCGAGGTCGCCGGCACCGACGAGGTCGAGCGCGTTGACGTCGGCGTGGCTGGCCAGCCACGGCGCAATTTCGGCCGGCGAACCGGTGATGATGTTGACGACTCCGCCGGGCACATCGCTCGTGGCGAGCACCTCGCCGAGACTGATCCCCGACAGCGGTGCGAGTTCGTTGGCGACGACGACGACGGTGTTACCGGCCACGAGGGCCGGTGCGATGGCGCTGACCAGTCCGAGCAGCGATTCGCCGCCCTGCGGGGCGATGATCGCGACGACGCCGGTCGGTTCGGGCACCGACAGGTTGAAGAACGGACCGGAGACCGGGTTGGCGTTGCCAGCGACCTGCACGTACTTGTCAGCCCAGCCGGCGTACCAGACCCAGCGATCGATGGCCTCGTCGATTTGGGCACTCGCTGCGGCGGCGTTGACGCCCTCGCAGCTCTCGATCTCGTCGATGAACTGCGCCCGGCGGCCCTCGAGCAGTTCGGCGATGCGATACAGCACCTGGCCACGGTTGTAGGCCGTGGCACCGGCCCAGCCACCGAGGGCGCTGCGGGCGGCAACCACGGCGTCGCGGGCATCCTTGCGGCTCCCCTTCGCGGCGTTGGCGAGAAAGTCGCCTTTGTGCGAGAGCACCTCGTAGACGCGGCCGGATTCGCTGCGCGGAAACTTGCCGCCGATGTAGAGCTTGTATGTCTTGGGAATGGCGAGGCGGTTCACTTGGTGGCCTTCTCTGCGGATGCGGACTTCTTGCTGGCGGATGCGGACTTCTTGCTGACCGGAGCGTGCTCCGCGGCCGGGATCGACCGCGAGCCGGTGCGTACGGCGGGCTTGAGGTACGCAGCGAGGCCGTGGCGGCCGCCTTCGCGGCCGTAGCCGCTCTCCTTGTAGCCACCGAACGGGCTGGACGGGTCGAATTGGTTGAAGGTGTTCGCCCAGATCACGCCGGCGCGCAGCTTGTCGGCGACGGCGAGGATGCGGCTGCCCTTGTCGCTCCAGATTCCGGCGGAGAGACCGTACGGGGTATTGTTCGCCTTGGCAATTGCTTCGGCCGGGGTGCGGAAGGTCAGCACGGAGAGCACCGGGCCGAAGATCTCGTCGCGCGCGATGCGGTGGCTGGTGGACACATTGGTGAAGATGGTCGGCGCGAACCAGAAACCGTTCTCGGGAATGACGCAGTCGGTACTCCAGCGTTCGGCGCCTTCCTGCTGGCCGAGATCGGACAGTTCGCGAATACGGGCGAGCTGTTCTGCACTGTTGATGGCACCGATGTCGGTGTTCTTGTCGAGCGGGTCGCCCAGGCGCAATGTCTGCATGCGGCGCTTGAGCCGCTCGATGACGTCGTCGTGGATGCTTTCCTGCACGAGCAGGCGGCTGCCGGCGCAGCAGACGTGACCCTGGTTGAAGAAGATGCCGCGCACGATGCCCTCGACAGCCTGGTCGATCGGGGCGTCGTCGAAGACGATGTTGGCGCCCTTGCCGCCGAGCTCGAGGCTGAGCTTTTTGTCGGTTCCGGCGACGGAGCGGGCGATGGCCCGACCGACCGAGGTCGAACCGGTGAAGGCGACCTTGTTGACGCCTGGGTGGTTGACCAGGATCTGCCCGGTGCTTCCGTCACCCGTGATGATGTTCACGACGCCGGCGGGCAGGTCGGCCTGCTGCAGAATCTCCGCGAACAGCAGCGCGGTGAGCGAGGTGGTTTCGGCGGGCTTGAGCACGACCGTGTTCCCGGCGGCAAGGGCAGGGGCGATCTTCCAGGCGAGCATCATGAGCGGAAAGTTCCACGGGATGACCTGCGCGGCGACGCCGAGCGAGGCCGGGTTCGGACCGACTCCGGCGTGGTCGAGCTTGTCGGCCCAGCCGGCGTAGTAGAAGAACCAGGCGGCGACCAGGGGAATGTCGACGTCGCGGGTTTCCTTGATCGGTTTGCCGTTGTCGAGGGTCTCAGCGACGGCGAGTTCGCGGGCGCGTTCCTGCACCAGGCGGGCGATGCGAAACAGGTACTTGCCCCGGTCGCTGCCGGAGAGGCGGGACCAGACGCCATCGTAGGCGTGACGGGCGGCCGCGACTGCGGCGTCGACATCCGCTTCGTTGGCGGTGGCGATCATGGCGATCTGCTGCTCGGTAGCCGGGTTGATGGTTTGGAACGGGGTTCCGCGACCGGCCGTGAAATCGCCGTTGATGAAGAGGCCGTAGTCGCTTTTGAGGTTCAGCAGGGCCTGCGACTCTGGGGCCGGGGCGTAGTCAAGAAATTTCATGGTTGTTCCCTAATCGATCGTCACGTAGTCGGGGCCGGAGTAGTGCCCGGTCGTCATCTTTTGGCGCTGCAGCAGCACGTCGTTGAGCAGGCTGGAAGCCCCGAAGCGAAACAGGTGCGGCGTGAGCCAGTCCTCCCCCACGGTTTCGGCGACCGTCACGAGGTATTTGATGGCGTCCTTCGACGTACGGATGCCGCCGGCCGGTTTCACGCCGATCTGCACCCCGGTGAGGCGGTGCCAGTCGCGCACGACCTCGAGCATCGACAGCGTCACGGGCAGCGTCGCGGCCGGGGCCACCTTGCCGGTGGAGGTCTTGATGAAGTCACCGCCGGCCAGAACGGCCAGCCAAGAGGCGCGGCGCACGTTGTCGTAGGTGTTCAGTTCGCCGGTCTCGAGAATCACCTTGAGGTGAGCCATCGAACCGTCGACCCGACGGCAGGCGTCTTTCACGGCGACGATCTCGTCGTAGACCTGGCCGAACCGGCCGGCCAGAAAAGCACCACGGTCGATGACCATGTCGATTTCGTCGGCGCCGGCCGCGACCGAGTCGCGCACGTCGGCGAGCTTGATCGCCAGGGAGGCGCGGCCGCTCGGAAAAGCGGTGGCGACGGCGGCCACGTTGACTCCCTCCGTGCCGCCGGCGGCATGGGCGGAGCCGAGCGCGTTGACGGCGGTACCGACCATGTCGCCGTAGACGCAGACCGCGGCGACACGGGGAGTACCGGGGTCGCTCGGGTCTGGCACCAGCGCCTTGGCGACGAGCGAGCGCACCTTGCCGGGGGTGTCAGCGCCCTCGAGGGTGGTGAGGTCGATCAGGCCGATGATGGTGTCGAACGCCCAGCGTTTGGAGCTGGTTTTGATCGAGCGGGTGCCGAGGTCGGCGGCGCGGGCTTCGAGACCGACGGCGTCGATTCCGGGGATTCCGTGCAGGTACCGGCGCAGGTTGGCGTCGGTGGCCTCCCCGCCGATCAGCGCGAGGGCACGCTGTTCCGGCTGGTAGGTAGCCAGGGGGCTGTGAGTCATGGGGTGTCCTTTTCCTGGAGCAGAGCGTTCGCGGTGTCTTCGTCGGTCACCAGCACGGTGCACAGGCCGTTACGCACGACGGCGCGAGCGATGGCGTGCTTGTTGTTTCCGGAGATGACGGCGATGGTGAGCGGGGCGCGGCGCAACTGGTCGATCTGGATGCCGACCGTGCGTTCGTTGAGTTCGGGGTCGACGATGCGGCCGTTGGCATCGATGTACCGGCCGACGACATCGCCGACCGCGCCGCGGGAGACGAGGTCGTCGATCTGCTCCACGGTGAGGTAGCCGCTGTCGACGAGGGCGGAATTCGCATCCGCCTGCCCGGCGCTGAAAACGTAGGCCTGCGCGTTGCGGGCCAGGGCGAGCACCCCTGCGACGGTGCGGTCGGCTTCCATCGCCTGCTTGGTTTCGAGGCGTTCGAAGATGGCGGGGCTCGGCAGCAGAGTGGCCGAACCGTCGGCCTTGTGGGCGATGGTGACGGCAGTGGATGCCGCGGTGCCGGTGCGCTGGTTCAGGCTGACGCCGCCGTTGATCTGCACCACGTTCACCCCCGGAGCCCACCCCTGTTTGAGGTGCAGGGAGACATCGTGCAGGGTGCGACCCCAACTGATGCCGAGGGTGCGCGGAATCGGGCGGAGGCTGGTGAGGTAGTCGGCGGCGGCCTGCGCGGTGCGGGACTGCAGTTCGGCGTCACTCGATACGCCCGCGGAGGAGACCACGATGGCGTCGGTGAGGCCGGTCGATTCGCGGAGGCGGCGTTCGATCGGCAGCCGGCGGGCGCGCGGATGCACGATCTCGATGCGGATGAAACCGTTGGCCTTGGCACTGGCCAGCAACCGGCCGACCTTCCACCGGGTCAGGCGCAGAATCACGCCGATCTCGTCCTGGGTCTGATTCTCTTCGTAGTAAAGCTCGGCGGCGCGGATGGACAGGAGTTCGTCGGTGTCGCTCATGGAAAGATCGCGGTCCAATCGTTTGAACCCAGCCTACGACGGTCCGCGGCACGAATCAACAGCCGTAGGGATTGTTGCTCATCTGAGCAGATGCGCGATCTTCTACGATGAGTGCATGCCCGCTATTGAAGCCTCCACGTACGTTCTCGCCGTCGATGTGGGAGGCACCAAGGTCGAAGCTGCCCTCGTAAATGACCTCGGAGTCGTGCTCGGTACCAGCCGACACCGCGCACCGACCGGGGCGCGCGCGACGAGCGACGAACTGGCATCCGCTGTCAGTGGTGTGGTGCTGCAAACCCTGGCGAGCCTGCCGCCGAAATATCCGTTGGTCGGGGTCGGTATCGGCTGTGCCGGGCCGATCCAGCTGCGGCAGGGGGCGGTGTCACCGTTGAACCTGCCGGTCTGGCGCGAGTATCCGCTCAAGGAGCTGGTGGTCGGCCTCGTTCCCGGCCTGCCGGTGCGCCTGCGCATGGACGGGCTCTGCATCACCCTCGCCGAGCACTGGGTCGGCGCCGGCCAGGGCGTCGACAACCTGATGGGCATGATCGTGTCGACCGGCATCGGCGGCGGCCTGATCCTCGGCGGGGTGACCGCGTCGGGGCCGACCGGAAACGCCGGGCATATCGGCCACATCGAGGTCGGCGGTTTTGGCGACCCCTGCGCCTGCGGTGGAGTGGGCTGCATCGAGGCCATCGCCTCGGGGCCGAAGACCGTCGCCTGGGCACGCAGCCAGGGCTTCACCGGCGAGTCGGGCGAAGACCTCGCGGCAGCCTACGCGGCCGCCGATCCGATCGCGGTCGCCGCCGTTGCACGCAGCGGCGAGGCGCTCGGTCAGGCTATCGCGTCCGCAGCAACTTTGCTCGACCTTGACCTCGTGGCCATCGGCGGCGGCTTCTCCAACGTCACCCCCGACCTGCTCGAGTTCGCCCGCGAGGCGATCAAACGGCGGGTGCAGTTCGCCTATGCCACCCGGGTGCGAGTGGTTCCGTCAGCGCTGTCGGGCGACGGCCCGCTGATCGGTGCTGCGGCACTGATCCACCGAGCCGAACTGGTGCCCTGAAGTCCGTCAGCGTGAGCGTTCCAGATCGTCCTCGAGCATGTGCGGACGACCGATCACGGTCCCCGCGATGATGATCGCCGAAGCGGTGGCGAGCAGAAAGCCGAGCGGCCAGGTCCAGCCGCCGCTGAGCTCGTGCAATAGACCGAAAACCAGCGGCCCCAGGGCTCCCAGTGTGTAGCCGACGCTCTGCACAAAGCCGCTGAGAGCCACAGCGCCAGCATGGGTGCGGGTGCGCAGGTTGATCAGCACGAGCGCGAGCGGAAAGAACAACGGCCCCAGGCCCGCAAAGCTGACCCAGAGCCAGGTCAGGGTCTCCGGCGCGAACAGTAGACCGAGATCACCGGCCACGAACAGGAACACTCCGATATAGACAAGCGGCCCGACGTTGGCCATGCGGGCGGTGAGCACGGGAATGATCAGCGCGCACGGTATTCCCATGCCGGCATAGACCGCGAGGAGGGTTCCAGCCTGGGCCGGACTGACCCCCGCAGTATCGACGAGCAGTTGCGGCAGCCAGGCGAACATGGCGTAAGCATTGAGCGCCGAGGCCGCAAACACCCCGGCGATCGCCCAGGCGATCGATGATTTCCAGAGGCGACCGAGAATGGCAGCGTCGGCCTCGTCGACGACCGGGCCGGGGGTTTGCGTGGTGCGATGCCGCAGGAGCATGGTGATCCACGGCACCAGAGCCAGCAGAGCCAGCAGCATCCATATGCCGAGCGAGACCCGCCAGCCGGCGGCATCCGCTACCGGAACGGCGATCAGGGGCGGCACGAGGGCGCTCAAGGACACCACGGTGACGTAGACGCTCGTCATGAGCCCGACGCGGTCCGGAAAGTACTTCTTGACCAGTGGCGGCAGCAGCACGTTGCCGATGCCGAGTCCGGCGAAGGCGATGACACTGCCGATGATGAGCATGGTGATCGAGCCGGACAAGCCTCGAGTGAGGTGACCGAGAAGAATGGCGATGAGGGCGAGCACGAGTGGCGCTTCGAGTCCGTGGCGGCGGGTGATCATGGGGGTGAAGATGCCGAACAGCGCGAAGCAGACCGGTGGGAGCATGCCGAGCACCCCGATTGACACCGTGCTCAGGGGGATATCGACGTTGATCTCGGTCACGATCGGCGAGAGCGCTGCGACAGCGTTGCGCAGGTTGGCCGCCACGAAAATGATGCCTAGCAGGGCGAGGCCGCGCCCCGGCCACAGTCGGCGGGAGGAGGCGGTATTCACTCGGTCAGTCTAGGGCTGCGGTCGGCTGCGTTCCCGCTGCACCTCGACGGCCAGATTCTTCAAGTCGTCCCAGCGTTCGGGGGCTACGAGACCGGGCAGCATCAGCGACCACATCTCGGTCAGTCGCTGGTCGATGTCGCCGCGCCTGGTCAGAACGTCCGAGACGACCTGCACGCCGGTGAAACCGGCGGTGAAAAAGCGTGCTGCAGCCGGCACATCGACCGTTGGCGCCACATCTCCGTCGGCGATCCCCCGGCGCAAAAATTCCTCACAGGCGACCATCCAGTCGAGATAGGGAGCCGACACCGGCGTGGAAAAATTGACGGCCTCAATGGTCAGGCGCACCCCGGCGCTGACGATGAGGTCATCGCGCAACTGGCGAGCCAGCTCGTAGGACATGGAGACGAGGGCGCGCAGGCCCGGCACGTTTCTGTCGAGCAGCGCTCGGCCGGCACCGACCGATTTCTCGTGCTGGGCATCGATAATGGCCACCGCGAGGGCTTCCTTGGAATCGAAGTGAAAGTACAGGGCTCCCTTGGTTACCCCGGCGGCAGCACTCACCTGCGCGAGGGACGTGCTCCCGTATCCGCGTTGCTCGAAAGCTTCCGCGGCACCGCGAATTATCGCTGCGCGCGTTTCTATTGCTCGTGCTTGTTGTGACATAAAACCCCCAGGAAATTACTCGTGTTCCCAGCGTACCGGGGCGAAGTAGCCCCCCACGCGATGACCCCGGAGGCCTCCACCATTCTCTGTTTGTGACTGTACAATAAAAATACTATTTGGTATGGTTTCTGACATGGGGGATGTGGGCGATAACGGCTGGGTGGGCATCATTGTGGCGGTGTGTGCCGGCGTGATCGTGCTCACGCTGTCGCTCGTGGCCATGATTCAGATCGGGCGGGCCGCGCACCTGCGCCCCAGCGTTCGTACCAACTGGGTGCTGGCGGTCCTGCTCGCCCCGTTGTTCGGCGCGACGGCCTGGTTCGCCGTCGGCAACCGGCTGCGGCTGGACTAACGCGCGTTCGTGCGGCTCAGAATTGCCCGAACCCGCGCGACGTCATCGCGGATTTGCTCGATTAACGGGTCGATGCCCGAATAGGCAACCATGCCGCGAATCCGCTCCACGAACGATACGTCGACGACGTGGTCATAGAGGTCAAGATCCACTTCGTCGAGCACGTACGCTTCGACCTGCTTCGGGGCCACGCCGTCGAAGGTGGGGTTGTTGCCCACCGAGATGGCTGCCGGGTAGCGGGATCCCGCATCGCTCAGCCACCCGGCGTACACGCCGTCGGCGGGAATCAGGCCGTCGGAATCGGCTGACAGGTTGGCGGTGGGAAAACCGAGCTCGCGGCCCCTGGCGGCACCGTGCACGACGACGCCGCGAACGGTGGGCAGGTGGCCGAGCAGTTCGCCGGCTTCGGTGACCTCGCCGCTGCCGAGCAGCTCGCGGATCCAGGTCGACGACACCCTTCGGGCGCCGTCGGGCTTCAGGTCGTCGATCAGGCGCACTTCGTAGCCGAACTCGGTGCCGAGCTCACGGAGCAGGGCCACGTCGCCCGCGCCCTTCGCCCCGAACCGAAAGTCGCGACCGACCAGCACAAACCGGGCATGCAGCGCGGTGACCAGGATGCGCTCGATGAAGTCACGCGGAGGCAGGCTGGAGAGTGCCTGGTTGAATTCGAGCAGCAGCGTGGCATCAACGCCGGTCTCGGCGATCAGGTTGAGTTTCTGCTCGGCGCTGACCAGCGTGCTCGGGCAGGTGGCCGGCGAAAGCAGGGCGAGCGGATGCCGGTCGAACGTGACGACGACGGTCGCGAGTTGTTTCCGGGCCGCGATGGCCTTGAGTTCGGCGATGACCGCGCGATGCCCGGCGTGCACACCATCGAACTTGCCGATGCTCACGGCCGACTTGGGCCAGTCGCTCGGCACCGAGTTGACACCATAGAGGATTTTCATGAGCGTCCCTCGGCCAACGCGACCGGGTGACGTCGAAGCCACCACATGCCCAGCAGCGGGAGTACCAGCGGAATGAAGACATAGCCGCTGCCGTAGACCGACCACACGGTGGCATGCTGGAACAGCGCCGGGTCGACCAGGCTCAGCGTTCCCACGACGAGCACTCCGAGCAGTTCGAAGCTGATCGTGGTCCAGGCGATGCGATACCAGAGGGCGCTGCGTTTGATCAGGGCGATCGTGGCCACAATGTAGACGACGGCAGCGAGAGCCGACAGTGTGTAGGCGAGCGGTGCTTCATCGTAAGCCCGCACGATCTGTACGAACGAACGCCCGGTGGCCGCGAGGGCCAGCACGCCGTAGACGGCAATCAAGAGTCGACCGATGCCGCTCACCCGGCTGGAGGGGGCTGGCGTTCCGGTGTCTGATTGTGTCATTGCTCGGCATTCATCTGGTTCTGTAATTATTGCAGCATCGGAGCGAACCTGGAACCGCTTAGCTGCCCTGCACGTTCCAGATCTGGTTCATGCGGTACAGCATGACGGCGACCGACAGGCAGGTGACGCCGAGGATCACCGTGCTCCAGCGGCTGCGTTCGACCAGTGCCCAGAATCCGGCCGCGACCGGCAGCAGGATGGCGCTGATCAGGTAGGTGTAGAACTCGAGCAGGCTGCCGGTGGCCGTGTTGCCGGCCAGCGGCGCCGCGATCGCGGCCGCGAGCTGGACGATCAGCAAGAGTTCAACGAGTGCTGTCGCGCCCATGGTGAGGTCGGTGGGTTTGCGCCCGAACAGGCCCAGGACGACGCAGAGCACGCCGCCGGGCACGGCGATGGCCAGTTGCAGCCAGGTGAACCATTCGATCATGGGGTGGGTGTCGATTCGCTCGGTTCATCGGGTGGAAAGTTCAGCAGAGACTTAGCCTGGTCGCCGCGGTATTCGACCAGTCCGACCAGGCGGCCGTCGGGAGCGATGGCAGCGACCGGTCCGGTGCGGGTGGCATCCGGCTCGACCGTGATGCGTTTGCCATGGCCGAGGTCGACGGCCTGCTCGCGGGTCAGCGTGAGGCGCGGGAGCAGCCGGGTGGCGGCATCCGCTGGCGAAATGAGTTGGGCGGCGACGTCGACTTGTTCGAGGGTCGCCGCTTTCTCGATGCGGAACGGGCCGATCCGGGTGCGGCGCAGCGCGGTGAGGTGCCCACCGACGCCGAGCGAGCGCCCGAGGTCGCGGGCGAGGGCTCGAATGTAGGTGCCGGAGGCGCACTCTACGCGCACCTCGAGGTCAAGAAATCCGTCGCAGCGGGTGCTGGAGAGCAGTTCGAATTCGCTCACCGTCACCGGCCGGGATGGCAGCTGCACGTCTTCACCGGCACGCACCCGGGCGTAGGCACGCTTACCGTCGACCTTGATGGCGCTGACCGCGCTCGGCTGCTGGCTGATGTCGCCCGTGAGGTCCTTTATGCCGGCAGCGACGGCCGCGGGGGTGATACCGGCGACCTGCTCGGCGGTGGCGCGGGTGAGGCAGTCGCCCTCCGCGTCGTCCGTTGTGGTGGACTGGCCGAGGCGGATGGTGGCAAGGTATTCCTTGTCGAGGCCGACGACGTAGCTGAGCAGCCGGGTCGAGCTGTTGATGCCGAGTACGAGCAGCCCGGTGGCCATGGGGTCGAGGGTGCCGGCGTGGCCGACCTTGCGGGTTCCGGCCAGACGCCGGGTTCGGGCGACAGCGTCATGGCTGGTCCAGCCCTGCGCCTTGTCAATGAGTAGAAGGCCGCTGGTCACTTCCTGAGGGTACCAGCGTGCGACGGGGGCCGCGGTGCGAATCGGCTAATGAGCCGTAGTATATGAGCCGTGAGAATCTCGGTGATCGGTGCTGGCGCCCTGGGGAGTACGTTCGCCTGCCTGCTCGCGGCCGAGGGGCATGATCTGGTGGTGACTGCCCGCGGGGCGGCGCTGCCGGCTCTGCTGTCCGAGGGCATCCGCTTGACCGGGGGCTTCGGCGATCGGCTCGCGCGGCCGCTCGCGGTTGAACGGCTGACGGAACCGTGCGATCTGGCGCTGATCTGTACCAAGGCGCAGGATGCCGCGGCGGCAATTGCCGAGAACTCCGCCGTGCTCGACGGTATCCCGGTGATCGTGGTGCAGAACGGGCTCGACGGGGTCATGACAGCGCGCAGGCTGCTGCCCCACTCGGACTGTTTCGGGCTGATCACGATCATTGCCGCGCACTATGAGGGGCCGGGCCGGGTGCGGGTCACCACGGCCGCCCAGAGCTATCTCGGCCGCGGCGATGGCAGAGCGGATGCCGCCACCTTGCGCTGGCAGGCGCTGCTGGACGCCGCCGTGCCCACCCTGGCCCTGGATAATTTCGTTGGTGCACAGTGGACCAAGCTCGTTGTCAACATGCTCAACGCCCTGCCGGCCATCACCGGGATGAGCGTGCAGGACGTGATCGGTCAGGCCGGCCTTCGCCAGCTCATGACCCGGAGCATGCGCGAAACCGTGCGTGTCGGCCGAGCCAGCGGAGTGCGGTTTGGCTCGTTGCAGGGGCTTTCGCAGTGGCGCCTGCGTCTCTTTGCCCTCGCGCCGGTCTGGGCCGGGCAGGTGCTGCCACTCTCGATGCGCACCCGCATGGGCACTGTGCCAAACCAGGGTTCGACCCTGCAGAGTCTCGCGCGCGGTCAGCGCACCGAGATCGATTTTCTGAACGGCGCCGTGATGCGGGCCGCGGCGGCGGCCCGCACCACGGCGCCGGTGAACGCGCGACTCACCGAACTGGTGCACGAGGTCGAGCAGAGCGGTGTCTTTCTGACGCCGGCCGAAGTACGGGGCTGGTTTCGCTAGCAGCGGTCGGTCAGCACGCGGCGCGGGGCCTGCGGGTTGGTCTCGTCGACCACGGCCGACACGATATCGCGTGGGTGCACCTCAGCGAGGTAGCGCGTTTGGGGCTCGCTGCCCCGTTCGCCCTCCAGCAGCACACTGAACAGCCAGAGCCCGTGCAGTTCGGGGCGGTTGATGTAGTCGCCGTCGATGATCAGCGTGGCATCGGCGGGCGCGGTCTGCCAGGTCGGCTGAATCCAGGCATCGCGGTCGGGGTCGAATTCCTCGGTGACGAAGCCGGTACTGCCGCCCATCCGAAACGGTTCAACCAGCGCCCGGCGGAGTGCGGAGTAATCGTAGCCGACTCGGTACAGCCGGTCTGGTGTGTCGGGTGCCAGGCGCTCTTGTTCGGCGCGGGAGTGCTGAAAGTAGCGCAGGCTGGCCCGAAACACGTGCCGCTCCTGTTCCCGAAAGACCGCGGCGAGGTCGTCGGCGAAGGTGGCGCGAGCGGCGGCATCCGTTCCGTCGATGGCGATGATCGTGCGGCCTCGACCGTAGTTGTGCAGAATCTCGGCGGCGAGGGTGCGCAGAAAGTCGATGCGCGGTGTGGAAACCAGCTTCATGAATCGAGCCTAGGTTAGAACGGATGAACGTCACACCCTCTCCGCAGACCAATGCGGCCTCTGTCAGCGCCACGCTCAACGCCTGGTTCACCGAGAACGCCCGCGACCTGCCGTGGCGCCGCGACGGCTTCGGGGCCTGGGGCATTCTGGTGAGCGAGTTCATGCTGCAGCAGACGCCGGTGAACCGGGTCATTCCCCGGCTGGAAGAGTGGCTGGCACGCTGGCCCACACCGGCCTCGCTGGCCGCGGTTCCGCCGAGCGAGGCGGTACGGGCCTGGTCCAGCCTCGGCTACCCGAGGCGCGCGCTGTGGCTGCACGCCGCGGCGGTGCAGATCACCGAGCTGCACGGGGGCGTCGTGCCGTCCGACCTTGACGATCTGCTGGCCCTGACCGGCATTGGGGATTACACCGCGCGGGCGGTGGCGACGTTTGCGTATGGCTATCGGCATCCGGTCGTGGATACCAACACGCGGCGGGTGATCGCCCGGGCGATTGCCGGCGCCGGCGAACCCTCCCCGCCCAGCCGAGGCCGCGACCTCAAGGCGATGGGCACGTTGCTGCCGCAGAGTGCCCAGGAGGCGGCCCTGTTCAACGCCGCGATCATGGAACTCGGTGCGGTGGTGTGCACCAGCCGCAGCCCACACTGCGATGTATGCCCGATTCGGATTGTGTGCGCATGGCGGGCCGCTGACTACCCGGAATACACCGGCACCCGCAAGGCCGTGCAGAAGAAGTTCGAGGGCAGCGACCGGCAGGTGCGCGGCCTGATCATGGCCGAACTGCGGTCCACCCACCGTTCGGTGACGGATGCCGAGTTCGATATGGTCTGGCCGGATTCAGTCCAGTTGCGGCGCGCGCTGGCCAGCCTCCTGGCCGACGGCCTGGCCATGCGGGCGCAGGGCGGCTACACCCTGCCGGTGTGAACGCATCGCTTACGATTGACCGGTGACCGTTACTACTTCTTCAACCGCCGATGCCCAGTACTCAGCGCTCCTGCGCGACACCCTCGAGAACGGTGCCCGCAAGGCCGACCGCACCGGAACCGGCACCCGCAGCGTGTTCGGCCGTCAGCTGCGCTTCGACCTGGCCGCAGGCTTTCCGCTTGTGACCACGAAACGGGTGCACTTCGCGTCGATCGCCTACGAGCTGCTCTGGTTTCTGCGCGGCGACTCCAACGTCACCTGGCTGCAGGAGAAGGGTGTGCGCATCTGGAACGAGTGGGCCGACGAGAACGGCGAGCTCGGCCCGGTCTACGGGGTGCAGTGGCGGTCCTGGCCCACCCCGGGCGGTGAGACCATCGACCAGATCAGCCAGGTGCTCGACACCCTGCACACCGATCCGGATTCACGGCGCATGATCGTCTCGGCCTGGAACGTGGCCGACCTGCCGAAAATGGCCCTCGCCCCCTGCCATGCCCTGTTCCAGTTCTACGTGGCCGACGGCAAGCTGTCCTGCCAGCTGTATCAGCGCAGCGCCGATCTGTTTCTCGGCGTGCCGTTCAACATTGCCAGTTACGCCCTGCTCACCCAGCTCGTCGCCGAGCAGGCCGGCCTCGAACTCGGTGAATTCGTCTGGACCGGCGGGGACTGCCACATCTACGACAACCACGTCGAGCAGGTCACGGAGCAGCTCTCGCGCGCTGCGTTCCCCTCCCCCACGCTGCGCATCAAGCCGGGCCGCGCGAGCCTGTTCGACTACGAGTACGACGACCTCGTGCTGGAGAACTACCAGCACCATCCCGCCATCCGCGGCGCGGTGGCGGTATGACCCTCGGCCTGATCTGGGCGCAGACGCTCGGCGGCGTCATCGGGGCGGATGGGGTCATGCCCTGGCACCTGCCGGAGGACCTCGCCCATTTTCGTGCCGTCACGAGTGACGGCGCCGTCATCATGGGCCGGCGCACCTGGGATTCCCTCCCCGAACGATTCCGCCCCCTGCCGGGCCGAAAGAACGTGGTGATCACCAGGCAGCTCGGCTGGGCCGCGGCGGGGGCATCCGTTGCCCACACCCTGGAAGACGCTCTCGCCCTCACCGAGGGTGACCTGTGGGTGATCGGCGGCGCTGAAATCTATGGGCTCGCTCTGCCCTACGCCGACGTGCTCGAGGTGACCGAGATCGATGCCTCCATTGCCGGCGACACCTACGCCCCCGCCATCACGGCCGCCTGGACCCGCGTGACCGCAAACCCGCCAAGCGGATGGCTAAGCTCGACCACGGCACTCCCGTACCGTTTCGCGCGTTACGAGCGCACCCCCGCACCCGCCCCGGCCCGACGTCCTAGCCCGCCGCAGCCGCCGGGAGTGCACCCCTCAACGCGGACGGGGCCCAGGCCCCGTTCAGTGTGCTGTTGGTGCTAGTGCTTCGCGGTGCTCGCGGCGTCAGATTCGTCGGACTCATCGTCATCAGAGTCGTCGTCGAGGTCGTACTCGCGCGGCTTCTTGTACGGGTCGGCGTCGCCGGCGTACGTGGCCGTGCCCTTGCTGTCCTCGGTCGCACTGTCGCGGTCGTGCGCTTCGCGCAACAGATCGTCGATGAGCGCCGCGTTCTCCGGGATACCATCCGCGATGAACTCGATCGACGGTGTCAGCCGCGCGGTGATGTTCTTTCCCACTTCGCTGCGCATCAGCCCGGTCGCAGCCTTCAACGCCGCTGCGCTGTCGGTACGCTCCTCGATCGAGCCGTACACGGTGTAGAACACCGATGCGTGCTGCAGATCGCCCGTGACCTTCACGTCCGTGATGGTCACGAACCCGAGCCTCGGGTCGCGAAGTCCCCGCTCCAGCCGCTTGGCGATGATGACCTTAATGCGGTCCGCCATCTTTCTGGCGCGTTCCGGATCTGCCATGACTTACTCCTTGTTAGCCGGCACCGAAGCGCCAGGTACTTCTATGATTTCATGCCGTATTAGACGGATGCTGCCTACCCACTGAGGGTCGGAGCGGAATTTTGCATTAAAAGGGAATCGGGGTAGGGGTCCTGCGCTCTCTTCCCTTTTAATGGAAAATTCCGCGGAGACCCGACCCCAACGGGGTCGGATTCCCAACGGAACCCGACCCCCAAGCCAATCGCTAGACGCGCGGCTTTTCCTTCATTTCGATGGTCTCAATCTCATCGCCAATTCGGATGTCGTTGAACTTGCCCAGTCCGATACCACACTCGAAGTCCGTACGAACCTCGGTGACGTCGTCCTTGAAGCGACGCAGCGACTCGATGCCCAGGTTGTCCCCCACCACGATGCCCTCGCGAATAACGCGAGCCTTGGCATTTCGGGTGATGGTACCGGAGCGCACGATGACACCGGCGACGTTTCCGAACTTCGACGAGCTGAAAACCTCGCGAATTTCGGCGATACCGCTCTGGATCTCCTCGTACTCGGGCTTGAGCATTCCCTTGAGGGAATTCTCGATGTCCTCGAGGGCGGAGTAGATGACGGAGTAGAAGCGCACGTCGACGCCTTCGCGGGCAGCACGCTCGCGGGCCTTCGTGTCGGGGCGAACGTTGAAACCGATGATGATGGCGTTGTCGACGGTAGCGAGGTTGACGTCGCTCTCCGTGACCGCACCGACACCACGGTGGATGATGCGCAGCTGAACCGAATCGTCGACCTCGATCTTGAGCAGCGACTCTTCCAGGGCCTCAACGGCACCGGAAACGTCACCCTTGATGATGAGGTTGAGCGATTCGACCTTGCCCTCTTCGAGAGCACGGGTGAAGTCTTCGAGGCTGATGCGCTTGCGGGCCTTGGCCAGCAGTGCGTTGCGCTCGGCGGCTTCACGCTTCTCAGCGATCTGACGGGCTGTACGGTCTTCCTCGATGACGAGGAAGGTGTCGCCGGCGCGGGGAACGCTCGACAAACCCTGCACCTGAACCGCGCGGGACGGCGTGGCGGCGAGAACGGCAACACCGTTTTCGTCGGCCATCGCGCGAACGCGGCCATAGGCCGTTCCGGCGACGATGGAGTCTCCAACGTGCAGCGTTCCGGACTGGATGAGCACGGTTGCCACCGCGCCGCGGCCCTTGTCGAGGCGAGCCTCGATGGCGACACCGCGGGCATCCTTGTTCGGGTTGGAGCGCATGTCGAGTCCGGCGTCAGCGACCAGGAGCACGGCGTCAAGGATTTCCTTGATGCCGGTCTTGTTCTTGGCCGACACGTCGACGAACATGACGTCTCCGCCGTATTCTTCGGCGACGAGGCCGAATTCCGTGAGCTGCTGACGCACCTTCTGCGGGTTGGCGCCGGGCTTGTCGATCTTGTTCACTGCGACGACGATCGGCACGTTGGCGGCCTGGGCGTGGTTGAGTGCCTCAATCGTCTGCGGCATGATGCCGTCATCGGCAGCGACCACGAGGATAGCGATGTCGGTGACCTGCGCACCACGAGCACGCATGGCGGTGAACGCCTCGTGACCCGGTGTGTCAATGAAGGTCAGCGCGCGGTCGATACCCTCGTGCTCGGTGATGATCTGGTACGCACCGATGTGCTGCGTGATTCCACCGGCTTCACCCTCGGCGACCTTGGCGTTACGGATCGCGTCAAGGAGCGCGGTCTTACCGTGGTCGACGTGGCCCATGACGGTGACGACGGGAGGACGAATCTCGAGGTCTTCATCGGTTTCGTCTTCGAGTTCCTGGTCGATGTCGATGTCGAACGCGAGCAGCAGCTCACGGTCTTCGTCATCGGGCGAGACCATCTGGATCTTGTAGCCGAGCTCGCTGCCGAGCACGTCGAACGTGGCCTCATCGAGGGACTCCGTTGCCGTGGCCATTTCACCGAGGTGGAACAGTACGGTAACGAGGTTTCCGGGGCTGGCGTCAATCTTGTCGGCGAAGTCCGTAATGGATGCTCCGCGACGCAGACGCACAACGGTTCCGCCGTCGCCGCGGGGTACGGATACTCCACCCAGCGACGGGGCCTCGCGCAGCTCGAACTCTGCTCTCTTCGTACGCTTCGACTTGCGCGCCTTGTTCTTGCCGCCACCGCGACCGAAGGCACCAGCGGTGCCACCGCCCGGGCCGCGACCGCGACCGGCTCCGCCTCCTCCACCGGCGGGGCGAGGCGGGCCGAAGCCGGGAGCTCCGGCGGGAGCGCCGGGACGAGTGAATCCGGGGCGTGCGGCGCCGGCTCCACCCGGAGCGCCGCCTGGACGCTGGAAAGCGCCCGGACGCTGTCCGAAACCGGTCGGGCGTGCAGCCTGGCCGGGTCCGCCAGGGCGCGGGGCGCCTGGGCGAGGCGCCGGAGGGCGCGGAATGTTGCTCGGGGTGGGTGTTGCGGGGCGCTGGCCCATGCCCTGCGCACTCGCGAACGGGTTGTTACCCGGACGCGGCGGCTGGGCCGGACGCTGACCCATGCCCTGGTTGCTGGCGAACGGGTTATTGCCCGGTCGTGCAGCTCCGGGGCGAGGCATACCCGGCTTGACCGGCGTAGCCGATCCTTCCGCGGTCTTCGCTTCCGGGGTATCGGTGCTGGGCTTGTCGGCGGCCTCAGCGGCGGCGGCCTTGTCGGCGGCAGCGGCCTTCTGGGCAGCGGCAGCCTTCTCGGCGGCCTGGGTCTGGCGCTCGGCGACGGTGAGCGGCGCGACCGGAAGGGGCGCGGCATCCACTGCGGGAGCGGCCTCGGACGCAACCGGGGCGACCGGTTCGGCAGCGGGCTTCGGGCCCGGACGAGCTCCCGGCTTGGCGCCGTGGCTCGGACGAGCCGGAGTTGGGGTACTGGCAGCGGGCGCGGGCGTTGCAGCCTTGGCGGCGGCGCTGACGGCTTCAAGAGCGACGCGGAGGCGACGCGCTACGGGCGGTTCAACACTGGAAGACGGTCCTTTGACGAACTCGCCCATTTCTTTCAATTTAGCAAGGACATCCTTGCTTTCGAGTCCGAGTTCGGTAGCGATCTCGTGCACGCGTGGTTTCGCAGCCACAATTCTCCTGTTCCGGGCCTGCACCCGGAAAGGGGCAGACCGTTAGTAACGGACGGGTCTCATTTCGAGCCGCTCATTAGTTATCCATAAGCCAATTCAGCCTGTTCTCTAGTTGTTTCGCGTCCAGTGACCTGGTCACGCGAAAGGCACGCCCGAAAGCGTGTCGCCTTACGGCATCCTGAAAGCACGATTCACGGGCGTGCAGCCACGCACCTCTACCGGGGATTGTGGCGGTTTCATCCACCACAACTTCTGATTTCCCAGCAACGATCCGCAAAAGTGAGGATCGAGGGGCGCGCGAACGGCAGCCAATACACGTTCTTACGGAGTTCATCGTACCCCCTATTCGGCATCCTCCAGAATGCTGTCCGGCTGAATGTCGATTTTCGCGCCGGTGAGCTTTGCCGCGAGGCGGGCATTCTGGCCCTCCTTGCCGATGGCGAGCGAGAGCTGGTAGTCGGGCACGAGGGCTCGCACTGCCTTGATCGACTCGTCGATCACATAGGCGCTGGTCACCTTGGCCGGAGACAGTGCGCTCGCGACGAAGGTCGCGAGGTCGGGCGAGAAATCGACGATGTCGATCTTCTCGTTGTTGAGTTCGACGGTCACGGCGCGCACACGCTGGCCGAGTTCGCCGATGCAGGCGCCCTTGGCGTTGACGCCCGGCTCGGTCGCGCGCACCGCGATCTTGGTGCGGTGGCCGGCTTCGCGGGCGAGTGACACGATCTCGACGACTCCGCTGGCAATCTCGGGCACCTCGAGTGCGAACAGCTTGCGCACGAGCGACGGGTGGGTACGCGACACGGTGATCTGCGGGCCCTTGAGCCCGCGACCGACGGCCGTGACGAACACGCGGATGCGCGCTCCGTGCACGTAGCTCTCGGTGGGGACCTGCTCCTCGGGGGGCATGATCGCTTCGATGGTACCGAGGTCGACGTGGATCATGCGCGGGTTCGGACCCTGCTGGATGATACCGGCGACGATGTCGCCCTCGCGGCCTTTGAACTCGCCGAGCACTGCATCGTCTGCCAGGTCGCGCAGACGCTGGTTGATGACCTGCTTGGCGGCGAAGGCCGCAATACGACCGAAGTCGGTCGGGTTGTCGACGGCTTCGCCGATGACGTTGCCCTCGTCGTCATGCTCGGGAATGTAGATATCCACGTGCCCGGACTTGCGGTCGAGAACGACGCGCGCTTCGGGCACTTCCTGGATATCGTGCTTGGCTTCAGCAATCTTCGAAGCCTCAAGCTTCGACACGTCCTGCTGGATGTGCTTGACATAGGCGGTCAGAATCGCCTGTTCGATGATTTGCACGAGTTCCTCGAAGGGAATCTCTTTTTCGCGCTCCAGTAGCCGCAAAACACTGAGGTCGATGTCCATGGCCGGCCTCCTCTACGTACGATCTAGTCGCATGATCTTGCCGCCGCGAAACCGCGCAGCGGGCTGAATACTACGGTACCCGAATCTGCGGCGCCCCGTCACCCACTCGCCCGGGCTGGTCCGGTCCTGCTGGGTTCGCTGCAGAACGGATGCTGCCGGCTGGGCCAGGCAGCATCCGTTCTCGATACTGACTCGTTAGACGAAGTGCTTGGCGACGTCAGCGACGTCGACCTGCTCGCGATCGCCGGTGCGGCGGTTCCACAGTTCGACGATGCCGTCGGCGGCGCCGCGGCCGACGATGACGATCCACGGCACGCCGATGAGCTCGGCGTCACCGAACTTGACACCCGGCGACACCTTGCGGCGGTCGTCGTAGAGCACCTCGCGGCCGGTGGCTTCGATGGCGGCGACGACGGCCTCCGAGGTGTCGAAGACGATCTCGTCCCGGCCGGTGGCGATCACGTGCACGTCGAATGGCGTGACCGATTCGGGCCAGATCAAGCCCTTCGCGTCGTTGTTGAGTTCGGCGATGACCGCGAGGATGCGGGTGACGCCGATGCCGTATGAACCCATCGTGACCGTGACCAGCTTGCCGTTCTCATCGAGAACCTTGAGGCCGAGCACTTCGGCATACTTGCGGCCGAGCTGGAACACGTGACCGATTTCCATACCGCGAATGAGCTCGACCGGGCCGCTTCCGTCGGGGGCGGGGTCGCCGGCGCGCACGTCAGAGGCCTCGACCACGTCGTCGATGGCGAAGTCACGGCCGGCGACGAGGCCGAACACGTGCCGATTGTCTTCGTTGGCACCGGTGATCCACTCGGTGCCCGCAACCACGCGCGGGTCGACCAGAAAACGGATGCCGGTGGTCGATTTGGTACCAAGAACGGCGCCCTGGGCGCCCCACGGGCCGATGTACCCCTTGACCAGGCCGGGGTTCTTGGCGAAGTCGCCCTCGTTGGCCGCCTCGACCTCGGCGGGGGCGAAGGCGACCTCGACGCGCTTGAGGTCGACCTCGCGGTCGCCGGGAACGCCGATCGCGATGAGTTTCCGGGTGCCGTCAAGGTGCGTGAGCGCGAGCACGACGTTCTTGAGGGTGTCGGCTGCGGTCCACTCGCGACCGTCGAGGCGCGGGTGCTCGGCGTTGGCCTTGTCGACCAGGGTCTGGATGGTCGGGGTGTTCGGGGTGTCGAAGATCTGCGCGGCGGGCAGCGCGCTGAAGTCTTTGCTTTCCGGAACGAGCGTGCGAAAGGCCTCGATGTTGGCCGCGTAGCCGCCGGGGCTGCGCACGAAGGTGTCCTCGCCGACGGGAGTCGGGTGCAGAAATTCTTCGCTCTTGGAGCCACCCATGGCGCCGGCATCCGCTTGGACGATCTCGTAGTCGAGGCCGAACCTGTTGAAGATGCGCTCGTAGGCGTCGCGCTGCAGCTGATAGCTCAGGTCGAGGCCGGCGTCGGTGTAGTCGAAGGAGTACGCGTCTTTCATGGTGAATTCGCGGCCGCGCAGCAGTCCGCCGCGTGAGCGTGCCTCGTCGCGGTACTTGTCCTGAATCTGGTAGATCGACAGCGGCAGGTCCTTGTAGCTGCTGTACAGGTCTTTCACGAGCAGCGCGAAGACCTCTTCGTGGGTCGGCGCGAGCAGCATGTCGGAGCCCTTGCGGTCCTTCAGGCGGAACAGGCCCTCGCCGTACTCGTCCCAGCGGCCGGTCAACTCGTAGGGCTCACGCGGCAGCAGGGCCGGAAAGTGCACCTCGTGCGCGCCGGCCGCGGTCATCTCCTCACGGATGATGCGCTCCACTTTTGCCTTCACCCGCAGGCCGAGCGGCAGCCAGGCGAAAATACCCGGGGCCTGGCGACGGATGTAGCCGGCCCGCACGAGGAGGCGGTGGCTGGTCACCTCGGCGTCGGAGGGGTCTTCGCGGAGAGTACGGAGGAAGTAGTTGGAGAGACGTGTAGGCACCCGTCTACCTTACGCGCGCGCCGCGATCCGCTCCCCCACTGCCTGGTTCAGCCGACCTCGCTCAGGGTGCGCTCGATGGCGACCAGTCGCGTATCCAAAGAAGTCAGTTTTTCGAGCAGGGCGGCGTTGGTCGCATTGCTCTCCGCCAGCGCGTGAGTCAGGGCGGTTGAACCCTCGGAACCGGCTGCCTGCCGACGCGACTTGAAGTACAGGTTGAAGATCGCGTAGGTGATTCCGCCGATGATCGCGACGATGGGAACGAGGTAGGCGAAGTCGAAGTTCATGGTGTTTCCCCCTGCTGGTTGGACGCCGCGGCGTGTGCCACGGCGTCGGTGATGGTGTCGATGGTGATGCTGAGTGAGAACGGTGCCAAGGCGACGTGCTTGAGAGCGGTCCCCTCCGGGGAGAGTTCCAGCGACGTCGTGACGAACCCGCTCGCCTCCAGCTTTGCGAGGTGCATGTAGAGCAGAGCACGCGACATCCCGACGCGTCGTGCCAGCTCGCTGACGTGCACGCGACCGCCCTGCAACTCGGCGAGAATGAGCATCCGTTGCGGACTGGCGACCGCAGCAAGGGTGGCACTGAGCTGTTCAACATTCATTGCAACACCTCCTGACAGGTGCAACTATATTCTGACACCCGAAAGAAAAGCAAGCAACCATCCGCTTTCGCGGATCAGGAGAGTTACTTCGCGCCGACGGAGACCGTGGGGCTGCCGAGCGCGGCAGCGGGCATCTCGGCGGCGAGCCGGTTGGCCTCTTCGATGAGGGTCTTCACGATCTCGGACTCTGGCACGGTCTTGATAACCTCGCCGCGCACGAAGATCTGGCCCCTGCCGTTGCCGCTCGCGACACCGAGGTCGGCTTCGCGAGCCTCACCCGGTCCGTTGACGACGCAGCCCATGACGGCGACGCGGAGCGGCACGGTCATTCCCTCGAGCCCGTCGGTGACATCATTGGCGAGCTTGTAGACGTCGACCTGTGCCCGGCCACAGCTCGGACAGGAGACGATCTCCAGCTTGCGCTCGCGCAGGTTGAGCGACTGCAGAATCTGCAAGCCCACCTTGATCTCCTCGACCGGCGGAGCGCTGAGCGAGACGCGGATGGTGTCGCCGATGCCTTCGCCGAGCAGGATGCCGAACGCCGTTGCGCTCTTGATCGTGCCCTGAAAGCTGGGACCGGCCTCAGTCACGCCGAGGTGCAACGGCCAGTCGCCGCGTTCGGCGAGCAGGCGGTAGGCCTTGACCATGATCACCGGGTCGTTGTGCTTGACCGAGATCTTGAAGTCGTGAAAGTCGTGCTCCTCGAACAGGCTCGCCTCCCAAACGGCGCTCTCCACGAGCGCCTCCGGGGTGGCCTTGCCGTATTTCTGCATGAGACTCGGCTCGAGCGAGCCGGCGTTGACGCCGATGCGCAGGCTGACACCGGCGGCCTTGGCGGCCGCAGCGATCTTGCCGACCTGGTCGTCGAATTTGCGGATGTTGCCGGGGTTGACCCGCACGGCGGCGCAGCCGGCGTCGATCGCCGCGAAGACGTAGTTCGGCTGAAAGTGGATGTCCGCGATCACCGGAATCTGGCTCTTCTTCGCGATGATCGGCAGCGCCTCGGCGTCATCGCGAGTCGGCACGGCAACACGCACGATGTCGCAGCCGGTCGCCGTGAGCTCGGCGATCTGCTGCAGCGTCGCGTTGATGTTCGTTGTCGGAGTGGTCGTCATCGATTGCACGCTCACTTGAGCATTGCCACCGACCAGGACCTTTCCGACCTTGATTTGACGGGATTTACGTCTGGGAGCGAGTACCTCAGGTACTTTGGGCATCCCCAAGTTGATTGCAGCCACTTACCTAGCTTAGTTGTCGTAGTGCGAGCGAAGCTGAATGCCGCCAGCGGATCAGCGTTCCAGCTGGGCCAGCAGCGCCGCCAGAAACTCGGCCGGGTGTTCGAGGTGCGGTGAGTGCCCACAGTCGGCCAGTTCCAGCTCGGTCAGCGTGCCGCCGGCGGCCTGGTAGGCGCCAAGCACAGCCCGGGTCTGCTGGATCATCGGCTGGGGAGGGGCCACATCAGCGCCAGGCCAGCCTGGAATCACGCCGAGTTGCCCAAGATAGTTGAGATCGAAGAACGAGGTGTCCGACACGATGACGTCGTCGCTGCCGTGAATCCAGAGAATGGCCGGCTTCTCGGCCAGGTCGACAATGCCGCTCGTGTTGAAATGACCGGGAGACATGGTGTTGAGCACGCCGCTGTCGCCGGGGGCGAATCCGGGCCAATTATCTGAAACTATCGAATCCCCGGGGTAGTTACCGACGCCGGTGGCCGTGGTCAGCATGGAGTCGATCCAGATTTCATCGTGGTTCGAGCTGAACGGCGGCTTGACGTAGGTGGTCTGGTAGACGGTGCGGGGGCTGGTCTGGTCAGCGCCGTGGTCGCCGTCATGCAGCCTGGCGACGAAGTCGGGGTTGGCTCCGCCGGCGCCCGTTCCGGCGTCGTCAACGCTCAGCCGATGGCCATCCGCTCCCCCGGTGCCGCCGAAGCCGTAGGGGGAAACCGGCGCGACCAGGGTCAGGGTCGCCGCGAGGCCGGGGTGATCGAGCAGCAGCTGCATGGTCACACCGCCGCCCATACTCCAGCCCACGAGGTGCGCTCCGTCGACGCCGAGTTCGGTGAGCACAGCGGCGATATCGTCGGAGTAGTCGGCCAGGCCGCGGGTGGCATCGACCGGCAGGGTTTCGCTGCTGCCGAAGCCGCGCAGGTCGATGGCGAGCGCCCGCACCGACGTGGGCAGGGCCAGCATCAGCGGCTGCCAGAACAGCGATGACGACACGTTGCCGTGCACGAAGACGACGGTCGCCGCGGCCGTTCCTGTTGCCGGCCGTTCGAGCACTTCGGCGCGCAGGCGCGGGGTGACAACGCTGTACGCGGTGATGCCGTCGAAAATGTTGCCCGTACTGGTGGTGATGGTGTCGCTCATGATCGGGGTCCTCTCGGGTAGCTGGCGGGGGTGTACAGGTTCACGGCCCGGGCGACCTGGTCGGCGCCCCGGTCGCTCATCACGATCGTGTAGTGGTTGACGTCGTCGACCTCCCGCACGGTCAGCCGCGGCAGTCGTGTCGCCCAGTCGGCGACAACCGCCCGGTCGTACAGTGCGGTCGGCTCGTCCAGCAGCCCGCGCGGGGCACGCAGAAATTCGATCGGCAGACTGAGGTCGGCGAGCGCCTCCGCGTAGCCGTCGGCACCGTTGAGCTCCAGCGAATTCGCGGCCACCGCCTCCAGCCGCGCCGAGGGGTGCAGAGCCGGCGCCGTGCCATCGAGGTCGTAGCGGGCAAAATCGGCCACCCGCGATGACCAGTCGGCGACGAACGCGGGGTGGCTCTGCCAAAAGTCCTGGTAGGCCTCGACCGTCTCGAAGGTCTGCGATAGCCGTTTGACGGCTGGGCCGAGCATGAGCAGGGGGTCGATGCCCACGTCGCGTGGAATCGGCAGGCCACCGTCCACCAGAACGAGAGAGTCAACCCGGTCGGGGTAGAGGTGGGCGAGCCATACGGCGACAAACGCGCCCATCGAGTGCCCGACCACGACCGTACGGTCGACCTCCAGAAAATCCAGCAGCCGGGCCAGGTCTTCGGCGTGCTGCCGCAGCCCGTAGGGCGCCGGCAGGGCGTTGCTGCGAGCGCGACCGCGCAGGTCGGGAGCGATCACCCGCGAGCCCGGCAGGCGTTCCACCAGCCACGGCCAGCAGAGGTGCGAGGCGGTGATGCCGTGGATTGCCAGCACCGTCGACTGCCCCTGGGCAGCGCGCCACTGGCCACCGCGCAGGTCTCCCCCGGCGACCCGAGCCCGGAACGGCTGATAGTGCTCACTCATCGCTTCCTCATTTCCACGGTGCTGCTCGAGACGGTGCTGCCGGCACCCAGTGCACCCTCGATGAACCGCATCATCTGCTCGAAAACGTGCTCGGGCACGGCACGGGTTCCGCTCGCAAACGGATCGGACCGGGCCCCTTCGAGCGCCTCGTCATCTCCCCAGAGCACCCAGCGCATGCCGATCATCTCGCCGACTCCCATGAGCGCCCAGGCTGCAACGGTGGGATCGATGTCGCTGATCTCGCCTGCCGCGCCGGCCGCGCGCAGCCCCGCTATGTAGCCCTCGACGATGCGCGTGTAGTGCAGGCGCAGAGCGCCAGGCGAGACGAACTCTGCCTCACGAATCACCCGGTACAGCGCGGGGTGGTCGGCGGTGAATTGAAAAAACGCCCGAAACCCGGCGCGCTCCGAATCGATCCGATTTTCCGTAGCAGCGGATGCCGCACTCATCGCCAACCGCACGCGGTGGTTGAGGTCTTCGACCAGTTCGTTGAAGATCTGCAGTTTCGAGTCGAAGTAGAGGTAGAACGTGCCCTGGCCGATGCCGGCGGCATCCGTTATGCGCGAGATCGACGCATCGGCGTAGCCGACCCGCGAGAACACCTGCTCGGCTGCTTCGATGAGTTTGCGCTTGGTTTCTTCGCCTCGGGCGGTTCGCGGCATTCCGGCGCTCATAGTTTGTTTCCTATCTTTTCAAAATCAAGTCCGTGTTTCCAGTTCTCCAGCAGCTGGCGCCGCAGCACCTTGCTGCCGAGGGATCGCGGAATTTCCGCTACGAAGCGCACGAACGCCGGAACCTTGAACGCGGCCAGTTGGGTGCGGGCGTAGGCCAAAATGCCGAGCTCATCGGCCGCGAATCCGGGTGTCAGCACGATGAAGGCCACACCGACCTCTCCCCACCGATAGTGCGGCACCCCGATGACCGCCACCTCGGCGACCGCGGCGTGTTCGATCAGCACGGTCTCCACCAGGGCCGGCGCCACGCTCTCGCCGCCCGAGATAAAGATGTCGGTGAGCCGGTCGATCACGGCAAAATAGCCGTGCTCGTCGCGGCGCACGAGGTCACCGGTGTGCAACCAGCCACCGCGCAGGGTGCGAGCGGTCTGCTCGGGAGCACGAAAATAGCCCGAGAACACGCCGGGCCCACGCACCAGCAGTTCACCCGTCGCGGCCCCGCCGAGCAGGTCGCCGGTGATCGGATCGGCCACGGCGACCTCCACGTGCGGATACGGCTTACCGGCGTAGCCGACCATGCTGCGGGCTTCGTCGTCGGGCAGACACAACACGTTCGGGGAGGCCTCGGTCAGACCGTACCCCTGGGTGAGTGCAACTCCGCGGGCATGCCAGGTACGCAGCAGCTGCGCGGGCATTGGTGCGCCACCAACCACGGCGTGATTCAGGCTGGACAGGTCGGTCGCAGCGAAATCGGGGTGCTGCGCGAGGAACAGGTAGTTCGCCGGAACGCCCATCATGGTCGTGATGCGACGGTCCTTGATCAGGTGCAGCACCCGGCCGGGGTCGAAGGTGCGCTCGAGCACGACCGTGGCCCCCATCCACCAGGCCAGCAAAGGCTGAATATTCCAGCCGCCCACGTGATACTGCGGCATGACCGAGAGCACCACATCTTTTCTGGTGATCTCGGTGATGCGCGAGAGCGACAGGTTGGTCCAGAAACAGTTCGCGTGGGTCAGAACCACGCCCTTGGCCGGGCCGAGCGTGCCGGAGGTGAACATGATCAGCAGGGCGTCATCGTCACGAACCGTGCGGGTCACCAGCTCATCGTCCGGGCGTGGTGCGAGCCGCCACGACAGCGGAACGAGCACGAGGCCGGCCTGCGCGCAGGCGAAGAACAACACGACCTGGTCTGAGCTGTTGCCGGTGATGGTCGCCACCCGATCGCCGACGCCGTAGCCGGCGGCCCGAAAAGCCGCGGCGAGGTCGCTGGCCCGGTCGTCGAGGTCGCGGTAGCGCAGTGTGACGCCGCGGTCGTCGACGGCGACTCGTTCGGGCGTGGCCCTGGCGCGGTCGCGGGTCCATCGGCCCAGCGTGTGCAGGCCATCATCGGTCATGTCGTCTCCTCTGAGTCAAGCATGCGCTCCCGACCTCGAGCCCGAGGCCGTTGCGGCCGGCCGTTGCGCCGGGTCAGCCCAGCCAGCCCACCCGGAAGAAACAACACCACGAGAATAAACAGTGTTCCGAGAATGAACAACGGCTGCGACAAAGGAATCCGCAGAACGTCGGGCAGGCCGGCGATGAATTCCGATCCGGCCAGGGCGGTCAGCCGCTGGTCGAGAAGCGTGTAGACCAGCGCGCCGAGGACGGCGCCCCCTCGCAGCCCGACGCCGCCGAGCACGACGATCACCAGCAGGGTCAGCGTGAAGTCGGGCGTGGCGACGCGCGGCGAGACCCCGCTCTGCAGCAACAGAAACGCGGCTCCAGCGAGGGCGGCGAGCGCCCCGGCAATGCTGAAGACCAGCAGCCGCACAGAATAGGGACGGATGCCGATGACCCGTACCCGGAGTTCGTTTTCGCGAGTCGCGGCCACAACATGGCCCGCGCGGGATTTCTCCACCCGCAACACCACGAGGTAGACCGTGACCAGAACAGCGAGCGACAGCCATTACAGGTTGCGGGTGTTGAGTACGCCGACCAGTGCGTCTGGCACATGCGAGACGTCGAGGGTGAGCCCCTCGTCGCCGCCGGTCTGCCCGCCCGGATTGCGCCGTACCACGACCGAGCCGGCCTGCGCGAAGGCGAGCGTGACCATGGCAAAGGAGATACCGGTGACCCGCAGGCTGGCCGAACCCACGAGTGCGGCCAACACGAAGCCGATCAGCACCGTGATCAGAATCGACGCTACGAACGTCGCACCGGCTGGCAACCAACTCGGTGAGAAGTTGTGCAGCACGATGCCCAGGCCGTAGGCGCCGGCCGCGAAGAAGAGAGCGTGCCCGAACGAGAGCATGCCGGCCAGGCCGAACAAGAGGTGGTAGCTGAGCGCTAGAGCCGCGATGAGCATGGCGTAGGCGAGCAGTTGCAAAGTACCGGGCGTGTAGGTCGCGCCCGGAAAGACACCGGGAATCGTGATGTTCAGAAGCGGCAGCAGCACCATGAGCAGCACCAGCGCCGCGCTGGCCGTGATTTTGGTCATTGGTCTGGCCCGGAAGTCGCTCATGCTTTCGCTCCCATCAGTCCGCGCGGACGCAATAACAGCACCGCGGCCAGGGCCAGCACCACGGCGAGGTCGCCGGTTCCGCCCAGATAAAAGTTTGCGAACTGCTGCAGCACTGCCACCAGAACGGATGCGATGGCCGCCCCGGCCAGAGACCCCAACCCTCCGATGACCGTCACGATGAAGGCGAAGATCAGCAGGGACCCGCCGATGTGCGCCGAAACGTAGCCGTAGTAGATCGAGGCGAGCACCCCGCCGAGTCCGGCGGCGGCACCACCGATCGCGAACACCAGGGTGAAGGCGCGGCGCACATCGATGCCGAGCGCGGTGACCATGAGACGGTTCTCGACGCCGGCCCGAATGATCAGGCCGTACCGGGTGAACTTGAGGAACAGCACGATCGCCACGAGCACCAGCACCGCCACCAGAATGAGCATGAAGCGGTTGTTCGGAATGCGCGCGCCGAGAATCTCGGTGGTCTGCCCGAGCCAGGACGGGCTCGTCACGTAGGTCGGGTCGGTGCCCCAGATTCCCTCGAACAGAGCTACAGAGGCCAGCGCGAGGCCGACCGTCACGAGTACCTGTTCGATGTGCCGGTTGTACAGCCGCCGGATCAGGAAGAATTCGGTCGCGGCGGCGACGAGCGCCCCGACCACGGCGCCGGTCAGCATGGCAGCGACCAGTGCCCACCACGACCCGTCACTGAGCCGACGGGCTACTTCCCAGCCGATGAAGGCGCCGATGGTCAGAAAGGAGCCGTGAGCGAAGTTGAGCACGCCCATCAGGCCGTAGATGAGGGAGAGCCCGGAGGCGACCAGAAAGTACAGAGCCCCGAGGCCGAGGCCGGTGATCAGCAGCAGAACGATGGTGCTCATGCCGGCACCTGCTCCGTGTTGCTGTGGTCGGTGCTGCTGTGGTCCGCGCCGCTGTGCACGCCCAGGTAACGCTGGATGCGTTCGGGGTCATCGAGCAATTCGGCGGCTTCGCCGGTGAAGACGACGCGGCCGCCGGAGAGCACGACCACCCGGTCGGCGAGTTGGCGAATCACCTGCAGGTTCTGTTCGACCAGAAGGATCGGCACTGTTTTGGCGGCGGCCAGTAGTGCCTGGGTGACCTCGGTGACGATTTTCGGCGAGAGTCCCTTGGTGGGTTCGTCGACCAGCAACAGCCGGTTTTGGTTGAGCAGGGCTCGGGCGAGCGACACCATCTGCTGTTGCCCTCCGGAGAGGGTACCGGCCAGTTGGGCGTGGCGTTGCACGAGGTCGGGAAAGAGTTCCTCGACCAGGGCGCGGTTCGGGTGGGCGGAGCGTTCGGCCAGTTTCAGGTTTTCGGCGACGGTGAGCTTGCCGAACACCTCGCGGTCTTCGGGCACATAGCCCACGCCGAGCTGCACGACCTTGTGGGTGGCTAGCCGGTCGACGCGGCGCCCGGCGAAGGTGACCTCGCCGGTGCGGTCGATCAGGCCGAGGATCGATTTGATGGTGCTGGTCTTACCGACGCCGTTCCGGCCGAGCAGGGCGGTGACGCCGGTGTCTGGTACCTCGAACGAGACGTCTTCGACGACCTGCTGCCCCTCGATGCGTCCGTACAGGTTGCGCACGGTGAGGATATTGGTGCTCAGGTTGGTACTCATACCGGGTCTCCGAGGTAGGCGGACTGCACCGTGGGATTATTCATCACGGCATCGGGGGTGTCGCAGGCGAGCAACTCGCCATGGTGCATGACAGCAACGCGGTCCACCAGGCCGAGCACGACCTCCATGTGGTGTTCGACCATGAGTACGGTGCGGCCACCGTGGTGCAGCGCGCGAATGACCTCCATCAGGCCGGGCACATCGCCCGAGCCCACGCCGGCCATCGGCTCGTCGAGCAGAATGACGCTCGGATCCATCGCGAGCAGCATGGCGATCTCCAGCTTGCGCTTGTCACCGTGCGACAGACCGCCGGCTTTGGCGTGGGCAAGATCGGCCAGCCCGACCTCGTCGAGACGATCGGCGGCAAGCCGGGTGGCGGCATCCGTCCCCTTCGGAAACCGGGTGACCAGACTGCCGCCGCCGGCCTTGGCCTGTGCGGCCAGCCGCACGTTTTCGGTGGCGCTCAGCCCGTTGAACAGGCTCGAGGTTTGAAAGGTGCGACCGAGGGCGGCCCGTGCCCTGACGTGGATCGGTTCCCGGGTCATGGTGCGGCCGTTCAGTCGCACCACGCCTTCCGTGGCAAACAGCACACCGGAAATCAGGTTGAACAGGGTTGTCTTACCGGCCCCGTTGGGGCCGATCACACCGAGCATCTCGCCCCGCGGGATCGACAGCGACACATCGTTGAGGATGCGTGCACCGCCGATCTGCAGGCCCAGATGCTCGATGCTGAGCACGGGCTGGTCCGGCATCGCGATCTACTTTGCTGCGACGATGGGCGGCGCGACGGTCTTGGCGTCGACAGTCTCAATCAGTTCCGGCGCCCAGGTACCGAGTCGAACGTGTATCCCTCGAGCGAGGCGATCATGTCATCGACGTTGTCACCACCGCCCTCGCGAACGGCCTGAACGAGCATCTGCGCGGCCACGAAACCGTCGGGCGAGAACAGGTCTGCCTGTGCGTCGTTGGCTTTCAGGTGATGTCCAGTTCGCGGCCGTCGACAGCGCCGGTGCCGTCGGTGGCGTAGTCGAGGCCGGCCTCGAACCCGGCGGTGTACGCGGCGCCGTAGGCGGCGAGCGGGCCGGTCGCTGAGGTGATCATGCCCACCTGCACCGCGGGCTTCGTGGTGGAATTATCGGTGGCTGCGCCGCCGGTCGTGGCCGTGGGGGCGCATCCGACCAGGGTCAGGGCGGCGACGGCGAGAATTGCCGGGGCCAGGAACATCTTTGTTACCCGCATGAAATTTGCCTCTCGTTCTACAAACCTGACAGGTGGTTCAGGTATCAGGAATCCATGGGCGATCGACGGTACTGTCAAGAGGCAGGAGTGAACCGATACCCAGACGTGGCCAATATGCTGGGGTGGCACGCATCAATTTTTTGACAAAGGAGTCCCGATGACCGAAACCGACGTCGTAATCCTGGCCGGATCACGCACCCCGCAGGGTCGCGTGAACGGGCAACTCTCGTCCCTCACCGCCGTCGACCTCGGCGCCGCCGCCATTGCCGGTGCCCTCGCCCGCGCCGGAGTGGCACCGGAGCAGGTCGACTTCGTGCTCATGGGTCAGGTCCTGCAAGCCGGGTGTGGGCAGAACCCGGCCCGGCAGTCCAGCGTGGCTGCAGGCATCCCATGGAATGTGCCGGCGATGACACTCAACAAGGTCTGTCTGTCCGGCCTCGCCGCGGTCATTGATGCCGCCCGCCTGGTGCGGCTCGGCGAAGCGGATGTCGTCGTGGCCGGTGGTCAGGAATCCATGTCCCGCGCGCCCCACCTGCTGCCTGGCTCCCGCCAGGGCTGGAATTACGGAACCGTGTCAGCGCTCGACCACGCCGCTCACGACGGACTCACCGACGCCTTCGACGGCCTCTCGATGGGGCTCTCCACCGAGCGCGCGAACGTTGAACTCGGACAGACCCGCCTCGAGCAGGACGAAATCGCCGCTGCCTCGCACCAGCGTGCTGCTGCCGCAGCCGCGAGTGATGTGTTCAGCGACGAGATCACTCCGATCAGCGTGCCGCAGCGGAAGGGCGAGCCGCTCCTGATCAGCACCGATGAGGGCGTTCGCGCCGAAAGCACGACCGAGACGCTCGGCCGCCTGCGCCCGGCATTCGACCCGGCGGGGAGCATCACTGCCGGCAATGCAGCCCCTCTCAGTGACGGCGCGAGCGCTGTCGTCGTGACCAGTCGCGCCTGGGCCGAGAAGCACGGCCTGCCTTGGCTCGCCGTGATCAACGCGAGCGGCCAGGTGGCCGGCCCCGACAACTCCCTGCACTCCCAGCCGGCCAATGCCATCGCGCACGCCCTCAAGCGCGAGGGCTGGACCGCCGCCGATCTCGACCTGGTCGAGATCAACGAGGCGTTCGCCTCGGTCGTGGCCCAGTCGTCGAAAGTGCTCGGCGTGTCGGCCGATGTCGTGAACATTCACGGTGGCGGCATCGCCATCGGCCACCCGATTGGGTCGAGCGGCGGGCGCATTGCACTGCACGCTGCCCTCGAACTGGCCCGGCGTGGCACCGGCAAAGCCGCCGTCGCGCTGTGCGGCGGCGGCGGCCAGGGTGAGGCGCTGCTGCTGTCCCGGTAACGGCTTCTAGGCGGGCGGTGCCTGACTGTCCGGGCGGTTGGCGCGCAGCACTTCGAGGCGGGCGCGGTACTCGACCTCGTCGATGTCGCCCTGGGCGAAGCGTTCGGTATCTCCGCCGCGGCCTCTCCGGAACGCGCTGCCAGTGCATCAACCAGGGTCACCTCCAGTTTCTGTGCGCTGAAGGACTCTACGAGCGCCGGCAGGCTGGCCAGGTCGGGCTCAGCGGCCAGCGGCGCAGTGCCCGGCTCGTTGCCTGAGCGCAGAATACCGAGCACCAGACGCACCTCTTCGAGCGCGGTTTTACTGGTGCTCTTGATGAACCAGAACCCAGGCCGCTGCGACGGAGCTATACACCCAGACGCGCACGCCCCGCACGATGCCGAGAACGATCGCGAAAATCAGGGCAACATAGGGCAGGCCGATGTCGGAACGCACGAGGGTGAATGCACCGGCCGCGGCGGCGACGACGGCCACGACCGGACCGGGAAACCGCCGGGCGCCGATCAGGGCGAGCGGGCCGATCAGGGCCAAAAAAACGGCGAGAAACCACCCGGTCAGGGCCAGGCCTGGCCGGTCAGAACCCGGGAGTGTTCCGGGTCCGCGCATCATGTCAAACCGGTCGAAGCCGCCCCGGCCCCGGCCAGGCCAGCACGGCCACCGCCGGCACCTGGATCAGAAAGGAGATCACCACGGGCAACCACAATCGAACGGGCCGCGGCATGCCGTACCCGTTCCCGCTGCACTCCCCGTGTGGTGGCATGGCTTGATGCTACTTCCGTGCGCCGGGCGCCGCATCCGCCCACGGGAGTACCTGCCGGCTACCCGAAGAAGTTGATCGGCTTGACGATGTCGGCGTAGATGAGCAACAGGCTCATCCCGCCGAGCAGAACCACGACCGCCAGCGTGAGCGGCATGAGCTTGGCCATGTCGACCGGTCCGGGGTCAGGCCGCTTGAACAGCTTCGCGAAGAATCGACGGATGCCTTCCCACAGTGCACCGGCGACGTGGCCGCCGTCGAGTGGCAGCAGGGGAACCAGGTTGAACACGAACAGGGCGATATTGAGCGATCCGAGCAGCTGCAGCATGCTGGCGACCTTCGTGGCGACCGGAATGGTGTCCATGCTCGCCAGTTCGCCGGCTACCCGGCCAACACCCACCACGCTGATTGGTCCGTTCAGGTCGCGCTCCCCCGGGCCGAACGCGGCCTTGGCCACGGCCACGAGCCGGTCGGGCAGGTTGAGAATCACGTGCGCGACGGCGGAGATGTTTTCGCCCACCAGGGGCAGCACGGCTGTCGCGGGCTGAGGCACCAGTTCGCTCGCCGCTCCGATGCCGACGAACCCGACCTCCTCGGTAATGGCAGCGCCGGAGGCGTCCGTTTTGATTTTGTTGTCGGCGGTATACACGTAGCGTTCGGTGAGTTTGGGGGTGAGCGAGAGGTCGACGTCGGCGCCGGCACGCTCGACCACCGCGGCGAGGGTGCGCCCGGGCGCCGAGCGGATGACCTCGGTCGACTGCTCCCAGCTCGTAATGGCTGTTCCGCCGATACTGACCAATCGGTCACCAGGCTTCAACCCGGCAGCGGCACCGGGCGAGGCTTCATCGGTTGATTCGCAGGTCTGCCGGTCGCTCGAGGCGGGGAGCACGCACTGGCTCACGCTGCCGATGGTCGTGCTGATCTGCGGGCTGCCGAATCCCATGACCAGAATGGAGAACATCACGATGGCGATGAGTAGGTTCATGGTGGGCCCACCGAGCATGATGATCACGCGTTTGTAGACCGACAGCTGATAGAACGCGCGGTGCTCTTCACCATCGCCGATGGTCTCCGCGCTGGCCTTGCGGGCATCGTCGACCAGGGTGGACAGGGCGCTGGTCTTCTTCTCAGGTTCGCCCTCCTGAACCATCTGGTCGAAGAACCCGGTGGTGGTGGTGCGGGGAGCTCCGCCCTTTTTCGACGGTGGAAACATGCCGATCATGGCGATATAGCCACCGAGGGGCAGCGCCTTGACGCCGTACTCGGTCTCACCCTTGGTGCGCGACCAGAGCGTCGGGCCGAAGCCGATCATGTACTGGGTTACCTTGACGCCAAACAGCTTGGCGGGCACGAGGTGGCCAATTTCGTGCAGGCCGATAGACACGGCGAGTCCCACGACCACGATCGCGACGCCCAGTATGAACAGCAGTACGGTTTCCACTGTCGTAGAGTAACTGCACCAAGCTGCAAAGGGGCTGGCTGTGCGGCCGAACGTCCCTTTTAGGGCGCGCATGTGCTTTGCTAGAGGGTGGACGCACCAGGAGGTCCCCCTGTCTTACGAACCCATTCCCATCCAGCAGCTACCGGCCCCCGGCCCGGTGGGCAGCCTACTTGGCGACCGTTTTCTGATCGAGACCCTCATCGGCACCGGCGGGATGGCATCCGTTTATCGGGCAACGGATACCGCGCTCGGCCGTACAGTGGCCGTCAAACTCTTTCGAGCTGATGGTGGCGCCGCAGAGCCGGAGCGTCAGAGCGGCGAGATCGCCCTGCTGGCGAGCCTGAACCATTTCGCCCTGGTCACCCTGTTCGACGCCGGCACCGCCACCGTCGACGGCGTGCCGCGCACCTTCATCGTGATGGAACTCGTGGACGGCCCCGATCTGCGCGCCCGCATCGCGAGCGGCCCGCTGCCAAGCCTCGAGGTGGCCGTGATGGGTGCCGATCTGGCCGAGGCGCTGCACTACGTGCACGAGCAGGGCATCATCCACCGCGACATCAAGCCAGCCAACGTACTGCTGTCGCCCTCCGGCTTTCCTGGCCGCAGCATGCACGCCAAGCTCGCCGATTTCGGCATTGCCCGGCTGCTCGATGAGTCAAGGCTCACCGCGACCGGTTCGCTGCTCGGCACCGCGAGCTACCTGAGCCCCGAGCAGGCGCTCGGAGCTTTGATCGGTGCACCAACGGATGTCTATTCCCTCGGTCTCGTGCTGCTCGAATGCCTCACCGGGGTGCGCGCCTACCCCGGAACCGCCGTGGAGTCGGCGATGGCCAGGCTGCAACGCCAGCCGGAGATTCCGAGCACGCTCGGCCGGGACTGGACCGAGGTACTGGCGGCCATGACCGCCCGCGACACCGGCGACCGGCCCACCGCTTCCGAGGCGTCCCTGCTGCTCCGCGCACTCGCGACCGGAGCCGAAGACCAGGCCGTGGCCACGCTGCTGCTACCCGCTCGCGCAGTTGAGGCGGCTGCGACCGAGGTGCTGCGTGCCGATCCGGCCCCCACGCCCAAACCGGCAACTGCGGCCATCTCCTGGAAGCAGACGGGGACCACGCCTGCACCGCGCCGCAACCGGGTCATCCTCTGGATCGTCCTGGCGGCCCTGGTGGTCACCGCGATCGTGCTCGGTGCGTTGTTTCTGGGCAGCGGAGACGATCCGCCAGCGGTTCCGCCGAGTTATCCGGCGGTCGACGGCACCCTCGGCACGCACCTCGAACAGCTTCAGGAAAGCGTGAACCCGTGATGCGCAAACGACTGACCCTCGCGCTCGTTTCCGGATTGCTTCTGCTCCTGCCGCTGGCCGGTTGCGCGGCTGAGCCGGTCGAACTTCAGGCCGCCACGGCCGAAAATCTGCAGTCTGCGATGCTCGGCATCACCGAGGCGGCGGCTGGCGGCGACTTCACCGAAGCCCAGTCGCTCCTCACCGCGATGCAGGGTAATTTGCGCACCGCGGCCGCCGCCGGCCAGGTCAGCGCCGAACGGTCGGCGTCGATTCAGACCGCGATCAACCGGGTCAGCACCGATCTGACGGTTGAGATCGAAGCTGCTGCTATCGCTGCTGAAGCCGCAGCCGAGGCGGCGGCCCTCGCCGAGGAACAGAATGCCAAGGACGCCGCCGAAGACGCGCGCGACGCGGAGAAAAAGGCCGCCGAGGATGCCAAGGACGCACGCGAAGAGTGCCTGGACGACAAGGACCGGGTCAAAGCGGGCGAGTGTAATTAGGCCGTCAGCCTGCCGCGATGAGCTGATCGGCGGTAGCACGCGCCCAACGTTCAGCCTCGGCGAGTGACTCGAGGGTGAGCTCGGAATCGTACTCGTGGCTCTCGACCACGCGTAGCACCGTGTCGACGATGTTCAAAAAGCCGATGCGCCCGGAGTGAAAAGCGGCGACGGCCTGCTCGTTGGCCGCGTTGAACACGGCCGGATAGGTGCCGCCTAGGCGGCCGACCTTCTTGGCGAGTTCGACCGCGGGAAAAGCCGTGTCGTCGAGGGGCTCGAAGGTCCAGCTCTGCGGTAGGGTCCAGTCGATCGGAGCGCCGACCGCAGCCACGCGGTTCGGCCAGTCCAGCCCGAGTGAGATCGGCAGTCGCATGTCGGGCGGGCTGGCCTGGGCGATGGTCGATCCGTCCACGAATTCGACCATGGAGTGCACCACGGATTGCGGGTGCACGACGGCGTCGATGCGGTCATATTCCACGTCGAACAGAAGGTGCGCCTCGATGATCTCGAGTCCCTTGTTCACGAGGGTGGCCGAGTTGGTGGTGACCACCAGGCCCATGTTCCAGGTCGGGTGGGCCAGGGCCTGCGCGGGCGTCACGCCGGCAAGCTGTTTCCTGGTGTAACCGCGAAACGGCCCACCGGATGCCGTCAGCACGAGTCGACGCACCTCGTGCTGGGTTCCCGAGCGCAATGCCTGCGCGATGGCGGAGTGTTCGGAGTCGACCGGAACGATCTGGCCTGGTGCAGCAAGATTCTTCACGAGTTCGCCGCCGACGATCAGCGACTCTTTGTTGGCCAGAGCCAGGGTGCGACCAGCTTTCAGCGCGGCCAGGGTCGGCCCCAAGCCGACCGAACCGGTGATGCCGTTGAGCACGACGTCGACGTCGACGTCCCGCACGAGCTGCTCCGCAGCATCCGCTCCCAGGGCGGTGTGCTCGACCTGAAAGTCCAGGGCCTGCGCATCGAGCAGTTCTCGGTTGCTTCCGGCAGCGAGACCGACCACCTCAAACCGCTCCGGATTGGCACGAATGACGTCGAGCGCCTGGGTTCCGATCGAGCCAGTGGACCCGAGAATGATTACTCTGCGCATACCTCCATGCTAGGTGCCGGGCGCGGCGTATGTCCGATGCTGGCCAGTGGTGGCGTAGTGTCGACGGGTGACTGGTGCCGATGCAGAACCCAAAGACAACGCCGAAACCATCACGATCGATAGTTCTGATCAAGGCGTTCCGGCCGAAGAGGCCGACGATCAGGAGCGTGTCAAGCGACCGGGATTCGTCTATTTTCTCGGCTACGGCATCATGGCCCCCGTCGCCCGAATCGTTTTTCGACCGAGCATTATCGGGCGCGAGAATATTCCGGCCACCGGCCGCGTCATTCTCGCCAGCAACCACCTCTCCTTCATCGACAGCATCGTCATTCCCCTCGTCGCGACCCGCCGCGTGCAGTTTCTGGCCAAGTCGACCTACTTCACCGGGACCGGATTCCAGGGCTGGGTGTCACGAACATTCTTCACCGCCATCGGTGCCATCGGTGTGGAACGCGGAGCCGGCCAGGCCGCGCAGGTCGCCCTCGACGCCGGCCGTGCCGTGCTCGAGGCCGAGGGCGCATTCGCGATCTACCCGGAGGGCACCCGCTCGCTCGACGGCCGCCTCTATAAGGGCCGCACGGGCGTCGCCTGGCTCGCCCTCACCACGGGCGCGGTCGTCGTTCCGGTCGGTTTGATCGGCACCCAGGAGATTCAGCCGGTCGGCACCAAGGTGCCGCGTATTCGCAAGGTCACTGTCACCTTCGGTGAACCGCTCGACCTCGGCCATCACGGCCCGGCCACCTCCGGTAAGGCACGCCGGCAGGCAACGGATGAGATCATGGCGGCCATCCACCGACTGTCCGGTCAGGAATTGGCCAACGCCTACAACGAATCGCCACCGGTCGGTACCCTCAATCGCCTCGCCCACCGGGTCTTTCCGCGCGAACGCCTGTAGCCGCGGTCTTACCGTCGAGCTGGCGGTCATAGGCTGGAGCAATGACTGCTACGTATTCGGTGCCCCAGAAACGCAAGCTCGTGACGGCTCTCCCCGGCCCCAAGTCGGTCGAGCTTCAGGCCAGGCGAGAGAAAACGGTTGCCCGCGGCGCCGGAACGCTCGCCAACATTTACATGGACCACGGCGCCGGAGCGATCCTGGTCGACGTTGATGGCAACCAGATCATCGACCTCGGCTGCGGTATCGGGGTGACCACGATCGGTCACGCGCATCCCGACGTCGCGGCGGCAGCATCCGCTCAGGCAGCGAAACTGACCCACACTCTTTTCACGGTCACGCCCTACGAGAACTACGTGGCGGTCGCCGAGAAACTGAGCCAGATCACCCCCGGCGATTTCGAGAAGCACTCGGTGCTCGTGAACACCGGCGCGGAAGCGGTGGAGAACGCGGTGAAGATCGCCCGTAAGTTCACCGGACGCCGGGCCATCGTGGCCCTCGACCACGCTTTTCACGGTCGCACCAACCTGACCATGGCGATGACCTACCGGCCGTGGCCGGAGCGCGCCGGAATGGGCCCGTTCCCCGGCGAGATCTACAGCGTGCCGACGAGCTACCCGTTCCGTGACGGCCTGAGTGGTCTGGAAGCGGCTGAGAAGACCATCGACTACATCAATACTCACATCGGCGCGACCGAGGTCGCGGCGTTCTTCGTCGAGCCGATCCAGGGCGACGGCGGCATCGTTATTCCTGCACCCGGCTATTTCAAGCGCATTCGCGAATTTTGCACCGAGAACGGCATCGTCTTCGTGGCCGATGAGATTCAGGCCGGCATCGCCCGAACCGGCGTCTGGTACTCGATCGAGCACCACGATGTCGTTCCCGACCTGGTCACAACCGCCAAGGGCATCGCCGGCGGCTTTCCGCTGGCCGCCGTCACCGGCCGCGCCGACATCATGGACTCCGTGCAGCCCGGCGGTATCGGCGGCACCTTCGGCGGCAACCCGGTCTCCACCGCGGCCGCCCTCGCAGTGTTCAACCTGATCGAGCGGGACAATCTGCTCGGTGAGGCCAAACGTGTGGAAGCCGCCCTCTGGGCGCGAATCGGCGACTGGGCCGAGAAGTTCTCCATCGTCGGCGAGGTCCGCGGCAAGGGAGCCATGTTCGGCGTCGAGCTCGTGCACCCGGGAACCAAGAAGCCCTACCCCGAGGCCCTGACCGCCGTGATCAAGCACGCCACCACGAACGGTGTCATCGCGCTCGACGCCGGCAGCTGGGATTCGGTGCTGCGCATCATGCCGAGTGTCGTGATCTCTGACGAGCTCATCGACGATGCTGCCACCGTGCTCGAGGAGGCCCTCGCTGCGCTGGTAGCCGCCTACCCCGCGTAGTCGCCCCTCACCCAGTCCGTGATGTCGACGGACTGCGTCGGCGGCAGGTCGATGTCCGAGGGGCTGATGACCGCCGTCCCACCGCCGGCCGGGCGCATCATGGTCCGGCCGTTGGCGAAGCGGATGCTGTCGGCACCGGCACAAGCGTGGGTGACGGCGATGGTGTCGGCTCCCCCTTTTCGGACACCGGCACGAGGGGCCGTACCTGGGCGAACGGGAACGGCGACGGTGCGGCATCCGCCTGGTAGGCCTGGCCAAGAAAGTCGTAGGTGTAGTCGATATCGCCTGACGCCACCAGCCGGAGCGGAAACACGTTCCAGCCGCCGCCGGGCACCAACAGGGTCGGCACCACCATGTCCTGCTCCCCGGCCGCATCAAGCTGCGGCAGGTAGTTCGTATTGACCGGGTCGTTGACCACGTTGAGCGCGCGGCCGCTCTGGTCGAACAGCTGCACGTCGGTGAGCGGCTGGCCGTCGGTATCGTAGGCGAACACGTTGGTCACCTGCTCGCCGCTCTGCATGAGTCCGGGCGTCGGAGCCGGGTTGTAATTGACGTACGCACTGTTCTGCGTTCCGGCCTGGTTGGCCGTGACCATCAGCACGATCGGCAGCACCAGAACCGCGCACACGCTCACCACCGTGCGAAAGCCGGGAAGCCAGTGCCAGGGCAACCACCGGTCTCGCCCCCACTGCACGCTCAGAATCACAAAGGCCGTAAGCACGAGCCAACGCACAGGGTCGGTCGGCACTGTGCTGATCGCGCCGCCGGTGAAAACCTCCGCGACCGCATAGACAACCCAGCCGCGCAGCACCCACCACAGTGGGCGCAAGACGAGCACAAAGTCGAGCACCGCCGTACCGGCCGCACTCGAGCGGATGCGCCGGGCCGCGCCCGCCCGCGCGGCACCGACCCGGGTGCGCAGCCGGCGCAGCCGCGGCACGCGGGCTTCGGGCGTCGCTCCCCGCACGGGAAGCCCGGCCGCGCCACGCAACTCGTCGGCGTAGGCGACCGGATCTCCGAGGTCAAAGCCGGGCGCCGCGGCATCGCCGGCATCCACGTCGGCGGCCTGCTCGGTGAGGTCGGCTTCGAGGCCGTCGGTGAGGTCGTCGACGTCATCGGCGGGAAGATCGTTCAGGGCCGCTCGCACGGCCAGGGCAAAGTCGCGAATGGACTGCGGAGTCGTAGCTGTTTCGCTCATGAGTTGTCGCCGATCGTGGGTAGGAGAGCGGAGCGCTGCGGATTCTCGAGCAGCTGGGTGAGAGTGTCGGCAAAGTGGGTCCAGTTCGCGCGCTGTTCGGCGAGCATGGCCCGGCCGTGCGGGTTCATTCCGTAGTACTTGCGGTGCGGCCCGCCGTCCGACGGCACCACGTAGCTCGACAGCGCCCCCGCGCTGTACAGCCGCCGCAGGGTGCCGTAGACCGAAGCGTCGCCGACCTCGTCGAGTCCGGCGGCGCGCAATCGGCGCACGATGTCATAGCCGTAGCCGTCGTCGTCAACGATGACGGCCAGAACGGCCATGTCAAGCACCCCCTTGAGTAACTGGGTGGTATCCATCGGCATCCCCTTCATCGGCTCGAGCGTTCGCTCGCACCTTCAACGGATCCCACACTACTACGCAAACCGCACTACTGCGCCATGCGCAATTTCTGTCCTTCCGGGACGCTGCTAGACCGTGGTGACCGGCTCGTGCACGACCGGAAAGTTCATCGAGGCCCCGATGAAGCACTCCCGCGCCGCCTCGGCGTGCAGCGACTGCGCAAAATCGACCTGGGTGGGGTCACTTATCGTCACGCGCGGGCGGAGGGTAGCGGATGCGAAACTTCCGCCGCCGCCCGGCCGCTGGCGCATCACTCCGACCGCGGAGTCGGTATAAACGGTGACCGTCACCCCGTGCCGCACGGCCACGTGCAGGTAGGAGAGCATGTGGCACTGGCTGAGCGCGGCGAGCAGCAGCTCTTCCGGGTTCCAGCGTTCGGCATTTCCGTGAAAAGTCGGGTCGCTCGATCCCTTGATGACGGCCTTGACCTCGGCTCCCTTGCCCACCGGCGTGATCGTGTGCTGTCGGCCGTAGGCCCGATAGCTGCTCGTACCACTGCCCTCATTGCCGGTCCAGTCGACCCGTACCGCGTAATTGTGCTCGCCGAGCATGATTCCCCCTCGAAATCGCTATCTCCTTCAGCAATTCTGACAGCACAACCAGCCTCGTGGGGAATGAGATCGGTAAAGTGGATGCATCATGACTGACACCCTCACAAACTCTGCTACCACTGCCGCCGCGACCATGTACTCCGTCGCGCAAGAACGAAAGATCGTCACGGCCATTCCCGGTCCGATCTCTGCAGCGTTGCAGGAGCGGCGTCGAGCGGTCGTCTCCGACGGCGTCAGCTCCATGCTCCCCGTTTACATTGCCAAGGCCAACGGGGCGATCCTCGTTGATGTTGACGGCAACCAGTTCATCGACCTCGGTGCCGGAATCGGCGTCACCACGATCGGCCACACCGAGACCAGCGTCGTTGCCGCGGCCATCGAACAGTCCCAGGACTTCATCCACACCCTGTTCACCGTCACCCCGTATGAAGAGTACGTGCGCGTCGCCGAATTGCTCGCCGAGCACACCCCGGGTAATTTCCCGAAGAAGAGCGTGCTCATCAATTCCGGCGCCGAAGCCGTCGAAAACGGCGTGAAGATCGCCCGCAAGTACACCGGTCGCCGCGCCGTCGCGGTACTCGACCACGCCTACCATGGCCGCACCGTGCTGACCATGGCCATGAACTACAAGGCCATGCCCTACGCCACCGGCTACGGTCCCCTCGCGAGCGATGTCTACCACGCCCCGAGTTCCTACCCCTATCACGACGGCCTGACCGGTGCCGAGGCGGCCGCCCGCACCATCGCCTACCTCGACAAGGTGATCGGGGCATCCGATCTGGCCTGCCTGGTCGTCGAACCCATCCAGGGTGAGGGCGGTTTCATGGTGCCAGCGGATGGCTACCTGCCCGCCCTGCAGGAATGGTGCACCAAGAACGGTGTCGTCATGATCGCCGATGAGATCCAGAGCGGCATGGCGCGCTCGGGTAAGTACTACGCGAGTGAGCACTTCGGCTGGATCCCCGACCTCGTGCTCAGTGCCAAGGGCATCGCCGGGGGCTTCCCGCTTGCCGCCGTCACCGGCCGCGCTGAAATCATGGATGCTTCCCAGCCCGGCGGCCTCGGCGGCACCTTTGGTGGCAACCCGATCTCCTGTGCCGCTGCGATCGCTGTGTTCGAGGCCATCGACGCGAACAACCTGCTCGGCGAAGCACAGCGCATCGAGCGGTCGCTCACGGCGGGCCTGACCGCGCTCAAGAACAAGTACGACATCATCGGCGAGATTCGCGGCCACGGTGCCATGATGGCGATCGAGCTGGTGCAGCCCGGTACCGGCGACACGACGAAGGCGCCCAACGCCGCCGCGGTGAGCGCGATTTCGACCTACGCCGGCCAGCACGGCGTGCTGCTGCTCACCGCCGGCACCTACGGCAACGTGCTGCGTTTTCTGCCGAGTCTCGCGCTGTCCGATGCCCTGATCGTCGACGCCCTCTCGGTGATCGACGACGCCATGGCCGCGCTGTAGCCACTGTGACTGAAACCTTTACGGTCGACGATTCCGTCGAGCTCGCCGTCGTGGAGCGCAGCGGCTTCGTCGAATCCCGCCACGCCGGTTCGGCGATCGTGCTCGGCACCAACGGCGAGGTGTTGCGGGCGCTCGGCGACGTCACCAGCGCGGTCTTTCCGCGCTCGGCGATGAAACCGTTCCAGGCCGTCGCGGTCATGGCCAGCGGCGCCGCCCTGCGGGGAGCGGATGCCGCCATCGCTACCGCGAGTCACAGCGGCACCGCCGCCCACATCGAACTCGTTCGCGGCCTGCTCTCCCGGGCCGGAGTTCCGGAAACGGCGCTCGCGTGCCCTGCTGCCTGGCCGATCGACTCCGCCGCCCGAGACGCTCTCGTGCGCCTCGGTGCCACCAAGGCACCGGTCTACATGGAGTGCTCGGGCAAGCATGCGGCCATGCTCGTGGCCTGCCAGCAGAACGGCTGGGCACTGGACGGCTATCTGGACCCGGCGCATCCGCTGCAAAAGCGCATCCTCGACGTGCTCGAACGCTTCACCGGCGAACGACCGGTCGCCTCCGGTATCGACGGCTGCGGCGCCCCGGTGCACGCGATCTCCCTGGGGGGCCTGGCGCGCGGGATCGCGCGCATTGCCACCAGCAAGTCCAACTCCCCGTTCGCGATCTACCGCGAGGCCGGTTTTCTGGCCGAAGCGGTGCGCGCCAATGGCTGGGTGGTGGCCGGTCCCGGCCACTCCGACAGCATCGTGATCGACCGACTCGGCCTGTTCATGAAGGGCGGCGCGGAGGGAATCATGGTCGCAGCCGCCGAAAACGGTACCACCGTGGCACTGAAGATACTCGACGGCAACCTGCGGGCCGCCGCTGCGGTTGCAGTCAGCCTGCTGGCGGACGCTGGGGCGATCCAGCGAGCGGATGTCGCGCAGTTGCTGCCCGAGCTCGGCCTCACGGTGACCGGCGGCGGCCGTCCGGTCGGAGAGATTCGCGCCAGCTACATTTAGCTCAGCTTGGCCAGCCGCCGCGCCTTCGCCGCCCCGGACACCTGCACCGTCACGACCACGACAAGCGCGAGAATGAACACGGCCGACGCGAGCACGTTGGCCTCCGCCGGAATTCCGCGTGCCGCCGAAATGTAGATGTACTTGGGGAACGTCGTCACCGCCCCGGAGTTGAAGTTCGTGATGATGAAGTCGTCAAAGGACAACGCGAACGACAGCAGAGCGGCCGCGAGAATGCCGGGCAGCAGCAGCGGAAAGGTGATGCGCGCGAATACCTGCCAGGCGGAACCGTACAGGTCGCGGCCGGCTTCTTCCAGAGCCGGGTCGAGGCTGGCCACCCGGGCCTTCACCGTGACCACGACGAAGCTGATGCAGAACATGGTGTGCGCCAGAATGATCGTCAGCATGTCCTTCGGCACACCGAGCGACAGAAACTGCGCCGCCAGGCCGGCGCCGAGCACGACCTCCGGGGTAGCCATCGGCAAAAACAGCAGCAGGCTGGTCTGTGACCGAAACTTGAACCGGTAGCGCACGATGGCGATCGCAATCATGGTGCCGAGGGTGGTCGCGACGACCGTGGCCACGGCCCCGATGAACAGGCTGTTGCCGAAGGCTTGGCAGACAGCACCATTTTGTACGTTGCAGACATTGAGCCACTTGTCGAAGGTGAATCCGCGCCAGGTGATGTTGGATTTGAGGGAGTCGTTGAAGGAGTAAACGAAGGTGTAGCCGATGGGAATCATCAGGAACAGCAGCGCCAACCCGCTGTAGACGGGCAGCAGCCATTTGCCGAGGGAGAGTTTCACAGCAGTTCCTCCGTTCCGGATCGCTTGACGTAGATACTGACGATCACCAGGATGACGGTCATCAGAATGATGGACAGGGCCGCCGCCGAGGGGTAATTCTGCAGCACGAGGAAGTTCGCCTCGATCACGTTTCCCATCATCTGGGTGCCGGTACCACCGAGAAAGTCCCGACTGGCGTTGATATAGTCACCAGCCGCAGGGATGAAGGTGAGCAGGGTGCCCGCCACGATGCCGGGCATCGACAGCGGAATGGTGATCTTGCGGAACACCTGGAATGGGCTCGCATAGAGGTCGTTGCCGGCCTCGAGGTAACGCACATCGAGCCGCTCCAGCGTCGTGTACAACGGCAGGGTCATGAACGGAATGAAGTTGTAGGTCAGGCCGAAGATCACCGAAAACGCGGTGCCGGTCACGTGTGCTTCCGGTCCCAGCAGCGAGAGCGCTTTGAGCGACTGCACCACGAAGGACTCGTCGGAGAACAGCTGCTTCCAGGCCAGGGTGCGCAGCAGAAAGCTGATGAAGAACGGTGCGATCACGAGTACGAGCATGAGGCTCTGCAGTAGCGGCCATTTGCGGGCTTTCACGCCGATAAAGTAGGCCAGCGGGTAGCTGATCACCAGCGCGAAGAACGTCGCGGCCAGCGCGTAGCTGAACGATCGCACGATGTGAGGCCAGTAGGTCGTGATGACCTCGGTGTAGTTCTGCCAGCGAAAGGCATAGTCGTACTGGCCGATGTCACCGAACTCCCGGGGCGTCTGAAACGAGGTCAGCAGCAGCGAGACCAAAGGGGTCAGAAAGAACAGCACCAGATAGAGGATGCCCGGCAACAGCAGAAACAGCGCCACCGGGCTGCGACGCCGGGCGACGGGGTCGGTCGACGGCGCAGTCGCGGTCGAGAATGCGGCGAAGGCCATCCTTAGGCCTCCTCAAGCTCCGTGACGAGCAATGACCGACGCTGCCGCGCGATGGTCTTGGTGTCGAGATCCGCCTCGAACCGCGGAGCATCGGCTGGATCATCGTCGAGTCCGAAGCCGTGGTCGACGTTCCAGCTGAGCCACACTTCGGCACCGACGTGCGCGGCCGGGCCGAAAGCCACGTTCTGGGCGAACACGACGAGTGTTCCGACGCCGGGAACGGCGACAAGGTACTGCGTGCTGACGCCGCTGAACGACACATCGATGACCTTGCCCGGGCCCATCGTATTGCGTCCGGCGTCGTAGGCCGGTTCGTCGGCGTGCAGGGTGAGTTTTTCGGGGCGCACACCGATCGTGACCTCGCCCGAGATTCGGTGCGCACGCTCAAGCGGCACCACGATCTTCTGCCCGGACACGTCGACCGCGATGGCGGTACTCGTGGTGGACACGACGGGGCCGGTGAACAGGTTGGACTGGCCGAGAAAGTTCGCCACGAAGGCGGTCTTGGGCAGTTCGTAGAGCTGCTGCGGTTCACCCATCTGCTCGATGCGCCCCTTGTTCATGACCGCGATGGTGTCGGCCATGGTCATGGCCTCCTCCTGGTCGTGGGTCACGTGCAGAAAAGTGAGGCCGACCTCCTCCTGGATGGTCTTCAACTCGAGCTGCATCTGGCGCCGCAGCTTGAGGTCGAGGGCCCCAAGCGGTTCGTCGAGCAGGAGCAATGCCGGCCGATTGACGATGGCGCGGGCCAGGGCCACGCGCTGCTGCTGACCGCCGGACAACTGCTGCGGTTTGCGGTGGGCCAGGTGGTCCAACTCAACCAGCAGCAGGGCCTCGTGCGCTTTGGCGACGGGGTCGCCGATCTTGCGGCGGCGGAGACCGAAGGCGACGTTCTCGAGCACGGTCATGTGCGGAAACAGGGCGTAGCTCTGGAACACGGTGTTGACCGGGCGCTGGAAGGATTTCTGATTGGTCACATCCGCTCCCCCGATCAGGATGCGGCCGCTCGTGGGCTCTTCGAGGCCGGCGACCAGACGCAGGGTGGTCGTCTTGCCGCAGCCCGAGGGGCCGAGCAGCGCGAAGAACGACCCGGCCGGAATGGTGAGGTTGAGATTTTCAATAGCGGTGAACCCGGGGAAACGTTTCTCGATGCCGACCAGCTCCAGGTCGGCGCCACGATCAGCGAACGCACCGATGACCATCAGGCTGCACCCAGCAGGATCGCTTGGAACTGAGCGTTGAAGGCCTGCTCCTCTGTGCCGTCGAGCCCCCGGAACACGTAGGCGTTGGCGAGGGTCGCGTCGTCGGGAAAGATCAACGGATCTTCGGCCAGCGTCGGGTCGATGGCCATCATGGCTTCTTTGGCACCGGCGACGGGGGTGATGTAGTTGACGTAGGCGGCGACCTCGGCGGCGACGGCCGGGTCGTAGTAGTAGTTGATGAGTTCTTCGACGTTCTTCTTGCCCGGCGAACCGATCGGCACGACGAAGTTATCGTTCCAGAGCGTTCCGCCCTTTTCGGGAACGATGAAGCCCCACTTGTCGCCATTTTCGGCGTTGAGCTGCACGATGTCGCCCGACCAGACGATCGCGGCCAGGGTGTCTTCGTTGGCGAGGTCTTCCTTGTAGGAGTTGCCCTTGATGTTGCGGATCTGGCCGTCGGAGACCTGCTTCTTGAATTCGTCGATGGCGGCGGTGAATTCCTTCTCGCCCCATTTTCCGGAGATGTCGACGCCGTGATCGAGCATGATCAAGCCCATGGTGTCGCGCATTTCGGAGAGTACGCCGACGCGGCCCTTCAGCTCGGGGACCCAGAGGTCTTCAACCGATTTGAGGCCCTGCGGGTACTTTTCCTTGTTCCAGGCCAGGCCAGCGAAACCGCCCTGCCAGGGGATGCTCATAGCCCGGCCCGGGTCGAAGTCGACGTTCTGCAGTGACGGCAGGAGATTGGAGAGGTTGGGGATATTGGCGTGGTCGAGTTCCTGGGTGTAGCCAAAACGGATCATGCGGCTGACCATCCAGTCGGTCAGGCAGGCAACATCGGCTCCGATGTCCTGGCCGAGGGCGAGCTGGTCTTTGACCTTGCCGTAGTACGAGTTGTTGTCGTCGACGGCTTCGGTGTACTTGACCGAGATGCCGGTTTGCGCTTTGAACGCGTCGAGGGTCGGGTAATTGCCGGCATCGTCGACGTCGATGTACAGCGCCCAGTTGTCCCAGCGGATGGTCTTGTCGGTGGCCGACGTGTCGGCCGCAGCGGTGGGCTTGGCCGCACCTCCGGTGGAGCACGCGGCGAGCGCGAGGGCTGTTGCACCGGCACCGGCACCGGCGAGGAGAGTTCGGCGACCCAGCTGCGCCTTCTGCGCCTGGCGAATGAGTTGGCGAATCATGGGATCGGCGGGCAGCGGCTTGGACTTCATCATGGTTCTCCTAGCATTCTGGGCACGCACACGGTCAGACTCGCTGCGTTGCGAGTTGGTCGATAATTGCACATATCGGTGGTGGAAACATCTAAAAGAGTTCAAAACATTGATCTTGCAACCGATTTGTCACGAAATCAGCACAAACTTGCAACATTCGCCCTCGAAATCGTCGGTGCGCCACGACTAGGGTGGTGGCGATGAGCCGCTGGACCTCGGCCGAGGAGCGCGCTTCGAGAGAGGAACACCATGAGGATCGCCATTCCCACCGAGATCAAGAACAATGAGTTTCGGGTCGCGATCACCCCGGCGGGGGTGTACGACCTCGTGCTGCACGGTCACGACGTGCTCGTGCAGTCCGGCGCGGGAGTCGGTTCCTCCATCAGCGATGAGCAGTATGTCGCGGCCGGCGCGACGATTCTGCCGGACGCAGCGAGCATCTGGGCGGCCGCCGACCTGCTGCTCAAGGTCAAGGAACCCGTCGACAGCGAGTACGGCTATTTTCGCGCCGACCTGGTGCTGTTCACCTACCTGCATCTCGCCGCAGAACCCGAGCTGACCCGGGCCCTGCTCGGCAGCGGAGTCACCGCGATCGCCTACGAGACCGTGCAGTTGCCCTCGCGGGCTCTGCCGTTGTTGGCGCCGATGAGTGAGGTCGCCGGCCGCCTCGCGCCGATCGTGGGGGCCAATGCCATGCTAAAGCCGAATGGCGGCCCCGGCCTGCTGGTGCCCGGCGTCCCTGGCACTCACCCGGCAAAGATCGCTGTGCTCGGCGGCGGGGTGGCCGGCACGGCCGCGATGCAGGTGTCGCTCGGGCTCGGCGCCGAGGTGACCGTGCTCGACACCAACCTGTTCCGGCTGCGCGAGATCGATGCCCTGCACTTCGGGCGGGTCAAAACCATCGCCTCGAACAGCTTTGAGATCGACAAGGCCGTCGTCGAAGCCGACCTGGTCATCGGTTCGGTTCTCATTCCAGGCGCCAAGGCCCCGAAACTGGTCAGTAACGAGCTCGTGTCGCGTATGAAGCCGGGCAGCGTGCTTGTGGATATCGCCGTCGACCAGGGCGGTTGCTTTGCCGACAGTCATCCCACCACGCACGCCGACCCCACCTTCACCGTGCACCGGTCGCTGTTCTACTGCGTCGCGAACATGCCCGGCGCGGTGCCGCACACCTCCACCTATGCTCTAACGAATGCGACCCTGCCCTACGTGCGCGCACTCGCGACGCTCGGCTGGGTCAATGCGTTGCGCGCGGATTCCGCCCTGGCCCAGGGGCTCAATACCTTCGCCGGGCGGCTGACCAGTGCCCCCGTGGCGCTCGCCCACGGGTTGCCACACCAGCCCGTCGCCGAAGTGCTGGTCTAATCGGGGAGCATCGCCCTGGTCACCTCGCCGTTCGGGTGCAACACCCAGACCCGCCCGCGCCCGGGCGCCAACGGCGGCGGTAACTCCCGGCGATGGCTGATCAGCCGAAAATCCGACAGGCTGCACCGGTCGAAGACCAGGCTGGCCGCCGTGTTGTTGGCCGTTGGAACCCGTAGCCGGGCCAGCAACGTCCAGTGCGTCTGCCAGGATTCGGCGTCACCGACGACGATCAGGTGACCGGCGGCGTCCGTCTGGCCTGCCTCTCCGGAAACTAGCAGAGCGGATGCCGCCGGCCCGCTTGTTCCCGCCAGTTCTAGAACCGGCGCGCCGAGGACGGTGCGCAGGCGGGTGGCGGCGCTCGTCGGCGACGATGACACGATCAGGAGCGGGCCACCAGTGGTCAGCGCATCAGGCAGCCTGGCTGGCGGTACGACCGGTGCCGCAGTCGGAGCCAGCAGTTGCACGCGCAGACCGCGCCAGACTCCCCCGCCCGGCGGCAGCGCGGCGGTATAGCTGGCCGATTGCCCACCGGCCGCGAGGTGGTCCTGCACGCTCGGCAGTTTCAACAGCAGGGAGCTCTGGCAGAGTGCAGCCAGCCCGGGAACCACGCTGGTGTGCCGTTGTACGGCAACAACGACGTTTACCCCCGCTGCCGGGCCGTCCCGCAGCAGGCCGACGAGCAGGTCGACGGCGGCGAGCCGGTGGTCGGGCTGCCAGCGAGCGCAGACGGAATCAAAATCGTCGAACAGTATCAACCGGGGTGAGCCCGCAGTCTGCTGCCCGGTTTCCACGCTGGTGCTGAAGCTCGCAAGGGTATCCCAGGCCGATTCGACGTCGGCGGTGACGAGGTGGACCCCGGTGTGAGTTTCGGCCGCACCGGCAACTGCCTCAGCCAGTGTGTGCAGCAGGGCGGATTTACCCGAACCGGCCCCGCCGACGACGAGCAGATGCCCGTCGACCTGGGGGTCGTAGGCGAACACGCGGTACCGTTGACGCTCGGGTTCGTCGAGCAACCCCAGCGGAAAGCCAGATGCCGCCGCCGCGCTCGCCAGGTCGGCCGCCGTGACCACCGGCGGGAGCGCATCGAGCCAAGGCCGCCTCGGGACGAATCCGCCCGCTGCCGACGGTGTCGACAATGCCGCGGCAGCGATGCCAGCGATGTCGAGTTCCCGGGTCGTCGCGACCTGGCAGAGCACCGGTTCTCCGGTTTCGGTGGCGATCAGGCACCGTCCAGGCTGATTCGGTGCCAATTCGGCCGCAGCATCCGTGCCGATCACCGCCTGGCTGTCGGCACGGTTGTTCACCCGCAAGGACAGGCGCAGGCTGCAGTTGGCCAGCAGGGCGTCTCGCACCACCCCGGCCGGTCGTTGGGTACAGAGGATGAGGTGCACACCGAGCGACCGTCCGCGCGCGGCAATGTCGACAAAGAGGGCGTGCAGCTCGGGAAACAGCCCGAGCATGGTGGCGAATTCATCGACGACAATGACCAGCCGGGGCAGCGGATGCGTCAGGCGCACGTCGGTCACGTCCCGTGCCCCGGCCGAACTGAGGGTGCGCTCCCGGTAGCGAAGTTCTGCTCCCAGGCTGGCCAGGGCCCGGGTCGCCGTGGCCGCGTCGAGGTCGGTGATGAGGCCAACGCAGTGCGGCAGCCGAGCCAGCGGTTGAAAAGCCGCGCCGCCCTTGAAATCGACCAGCAGAAAGTTCACCTGGCCCGGCGAATAGGTCGCGGCCAGAGCTGCCACCCAGGTGGTCAGGAGCTCGCTCTTGCCGCTGCCGGTAGTTCCGCCGACCACGGCGTGCGGCCCGGATCGCACCAGGTCAACGTGCACCGGCCCGTCTCGGCCGACACCGATCGGGCAGTCGAGGCTCGGCGGAGCTGTCCCGCCGGTGATTGCCGGGGCATCGGTACCGTCTTCGAGCAGTTCCGCCAGGGTGAGCGTGGTCGGGAGCGCCCCGGATTCCATTGCCATCCCGGCGGCACGGGCCTGCTCGGTGAGGGCCACCGCGAAGTCGATCGCCTCAGCTTGGGCGAGCAGCTCCGGGCAAAAGTCGAGGGGCGGCGCGCGATTGGGCGCACGAATGATCTGCGCCCTGGTCGGCCCAGCGATGCGCACGACCGTTCCGCAGCCTGGGGGCAGGTCCTCGAGCCGCGTTGCCACGGCCAGGAGCAGCCGCCCGCGATCGGGTTCGTCTCCCAGCGGATGCACGGAGGTGGCCGTTCGCAGCAGTAGCGTGAGCCGTCGCGGCGTTACTCCGGCCTGCGGCAGCTGCGCCGCCCAGGCCCAGTCGGTGGCCTGAGCGTCGGTGGTGATTGTGACGCCAAGGTCGGTCGGCGGCAGAGCGAAACACAGTTGCACGAGCACGGCGCGGGCAACGCCCGCTGCGAGCGGCATCGGTCCGACGATACCGAGTCCGGGCGTCAGGTCGACGACGACCGGAGCGCCGGTGACGGTCGAGGCCCACTCCCGAAGTTCCCGGTGCTCGTTTGGGGCGCTCGCACCGCCCAGTCGGATACCACTCGGGGCCGGGCCGACGCCCAGCGCGACAAGCGTGGCATCCGTTTGCCGCCAGCGCGCGGCAGCAGCACACCCCCGCACAATATTTCGGGCTGATGGGGTGTGCTGCCAGGCCTCGTCACGCCAGCGGGACTGGCGGTCGGTGATGACCGTACGCAGCAGCGCCAGGGCTTCGGCGTGAGCGGCCGATTCAGCCCGGCGGCGTTTGCCACCCGAGCGCTTGGAATCGAACATGCTGGCCACCGCGATGATCGGGCTGAGAACGGCGAAGATCAGCGCGAAAGCCGAGCCGGTGATCATCCAGATCAGCCCGGCAGCAACCAGGGGCGCCACGCTGGCGAGCAGGGGGAATCCCGCCGGAGGCAGACTAGCTGGCGCGGGTGGCAGCGCGAGGGTTTCATCGACGGTGGACACGCCACCAGCAGACCAGAATGCTGACCGAGGAAGATCCTCGACGGGGCTATCGGTGCACGATCGCAGGTGGTGCGTAGCTGTGGAGGAGGCGACTCAACTGATCGGCACTCAACTGATGCTGAAGGACTGGTCGGCGATCTCTACCCGGGTGCCGCGCGGAAGAACGTACCGTCGCCCCGGTTCGAGCGCCTCGGCCGTTTCACCGGGGCGGCGAATCACCGTGCCGTTGCCCGAGACGCGGTCGCTGACCCAGAACTCACCGTCGTGCTGGCCGAACTCGAGGTGAGTCTTGGAGACCGAGCGGTCGGCATCCGCTACCCGTATGAGTTCGTCGAAAATCTCATCGGGTTGGGCCAGGGGTTTACGGCCGATCAGGCCGGAGCCCTGCACGGATACTCGCTGGCCGGTGCTGAAGGTCAACACGAAGGTCGCCCGGGTCGGCATCACTGCGGCGGGGAGCGCGGCCCGTGATGCAGACGGTGCAGCGCTCACGACAGCCACGGCCCGCACCGGAGCCGGCACCTCAGCGGGAATCGATACGGAGATGACGACGGGCGCGCGCGGCAGGCGCGCAATGATCGTCGTGTCGTTCGGGCGAGGGTCCGGGCGCTTGCGCGATTCCACGGTGGCTGTGCGGGAACTGCCGCATTCGCCGCAGAACATGGCCCCGACTGGCAACCAGGCCCCGCAAATCTGACACGTCACGATCACTCGGCCTAGACCTTCTTGACCACGCTGGATTTGAGCTGCATGAATCCGAAACCATCGACCTTGCAGTCGATGTCGTGACCGTCGACCGGGTCAACGAGGCGAATGTTGCGCACCTTAGTTCCGACCTTGATCGACAACGCCTGGCCCTTGACCTTGAGGTCTTTGATGATCGACACGGTGTCACCGTCGGTCAGCACGGTTCCGAACGCGTCTTTGACCTGGGCTTCCTGCTCTTCCTCGACCGGCTCGTTCGACCACTCGTGGGCGCAGAGCGGGCACACCAGCAGGGCACCCATTTCGTAGGTCAGGTCGCTGGAACATTCAGGGCACTTGGGCAGGGTCTCATTCACTCGTTCCATAATACGCGACTGATGCTTTGCGACTATCGGCGGCCGACCCGCACGCGCCAGAGCCGCCCGGCGACGATGGCCGCAGCGACCATGACCATCAGCGGAATGTAGGCGACGACAGAGGAGGCTTCCCAGCCGATCCCAATTCCGGAATCCCGGTTAAACGCCGATACCGGCAGCCCGAGAAAGTACGACTCGGCCGACTCGGCTCCGCTGTCCAGTAGGGCCGAGAGCATACCGGCCGTGTAGGTGAAGGCCAGGGTCCACCAGAGCAGCAGCAGGCCGGTGAACCAATAGATCGCCCGATTCCAGGAGGGCCGGCTGCCGCGGCCGGTTTCGGCGAAACTTCGGGCCAGGGTGCGGGGTGAGCCGAGCGAGTCGAGGGCAGCGTCGATGCCGCGGGCTGCGGCATCCACCGTGATGTTGTCGCGAATCTCGCGCAGGATCGATCGGCGCTCGCGCGACGACAGGGACTCTTCCAGCCAGAGGTCGAGCCGGAACAAATAGGACTCGCGTCGACGCCAGACTCCGAAGGAAGATCTGGCCTCGATGGTTTGCGTGTTCATTTCTGATCCTCTCCGGCTAAGGCTTCTGTGGGGGTGACGCCGAGGCCCGTCTGCACGATCGCCGTCAGGGAGTGCCAGCGCGCCGTGGCGAGCACGAGGGCCGCCTCCCCCGCCGCGCTCAGCGAGTAATACTTGCGCGCCGGGCCCGCAGTGGATGCCACCAGGCGGCTGGTGAGCGAGCCGTCCTGTTCCAGGCGCGACAGCACCGGATAGACCGTGCCGGTCGCGAGGTCTCGAAGGCCGATGTTCTGCAGCCGAACAACGAGTTCGTAACCGTACGACTCGGCAGACTGCAGCTGGCTCAGAATGAGCATGGGCAGCACCCCACGCAGGGACTGCGCGTCTTGTGGCACGGCCGGAGTACTCGGTGGCTGGGCCATAGCTACTACCTTACGACAGGTAGTAGGTAATGCCTAATAGCTGCGCACGCCCGCTAACGCGCTGTGCTCACCTCAGGTCTCTGGCACCTCGTAGGGCTCGACCGCGAGCACATCGACCACGATTGCGGTGACATTGTCGCGACCGCCATTGTCGAGGGCCGCCTCAACCATCGCGGCGACGGCATCCGCTGCCAGCTTCTTCTCGAGCAGGAAATGCCGGATGCCGTAGGACGTGAGCTCCTTAGTGAGCCCGTCGGAGCAGACCAGAATGCGCATGCCGGCCTGAATCGGCAGGATGCGGTAGTCGGGAATCGGTGGTTCGTGAAAGCCGACGGCGCGCGTGATGATGTTGCCGTGCGGGTGAACGTCGGCCTCTTCCCGGGTGATGCGCCCAGCGTCGACGAGTTCCTGCACGACCGAGTGGTCATTCGTGACCTGCTCGAGCACACCGTCAGTCAGCTGGTACACCCGAGAGTCACCGATGTTGTAGACGATCCAGCTGACCGCATCCGAGACCAGGGCCAACGCGACACCGGTCACCGTGGTTCCGGTGCCCTGGTCGGTGACGCCGACCCCCTGCGCCATATCCTCGACCGCGAGCGCGAGCGCCCGGTCGATCGAACCGGCCTCGGCCACGAGGGTTCCGGAAAGTTCGGCGAGCCGGGTCACCACGGCAGCGCTGGCGACGTCACCGGCCGAGTGACCGCCCATGCCGTCAGCGACGGCGAACAGCGGCGGTAGGGCGAGCAGGCTGTCTTCGTTCACCTCACGGCGATGACCGACATCGGTCAGGACTGCCCACGCCAGCGTTAACGTCGTTGCAACGCTGGGCAGTTCGACACGAAATTCGGTCGAACCTTGACCTATCTGGGTCACGGGTGGTGCCTTCCGAGTGTGGTTCCAACGTTCGCCGAAGGACTTGGACCATAATAACGTCACCGCTTGGCGCCACCGCACCGCCTAGTGTCCGATGTAGCTCATCACGTGCTTGATCCGGGTGTAATCCTCGAACCCGTACATCGAGAGGTCCTTGCCATAGCCGGAGTGTTTGAAACCGCCGTGTGGCATCTCGGCGACGATGGGGATGTGTGTGTTGATCCAGACGCAACCGAAGTCCAGATGCTTGGCGAAACGCATCGCACGACCGTGATCGCGCGTCCACACCGACGAGGCCAGACCGTACTGCACGTCGTTCGCCCAACGCAACGCCTCGGACTCATCGGTGAAGCGCTGCACGGTCATCATCGGGCCGAAGATCTCCTGCTGCACCGCCTCATCCGTCTGCTTGAGGCCACTGACAATGGTCGCTTCATGAAAATACCCGGTGCTCCCGACCCGGTGTCCGCCGAGTTCGAGCACGGCGTGGTCGGGCAGCCGGTCGATGAAGCCGGACACCTGGGCGAGCTGGTTGACATTGTTGACCGGTCCGAACAGGATTCCCTGCTCGCTCGGGGCACCCGTACGGGCATTATCCCTGGCATAGGCGGCGAGCGCTGCGACGAATTCGTCGTGGATGCCGCCCTGCACGAGCAACCGGGTAGCCGCGGTGCAGTCTTGGCCGGCGTTGAAGAAGCCGGCGGCGACGATCCCGGCAACGGCGAGCTCGATATCGGCGTCGTCAAACACGATCACCGGCGCCTTGCCGCCCAATTCCAGGTGCACCCGCTTGAGGTCGTGTGACGCAGCCTCCGCAACGGCCATTCCGGCTCGCACCGAACCGGTGATCGAGACGAGTTGCGGGATCTTGTGATCGACCATCGCGGCACCGGTGGCGCGGTCCCCGGTGATCACGTTGAGCACGCCGGCCGGCAAAAATTCCGCCGCGACCTCGGCGAGCAGCAGCGTCGCACTCGGGGTGGTGTCCGAGGGCTTGAGCACAGTGGTATTACCGGCGGCGAGCGCGGGCGCGAACTTCCAGACCGCCATGTTCAACGGGTAATTCCACGGAGTGACCTGGCCGACGACACCGATCGGCTCACGCCGAATGAACGAGGTGTGGTCCGTCATATACTCGCCGGCCGCACGCCCTTCGAGGTTGCGCGCGGCGCCGGCGAAGAAGCGAATCTGGTCGACCGAAAGCAAAATCTCGTCGTCCACCAGGGTCGAGCGCGGCTTGCCGGTATCGAGCGACTCGGCATCGGCGAATTCCTCGGCACGCGCCTCAATCGCGTCCGCTATGCGAAACAGCGCGAGCTGCCGCACGGCCGGGGTACTCTCGCCCCAGATTTCAAAAGCGGATGCCGCGGCCCGGTAGGCCGTATCAACATCTGCCGCGGTCGACACCGGGCTGCTTCCGTAGATCGCTTCGGTAGCAGGGTCGATGAGGTCGAACCGATCCGTCGCGGTGGAGTCGACGTACCGGCCGTTGATAAAGTTACGTAGTTCGGGGGCACTCATGCGGCCCAGTGTACCTATTTCAATGTGAGATGCACCCAGATTCACAAATGAAATCCGCAGTGATTTGCATAATGTGCGACGGATTCGCTTGCCGAAGTGCATTTTGACTGACACAATCGATGCATGAATGGACAAAAGCGCGGTCACTCGCCCAAGCTGGCCCAGCTCGACGATGTGTCGAAAAAGATCATCGAACAGCTGCAGGCCGACGGACGTCGGTCGTACGCAGAGATCGGCAAAGCCGTCGGTCTCAGCGAGGCGGCCGTGCGTCAACGGGTGCAGAAGCTCACTGACTCGGGCGTCATGCAGGTCGTCGCCGTGACGGACCCGATGCAGCTGGGCTTCTTTCGCCAGGCCATGATCGGAATTCGCGCGTCGGCCGATACCCGCATACTGGCCGAGCAGCTGGCCGAGATCGATGCCGTGGACTACGTCGTGCTCACGGCCGGCACCTTTGACATTCTTGCCGAGGTCGTCTGCGAAGACGACGACGAACTGCTCGAACTGCTCAACTCCAAGATCCGCAATCTCGATGGAGTCCTCTCCACCGAGACGTTCGTTTATCTCAAACTCCACAAACAGTTCTATAACTGGGGAACACGGTAAAAAAATGACTCTCACCACACCCATCGATTCACCGACCGCGTACAGCGACGCGCACAACGCCGAGCTGCAGCAAAAGGCCAAGGATCACCTCTGGATGCACTTCTCCCGTCAGTCGGTGATGGAATCCGGCGCTGGAGTTCCCATCATCGTCAAGGGCCAGGGCCATCAGATCTGGGATTCCAAGGGCAAGAAGTACATCGACGGCCTGAGCGGTCTGTTCACGGTCAACGCCGGCCACGGCCGCAAGCGTCTCGCCGAGGTCGCCGCCAAGCAGGCCGAAGAACTCGCCTTCTTCCCGATCTGGTCCTACGCCCACCCGAACGCGATCGAACTCGCCGACCGGCTCGCCAGCTACGCCCCGGGTGACCTCAACCGCGTGTTCTACTCCACCGGGGGCGGTGAAGCCGTGGAGACCGCATTCAAGCTCGCCAAGTACTACTGGAAGCTGATGGGGCGCCCGACCAAGCACAAGGTCATCTCCCGTAACGTTGCCTACCACGGCACCCCGCAGGGAGCGCTGGCCATCACCGGCATCCCGGCGATGAAGGAGATGTTCGAACCGGTCACCCCGGGCGGTTTTCGCGTTCCCAACACAAACTTCTATCGGGCCGACGAGATGAGCCCTGGCCTCGGCCTCGGCAACAACCTCGAGGTGTTCGGCCAATGGGCCGCGAACCGCATCGAAGAGATGATTGAGTTCGAGGGCCCCGAAACCGTTGCGGCTGTCTTCCTGGAGCCGGTACAGAACTCCGGCGGCTGCTTCCCGCCGCCCCCCGGCTACTTCAAGCGCGTGCGAGAAATCTGCGACAAGTACGACGTGCTCCTGGTCGCCGACGAGGTCATCACAGCATTCGGCCGCATCGGCAACATGTTCGCCTCGACGACCTATGACATCCAGCCCGACATGATCACCTGTGCCAAGGGCATGACCAGCGGATACTCGCCCATCGGCGCGACCATCGTCAGCGACCGCATCTACGAACCGTTCAAACACGGCGACACGACGTTCTACCACGGCTACACCTTCGGCGGCCACCCGGTCTCCTCGGCGGTTGCCCTGGCCAACCTCGACATCTTCGAAGAGGAAAAGCTCAACGAGAACGTTCGCGAGAATTCGCCGCTGTTCCGCAAGGAACTGGAGAAATTGCTCGACCTGCCGATCGTCGGTGACGTGCGTGGTGCCGGTTACTTCTTCGGCATCGAACTGGTCAAGGACAAAGGCACCAAGGAAACCTTCAACGACGAAGAGTCCGAGCGTCTGCTGCGCGGGTACCTGTCGAAGGCGCTCTACGAAGCCGGCCTGTACTGCCGCGCCGACGACCGCGGCGACCCGGTCATCCAACTCGCTCCCCCGCTGACCGTGGGCCCAACGGAATTCGCCGAGATCGGCGAGATTCTGCACGGCGTGCTGTCGGAGGCTCCGAAGTACATCTAGTGCGCCTCGCAACCGGCGGCCTGGTCTGGCATTCAAACGGATGCGAGACCGGGTCAGGTCGTGCTGCACCCGCGTCATCCGTCAGCTGCCCGCGCGTCGTCATCGTCGGCGTCGTCGTACTCCTCGTTCTCGCCTTCGAAGAACCACACGGCATCGTCGCTGAGCGCAGCGTCTTCGCCGAAGTCCTCATCGTTTTCGTAGCCCTCGCCCGCCGCGTCGTCGTCGTCACCGCGCGGCACTGCGAACGCCCATTCCGGCAGATGCCCAGACGTGAGCAGCAGGTTAAGCAGGGTGGCCATGCTGTACTGCGAGTCGATGGCGAGTGCCTGGTCGACGAAGAATCCGGCCACAGACCCACTGCCGAGCGCCCAGGACAGCCACGCCAGCATGCACAGCGGCGCCGGTCTCGCCGAACGCGGCGCCATGGCGACGACGGTGCGGAGCAGGGTGATCGCGATGCGAATGCGGTCTACGTCGGGTCGTTCCGTCTGCAGGCCGAGCATGATGTCACCGGTGTGTTCGGCGGTTGGGTCGCCCGAGTCGATCTCTGCGGCCACCAGGTCGTCAAGGCTTCGCCCGGTTTCGTACTGGAGCTGCGCGTACCGCCGGTTGATTTCGTGGGCGCGCACGCCTTCCTCACGCCCGAACGCGAATTGCACCATGATCTGGTCGCGGTTCGGCGGGGACTGCACGAGCACGAGCAGCGCTGCGGCGTTTTCCTCGGTGGGTGGGTTCGGCCAGGTCAGCGCGTCCTCGGCAATCGCTACCGGGTCGAGCGCAACGCTGAGGGCGGCGAACAGCTGCGGAGTGTTCTCGCCCCGCGCGAGCAGATGCCGATACCGCCGGTAGAGGCGGGCCAGGCGTTCCTTGGTCGCCAGGTTGACACCGATCGGGTCAGCGCCGGTCTGCAGTGTGCCCAGCGGGCGTGGCAAGTCGGGCGCGGCCTCCGGGGGCACCGCCTCGAAAATCGGTGACTCCGTGATATCGCTGAGTGGGTGCCCGGCGGCCGGGCAGTCCGGGTCGAGGTAGCTGCCCCAGGCATCCGCTGCAACGCACAGGGAATCACGCAGCAGAAATCCGCTCAGCTCGAGTCGCCGATTCAGAATCTCGGCGAACTGTTCGCGCGGAATGCCGACTGCATCGTTGAAGGAATCATCGGTGTAGATCACCGGGACGACGGCGTCGACTCCGGGGATCTTGCACAGCATTCCGGCGAGGGTCGTCGCAATGCGCTTGTATACCTTGTGGGGTGCGCCGTCGTCGGGCAGGTTGAAACGCAGCGCGCCGCAGGTGCGGTTGCCACGAAACGCCACCAGAACGGCGCTGGACTCGGCAACGAAACCGAGCAGCTGGGGAACGAGTGCCAGAAAGTCCTGAGCCTTCTGGGCTTTGACAATGGTGGGATGCATGCCGCCACTGTGCCAGCGCGGTCCGCACCGCCGCCGGTGCCTGCCCGAATCTGGGGATGACACGGGCAGGCGACGGGTTGGGGAGGAGCTGGGGCTACACCTCGTCGGCGACGGGCGCGGCGAACTGTGCGGCGTACAGCGCCTGGTAGGCACCGTTGGCGGCGAGCAGCTGCACGTGGTTGCCCTGCTCCACGATGCGCCCCGATTCCATCACCAGAATCAGGTCGGCGTCCCGAATAGTCGAGAGCCGATGCGCGATGACGAAGCTCGTGCGCTCAGCCCGCAGGGCGCCCATCGCCTTCTGCACCAGCACCTCGGTGCGGGTGTCCACCGAGCTGGTCGCCTCGTCGAGGATGAGCACGCTCGGCTTCGCCAGGAACGCCCGCGCGATGGTGAGCAGCTGCATTTCACCGGCACTCACGTTGCTGCCCTGATCGTCGAGCACGGTGTCATACCCGTCGGGCAGCGAGTGCACGAACCGATCGACGTAGGTCGCGGTGGCGGCTGCGAGAATATCCTGCTCCGTCGCATCCGGTCGACCGTAGGCGATGTTGTCGCGGATCGTGCCACCGAACAGCCAGGTGTCCTGCAGCACCATGCCCATGCGGCTGCGCAGGTCGTGCCGGGTCATGGTGGCCACGTCGACTCCGTCGAGCACGATGCGCCCGGAGTCGATCTCGTAGAACCGCATCATGAGGTTCACCAGTGTGGTCTTACCGGCTCCGGTCGGGCCAACGATGGCAATGGTCTGCCCGGGCTCAGCCACGAGGCTCAGTTCTTCGATCAGCGGCTTGTCCTCGGTGTACCGGAACGACACGTTCTCGAAGACGAGACGGCCGTGCACCTCTATTGGGGTCTCGGCCGGATCGGGGTCTTCACTCTGTTCGTCGGCGTCGAGCAGGTCGAACACGCGTTCAGCGGATGCGACACCCGACTGCAGCAGGTTCGCCATCGACCCGAGTTGCGCGAGCGGCTGGGTGAACTGACGGGAGTACTGAATAAATGCCTGCACGTCGCCGAGCTGCATGGCACCCGAAGCCACCTGCAGGCCTCCCACAACAGCGATGGCGACATAGACGAGGTTGCCGATGAAGGTCATCGCCGGCATGATCATGCCGCTGATGAACTGGGCACCGAAACTGGCGTCGTACAGGTCATCATTCTTCTGCTTGAACCGGGCGTCGACCTCCTTTTGGCGGCCGAACACCTTGACCAGGGCGTGGCCGGTGAACGTCTCCTCGATCTGACCGTTCAGCTCGCCGGTGTTGGCCCACTGGGCCACGAACAGTTTCTGCGAACGCTTGGCGATGAACGCCGTGATCACCAGCGTGAGCGGCACCGTCACGAGGGCGATCAGAGCCAGTAGCGGCGAGAGGATGAGCATCATCACGATCACGCCGATCACCGTCAGGAGGCTCGTCACCACCTGGCTGAGCGACTGTTGCAGGCTCTGCGAGATGTTGTCGACGTCGTTGGTGACCCGGCTGAGAAGTTCACCGCGCGGCTTCTTGTCGAAGTAGCTCAGCGGCAGGCGGTTGATCTTCGCCTCAATCTCCTCCCGCAGTCGATACACCGTGCGCTGCACGATACCGTTCAGCACATACGCCTGCATCCAGCTGAACACACTCGACAGTACGTAGAGTGCGAGCGCCCAGAACAGCACGGTGGAGAGCATGGCAAAGTCGATGCCGAGGCCCGGGGTCAGCGTCATGCCGCTGAGCATGTCGGCCTGGGTACTGTTGCCGGATGCCCGCAGCCCCGCGATCACGTCGGCCTGGCTGCTGCCGCTCGGCAGGGACTTCGACACGATGCCGGAGAAGATCAGGTTGGTGCCCTCACCGAGCAGGCGCGGGCCCAGCACCGAGAAGGTCACGCTGATCACAGCGAGGACCAGCACGAGCATCAGCCAGAGGCGCTCGGGGCGCAACTTGCCGAGCAGGCGCTTGCCCGACGCGGTGAAGTTCATCGACTTCTCGGCCGGCAGACTCATACCGCCGAACGGGCCGCCTCCGCGCTGCGGACGCGGAGCCGGCTTGTCGTCGGCGTGAGTCTCGCTCATGCTGCTTCCTCCGCGGTGAGCTGGGATGACACAATTTCCTGGTACGTGGTGTTCGAGTCGAGCAGCTGCTCGTGGGTTCCGCGGCCGACGATACGGCCGTCTTCGAGCACGAGGATCTGGTCGGCGTCGATGATGCTCGACACCCGCTGGGCGACGATGACCATGGTGGCGCCATCGGTGCTCTGCTTGAGGGCGAGCCGCAGTCGGGCATCCGTGGCGAGGTCGAGGGCTGAGAACGAGTCGTCGAAGATGTACAACTCCGGCCGTTTCACCAGGGCGCGCGCGATGGCGAGGCGTTGGCGCTGACCGCCCGATACGTTGGTGCCGCCCTGCGCAATCTTGGCGTCGAGCCCGCCATCCATTTCGGTGACGAAGTCCCGGGCCTGCGCGATCGTGAGGGCCTGCCAGAGTTCGTCTTCGCTCGCGTCGGGTTTGCCGTAGAGCAGGTTGCTGCGCACCGTTCCGGAGAACAGGTACGGCTTTTGCGGTACAAGGCCGATGTGGCCCCAGAGCAGGTCGGGGTTCAGCTCGCGCACGTTGACGCCGTCGACCAGCACGGAGCCGCTGGTCGCGTCGAACAGCCGCGGCAGCAGGTTCACCAGGGTGGTCTTTCCGCTGCCGGTACTGCCGATGATCGCGGTGGTCTCGCCGTGCCGGGCGATGAAACTCACGTTGCGCAGCACGGGTTGTTCCGCGCCCGGGTAAGCGAAGCCCACGTCGAGCAGTTCGAGTTCGCCCTGACCGACCGTTGCGTTCACCGGGTTGGCCGGCGGTACGACGCTCGATTCGGTGGCGAGAACCTCACCGATGCGGTCCGCCGACACGGCCGCGCGCGGAATCATGACGGCCATGAACGTGGCCATCATGACGGCCATGAGAATCTGCATGAGATAGCTGAGGAACGCGATGAGCGTGCCCACCTGCATCGATCCGTCTTCAATGCGGAACGCGCCGAACCAGATGACGGCGACGCTCGAGACGTTGAGCACGAGCATCACGATGGGAAACATGAGCGCCATCAGGCGCCCGGAGCTGAGTGCTACCTCGGTGACGTCCCGGTTGGCCTGGGCGAACCGTGCCACCTCTTGCGTCTCCCGCACAAACGCGCGCACCACACGGATGCCGGTGAGCTGCTCCCGCAGCACCCGGTTGACGGTGTCGATGCGGATCTGCATCTTGCGGAACAGCGGCACCATTTTCACGACGATGAGGCCGACCCCGATGAGGAGAATCGGCACGCTCACCGCGATGAGCCAGGACAGTTGCACGTCCTGGCGGATCGCCATGATCACACCGCCGATGCTGAGGATGGGTGCGGAGACCAGCAGGGTGCAGGTGGTCAGCACGAGCATCTGCACCTGCTGCACGTCGTTGGTGGAGCGGGTGATGAGTGAGGGCGCCCCGAACCGGGTGACTTCTTGTTCCGAGAATTCACCGACCCGGCTGAACACGGCCCCGCGCAGGTCACGGCCAACCTTCATGGCGACTTTGGCTCCGAAGTACACGGCCACGATCGCGCAGATGATCTGGGCGAGGGTGATCAGCAGCATGAGGCCGCCCACGCGCAGAATGTAGCCGGAGTCACCGGTTGCCACACCCTCATCGATGATGTCAGCGTTGAGGGTGGGCAGAAAGAGCGAGGCGATCGACTGGGCCAGTTGAAAGACGATCACCCCTAGAAGCAGTTGCCAGTATGGGCGCAGGTAACGCACGAGCAAGGACCACAGCACGAAGTTCTCCTATTAAAAGACGGATGCCCGCCCGACCGGATGGGTCGGGCGCAGCAACCACTGAAGCAATAGTGCACTCTTACCGGCACGTCGTCGACTAAAAATATTGCGCTCTGCGCAGAAAGCACCGACTCGTGCGCCGACTTCACCTGCTGCGTTCAGGCGAAAAGGTTTGAAATGTAGGCAACTTCATCGACCGACGGCTGCCACGACGTCGCCGCGTCCGCGTTTTGTCGAATCTGCTCGGGCTTGGTGGCGCCGGCGATAACGCTGGTCAGGCCCGGCTGGGCCAGAAGCCAGGCGAACGTCGCCGCCAGCATGGTCACGCCGCGCGCGTCGCACCATTCCTGATACTGCTCGATCACGTCCCACGGGGCATCGTCGGCGAGATGGCGCCTGATCATCATGATGCGGCTGTCGGCCGGCCCGCCCGAGCGAGAGAATTTGCCGGTGAACAAGCCGTTGTAGAGCGGGAAGAAGGGCAGAAACCCGAGACCGAAGGCGTTCACCGCCGGCAATACCTCGTCTTCGACATCGCGCACGAGCAGACTGTATTCGTTCTGGCTTGAAATGAACGCTGGGTGCCCGTTCATGCGAGCGGTGAAGTCGGCCTCGGCGATCTGCCACCCAGCCAGGTTGGAGTGACCAATGTAACGGATCTTGCCCTCGGTGATGAGGTCGTGCAGGGTGGACAGCGTCTCTTCGATGGGTGTTGACGGGTCGGGAACGTGCAGCTGGTAGAGGTCGATCCAGTCGGTCTGCAGCCGACGCAGCGATGCCTCGACGGCCAAGCGGATGTACCGGCGTGAGCCCCGCGCGCCCCAGTCCGGACCGTTCAGGCCGCCCATGTCCATGCCGAATTTCGAGGCGAGCACGATCTGGTCGCGCTTGCCGCGCAGCGAGTGCCCCATGAGCGTTTCGCTGAGGCCACGCTCGGCACCGTAGATATCGGCGGTGTCGAACAGCGTCACCCCGGCTTCGAAGGCAGCATCGATAACCGCCGTCGTGCCGTCCTGGGTTTCTGACGCGGTCCCGGTGCGCCCGAAATTGTTGCACCCGAGCCCGATCGTCGAGACGGTCAATCCGGATGAGCCAAGTCTGCGATATTCAATTTGAGCCATCCCTACAGACTAGGGGCGCAGCCACCTCCTGCACAGGAGAAGGTACTCGGCGGTTGTGCACCGATGTCCGAAACCCGCGAGGCGACGCCGAGGGTGGCAGCTACAGTCGAATCATGGACAGCATCCCGACTGCACTCACTCCCGCGCACCTACTCCGCCTCCCCAGCCCGATCGGCCGGCTCGAACTCACCGCCGACGATGAGGGCATCCTTTCCCTCTCCATCGAAACCGACGGCCAGCTGCCGCTCGACGCGACCCCAGAGGCGCCGTCCGCAGTATTGCAACGGGCGGCCGAACAGCTCGGCGAGTACTTCGCCGGAACCCGGCAGACGTTCGACCTGCCCGTGCACCTCACCCGCGGCACCGAATTTCAGCGCAGCGTCTGGGCGAGGCTGGCCAGCCTCACATTCGGCGATGTCATCTCGTATGGTGCGCTCGGCAACGACATTGGACGGCCCGGATCGGGCCGCGCCATCGGTGGGGCCGTTGGCGCGAATCCGGTGCCGATCATCATCGGCTGCCACCGAGTGCTCGCGACCAGTGGCCAGATCACCGGCTACAGCGCAGGAGAGGGCATCCCGACCAAGGCCTGGCTGCTCAGCCACGAGGGCATCGCACACCGGTAACCGACCCGTGAGGCCGCGGTTTCAGCGGCGGCCGAGTGGCAGCAGGCCGAGGGCCCGTACCGCGTCGCGCTCCTCCACGAGTTCGGCAACAGAAGCCGCGATTCGTCTGCGCGAGAATTCGCCGTGTTCCAGCCCGGTCACGATGCGCCACTGCCCATCAACGGAGCGCACCGGAAACGAGCAGACCAGTCCGGGCGGAACGTCGTACGAGCCATCGGAGACTACCCCGGCGCTGGTCCAATCCGTGCCGCGGCCGGTGACCCAGTCTCCGACGTGGTCGATGGCCGCGTTGGCGGCGGAGGCGACCGAGGAGCCGCCCCGCACGGCGATGATCTCCGACCCGCGCTGAGCGACGCGCGGAATGAACGTCTCCGCGAGCCACTGCTCGTCGACCAGATCACTCACCGCTCGACCCTGGGCGGTCGCGTGGAAGACATCCGGGTATTGAGTCGCCGAGTGGTTTCCCCACACGGTCAATCCGTGAATCGCCCCGACGGCCACGTCAAGGTGGTTGGCCAATTGCCGGACGGCGCGGTTGTGGTCGAGCCTGGTCATGGCGGTGAAGCGGTCACTCGGCACGTCGGGCGCGTGCGCGGCCGCGATGAGGGCATTCGTATTGGCGGGGTTGCCCACCACGAGCACGCGCACGTCGTCGGCGGCGCCGGCGTTGATGGCCGCACCCTGCGGCCCGAAGATGCGACCGTTGGCGCCCAGCAGGTCGGCACGTTCCATGCCCGGTCCTCGCGGGCGGGAGCCGACCAGAAGCGCAATGTTTACTCCGTCGAACGCCACCGTGGGGTCATCGGTGACCGTTACCCCGCGCAGCAGGCCGAAGGCACAGTCCTCGAGTTCGAGCGCGGTGCCCTCCGCGGCTTTCAGCCCCTGGGGTATTTCCAGCAGGGTGAGGCGGATCGGCGTCGTCGGTCCCAGCAAGGCGCCAGCGGCAATGCGAAACAACAGCGCATAGCCAATCTGTCCGCCGGCTCCAGTGACGGTGACATTAACCGGTTGCCGAAGAATGGGAACGTTGACCGCTGGGGAAAAGGTGCTGGCGTCTGTACTCACGCGCCCAGCCTAACCCCAGAATAGATCGTGGATGCGGCCGGCCGGCCGGCCGCAGCGAGGTGTTGTTCAACGACGAGCTCCAGTTCGCCGGGTGCGCCCTGACCGAGGCGAATTCCGACCGATTGGGCCCAGTCGATCAGTTCACTCGCCGTCGTGAAGTCGTGTTCGTGTTGAAGCAGGGCGCGCGTGAATTCGCCCTTGGATTTCTTGTTGAAGTGGTTCAGGGCACGCTTCTGCCCGTCTCCGGAATCAGCGACCACCCGCAGGTACAGCGAATCCGGCCGCACGGGCTTCGCTCCTAGCGCCACATAGGCCTCGGATCGCAGGTCGAGCAGCAGTCCGCCGGTCTGGCTGAGGACCGTAGCCACCGCGGCACTCCAGTGCTGTTTGAGCGTGTGGCTGGCCAGGGTCACGTTCGGCACTCGTGAATCGTGCGACAGCCGGTACGCCGGAATGGGGTCGAGGGCGGCGAGCGGGCCGAGCAGTGCGGAATGTACGACCAGGTGGGCGTGCGCGAACTGGCGCTGCGCGGCCGACAGGGTGGCAGCATCCAGCCCGTCGAAGAGCACCCCGGTGTAGCGGTCGATCACCGGCAGCGTCGGCGACGTCATCAGCTCACGGTTGCGGTCGATTTCAAACAGCTGGGTGCGGCCCAGTTTAAGGGCGGTACGGGCGGCCTCGGGATGCCGCGCCAGGGCGACCAGGGCCCGCGCGAGTACCCGACGTTTCGCGGTCAGGGCCGAATAAGCGAGTGTGGTCCAGTCCAGGGGTACAGCTTCGCCGCCGGAGCGTTTCGTCTCCGACGGCGGAAGCAGTATCAGCACTGGCGGTTCAGACGGGTTATTTGGAACCCACGAGTTCAGCCTTGCGCGCCACGATGGTGACCATGTCGTTGTCCACCGACAGGAATCCATCCTCGGCCTGGGCCAGAACTTTGGAGCCATCAGGCAGGGTGAGACGAACGTCACCCACGGCCAGGATCGCCAACATCGGTTCGTGACCGGCCAAGATGCCAATCTCGCCCTCGACGGTCTTGGCGACAACCATCGTCGCCTCGCCCGTCCACACCTGGTGGTCGGCCGAGACAACGCTGACGGACAGCGACTTTGCCATGCTTAGTCGTTCTCCTTCTGAATCTGAGCCCACTTCTCTTCGACGTCGTTGATGCCACCGACGTTGAAGAAAGCCTGCTCAGCTACGTGGTCGAAGTCACCGTTGGCGATTGCCGTGAACGACTCAATGGTGTCCTTGAGCGGAACAGTGGAACCCTCGACACCGGTGAACTTCTTCGCCATGTAGGTGTTCTGGGAGAGGAACTGCTGAATACGACGGGCACGCGAAACTGTGACCTTGTCTTCTTCAGAGAGCTCGTCAACACCGAGGATCGCGATGATCTCCTGGAGTTCCTTGTTCTTCTGCAGAATCGCCTTGACGCGTACGGCCGTGTTGTAGTGATCGGCACCCAGGTAGCGGGGGTCGAGGATACGGCTGGTCGAGGTGAGCGGGTCGACGGCCGGGTACAGGCCCTTCGACGCGATTTCACGAGACAGCTCGGTGGTCGCGTCGAGGTGGGCGAAGGTGGTCGCCGGTGCCGGGTCGGTGTAGTCGTCGGCGGGAACGTAGATCGCCTGAAGCGAGGTGATCGAGTGGCCACGGGTCGAGGTGATGCGCTCCTGCAGGATGCCCATCTCGTCAGCCAGGTTCGGCTGGTAGCCCACTGCGGAAGGCATCCGGCCCAGCAGGGTCGACACCTCGGAACCGGCCTGGGTGAAGCGGAAGATGTTGTCGATGAAGAGCAACACGTCTTGCTTCTCCACGTCGCGGAAGTACTCAGCCATGGTGAGGGCGGAGAGCGCGACACGCAGACGCGTTCCCGGCGGCTCGTCCATCTGGCCGAAGACCAGGGCGGTCTTGTCGAAGACGCCGGCTTCCTCCATCTCGGCGATGAGGTCGTTGCCCTCACGGGTTCGTTCGCCGACTCCGGCGAACACTGATACTCCACCGTGGTCCTGCGCAACGCGCTGGATCATTTCCTGGATGAGTACGGTCTTGCCGACTCCGGCACCACCGAACAGGCCGATCTTTCCACCGAGAACGTACGGCGTGAGAAGGTCGATAACCTTGATGCCGGTTTCGAACAGTTGAGTCTTGGACTCGAGCTGGTCGAAAGCCGGCGGCTTGCGGTGGATGGGCCAGCGCTCGGTGATCTCGATCTTCTCGCCCGGCTTGGCGTTGAGGACATCGCCGATGACGTTGAAGACCTTGCCCTTGGTGACGTTTCCAACCGGCACCGTGATGGGGCTGCCGGTGTCGCGCACTTCCTGGCCGCGGACAAGTCCGTCGGTCGGGTTGAGCGCGATGGCACGAACCAGGTCGTCACCAAGGTGCAGGGCAACCTCGAGGGTGATCTCGTTCGACTCGTCGCCGATGGTGATCGTGGTCTTCAGGGCGTTGTAGATGCCGGGGATCGAGTCGTGCGGAAACTCGATGTCGACAACGGGGCCCGTGACACGGGCGATGCGGCCAACAGAACCGGCCGTATCCTCCGCGCGGACTGGCGCGGTTGCGGTGTCAGTCATTGCTCTCTCTTCTCTGGTTACTTCTTGGCGGATGAGAGCGCATCGGCTCCACCCACGATCTCGGAAATCTGCTGGGTGATCTCGGATTGCCGCGCGTTGTTGGACAGGCGGGTGTAGTCCGTGATCAGCTTGTCGGCGTTGTCGCTGGCCGACTTCATTGCCTTCTGGCGGCTTGCATGTTCAGATGCCGCCGACTGCAGCATCGCGTTGAACAGACGACTCTCGATGTACACCGGGAGGAGGCTGTCCAAAACCGTTTCGACGTCGGGCTCGAACTCGTAGAGCGGGAGAACCTTGTTGTCGCCTGGTTCTTCCACACCCTCGACAACTTCGAGGGGCAACAGTCGAACGACCTCTGGCACTTGGGTGACCATGCTCACGAAACGGTTGTAAACGATGTGAATCTCGTCGACGCCGCCGTCGGAAGCGTCCCGCAGGAACGACTCCAGCAGGGCCTCGCCGATTTCCTTGGCAGTCTCGAACTGCGGCTGGTCGGTGCCGCCGGTCCAGATTCGCTCCGACGCGCGGCCCCGAAAACTGAAGTAGGCGATGGCCTTACGGCCGACCAGGAAGTAGACGATGTCCTTGCCCTGGCTGCGCAGCAGTTCGCTGAGCGACTCTGCCTCACGCAACACCTGTGAGCTGAAGGCACCCGCCAGGCCACGGTCCGAAGCGAAGATGACCACCGCAGCACGGCTGATCGTCTCCGGTTCGGTTGTGAGCACGTGTTCCACGTTGGAGTACGTGGCCACGGCCGATACGGCGCGGGTGACCGCTCGCGAATACGGGGTTGACGCAGCGACTCGCGCCTGCGCTTTCTGGATGCGCGAGGCGGAGATCAGCTCCATGGCCCGAGTGATCTTCTTGGTCGTCTGGGCAGACTTGATCTTCTGCCGGTAGACCCGAAGTTGCGCTCCCATGTGTCTGCTTCCTTGTCTTTCAGTTTGGCGTCGTCAGTTGCTGCAAGTCGTATCGACTAGCGGCGGTGCTTGACGATCTTTTCCTGGTTGACGTCTTCAACTGCGATGGCTTCAAACTTTTCTTTGCTGACCGAGGCGAGCGGCTTGCCCTCGCCGGTCTGGAACTCGAGCTTGAACTTGTCGACACCGGCCGTGAGAGCGGTGACGGTATCGTCGGAGAGAACGTTCGTCTCACGCAGGGTCTTGAGAACCTCGGTGTTGCGACCGAGGAAGTCGAGCAGTTCGCGTTCGAAGCGCAGCACGTCGGGAACCGGAACTTCGTCGAGCTTGCCGTTGATGCCGGCCCAGATCGAAACGACCTGGTCCTCAACGGGGTACGGCGAGTACTGCGGCTGGCGCAGCAGTTCGGTGAGGCGGGCGCCGCGGGCGAGCTGACGGCGGCTGGCCGCGTCGAGGTCGGAGGCGAACATGGCGAAGGCTTCGAGCGAACGGTATTGGGCCAGCTCGAGCTTGAGCGTTCCGGAGACCTTCTTGATCGACTTGACCTGAGCGTCGCCACCGACGCGGGAGACCGAGATGCCGACGTCGACTGCCGGACGCTGGTTGGCGTTGAACAGGTCGGACTGCAGGAAGATCTGGCCGTCGGTGATCGAGATCACGTTGGTGGGGATGTATGCGGCAACGTCGTTGGCCTTGGTCTCGATGATCGGGAGACCGGTCATTGATCCGGCGCCGAGCTCGTCGGACAGCTTGGCGCAACGCTCGAGCAGGCGGGAGTGCAGGTAGAACACGTCTCCGGGGTACGCTTCGCGTCCCGGCGGACGACGCAGCAGCAGCGACACGGCACGGTAGGCCTCGGCCTGCTTGGACAGGTCATCGAAGACGATGAGAACGTGCTTGCCGGCGTACATCCAGTGCTGGCCGATGGCGGAGCCGGTGTACGGGGCGAGGTACTTGAAGCCGGCCGGGTCAGAGGCGGGAGCGGCGACGATGGTGGTGTACTCCATCGCTCCGGCATCCTCGAGCGCACCCTTCACCGAAGCGATGGTGGAGCCCTTCTGGCCGATGGCGACATAGATGCAACGAACCTGCTTGTTGCTGTCGCCGGACTCCCAGTTGGCCTTCTGGTTGATGATGGTGTCGATGGCGATCGCGGTCTTGCCGGTCTGGCGGTCACCGATGATCAGCTGACGCTGGCCGCGGCCGATCGGGATCATGGCGTCGATGGCCTTGATGCCGGTCTGCATCGGCTCATGAACCGACTTGCGGCTCATGACGCCGGGGGCCTGCAGCTCGAGGGCACGACGTCCTTCGGTCGCAATGTCGCCGAGTCCGTCGATGGGGGCGCCGAGCGGATCGACAACACGGCCGAGGTAGCCGTCGCCGACCGGAACAGAGAGAACCTCGCCGGTGCGGTGCACCTCCATGCCCTCAACGATGCCGCCGAACTCGCCGAGTACGACGACGCCGATCTCGTCTTCGTCGAGGTTCTGGGCCAGGCCCAGGGTGCCATCGGCGAATTTGATGAGCTCGTTCGCCATCACGCCGGGCAAGCCCTCAACGTGGGCGATACCGTCGCCGGCCGTGGTGACGTAGCCGACCTCGGTCGTTGATGTCTTGTTCGGCTCGTAGGACTTCACGAAGTCCTGGAGAGCGCCACGGATCTCATCGGGGCTGATCGTTAGTTCTGCCATCATCTTCCCTTTTCTGTACGAAAGTACAGGTTCTGTCTGTTCGAGGACGCTGCCGCCCTGAGTCATCTGGTACTGCTGGGTTTTTGGTGCTGCTGAGGTGACTCAGCGAGCGAGCTGGAGTCTCAAATCTGCCAGGCGGGTTGCAATGCTGCCATCGATGACCAGGTCGCCGATTTGCACGCGCACTCCGCCGACCAATTCCGGGTCAACGACCTGGTTGATGGTGAGTGCTCGTCCGTGACGCAACTGGAGGTTCTTCTGCAAGCGAGCGAGCTGATCGGCCGTGAGAACGCTCGCCGACGTGATGGTGGCGATCGACGTGCCGGACTCGTCCGCGACGACTGCTGCTGCGTGTCGCAGCAGTTCGCCGATGCGGCGGCCGCGAGGCTGCTGCACCAGGTGACGAACAATGGCGAGCGTCTGACCGGAGACTTTGCCGGCCAGCAGCTTTTCGACCAGGGCTGCCTTGGCGCCAGGCTTGCCGAGCTTGCTGGCCAGGGCCAGCTCCAGCTCAGCGTCCGAGGACACCGTCTTACCGAAGGCGAAGAGCTCGCCCTCGATCGACGTTCCGGCCGGAGTAGAGAGGGCGGATGCCCGTAGGCCCAGTTCTTCGATCCCGGCGAGCAGGTCGTCGTGGCTGGACCAGCGTTCGGAGACGGCCGCTGCGAGCAGGTCGCGTGCCCGAGGCGTCACGTTGGCACCGAAAACGGCGCGTACGAGGGTGACCTTGGCCGCAGCATCCGCTGAGGCGTCGCCGAGTGCTGACAACAGCTGGGACGACGACCCGATTACTCGACCGGCGCCGAACAGGCTTTCGCCCGTCGCCAGATCAGTCGTGCCGCCCGGGACGGACAGGGCCGCCCTCGACGTGGCGAGTGCTTCTCTGGTGGCGCTTCCCATTTGCTAGATCTTTCCTGCTGCTGGTGCTTCGCTGGCTTCGAGTTCTGCCAGGAAACGATCGACGATGGCGCTGGCCTTTGCGTCGTCGGACAGGCTTTCACCGATGACGCCCGAAGCGAGGTCAATGGCAAGGGTGCCGACCTCACTGCGAAGCGACACGACGGCGGCCTGGCGTTCGGCTTCGATCTGCGTCTTGGCACTGGCCGCGATGCGACCGGCCTCGGCCGCAGCCTGCTCCTTGTGCTCAGCGACGATGCGCTGGCCGTCGGTGCGGGCCTGATCACGAATGGCACCGGCTTCGGCACGGGCGTCAGCGAGCTGGGCTGTGTACGCCGCGAGTGCAGCTTCAGCCTTGCGCTGGGCGTCGTCGGCCTTGGCGATGTTGCCCTCGATGGCTTCTGCACGGTCGTCAAGAAGCTTCTGCATTCTGGGCAGCACAAGCTTCCAGAAGAAGAACAAAATCACGACAAAGCAGACCGCCGACCAGATGATGTCGTACCACTCAGGGATGAGCGGGTTCTTTGCCGCTTCTTCGGTCGCGGCTGCAATTACTGCGTGAAGCATCATGCCTCCTAACTAGTTAGTGAAGAGGATTAGACGCCGGTGAAGATGAAGTAGGTGGCGATGCCGATGAAGGCGAGCGCCTCGGTGAAGGCGATACCGATGTACATCAGCACCTGCAGGCGGCCGGCCAGCTCGGGCTGACGGGCGACACCCTCGATGGTCTTGCCAACGACGATACCTACACCGATTGCCGGGCCGATGGCTGCGAGGCCATAACCGACGGTCGCGATGTTTCCGTTGATTTCCGCGAGAACGGTTGTTGCGTCCACGTATGTTTCCTTCCGTGATGGTGAATTCGGCGAGTGCCGGATTCCTGAAGTGTCTAGTGTTCCTCAGCCAGCGCGAGCTGGATGTAGACGGCGGTGAGTAGGGCAAAAATGTAAGCCTGGAGGACGGCGATCAGCACTTCGAAGAGCGTGAAGGCGAAGCCGAAGACGAGGGTGCCAGCGCCGAAGAGCTTGAACCCGCCATCCGCAGTGAAGAAGAAAAACTGGGTGGCGCTGAAGAACAGCACGAGCAGGAGGTGTCCGACGATCATGTTCATCATCAGTCGGAGCGTCAGGGTGACCGGTCGCACCAGGAACGTCGAGATGAATTCGATCGGCGTCACGATGAGGTACAGGGCCGGCGGAACTCCGGGCGGGAAGAGCGAGTTGCGGAAGAACTTCGCCGGACTCTTCTTGACGCCGGCGTAGATGAACGTTCCGTAGGAGATGACACCGAGAAGCAGCGGCACTCCGATCACCGAGGTGCCGGCGATGTTGAGGAACGGAATGATTCCGGTGATGTTCATGAACAACACCATGAAGAAGATGGTCGTTAGAAGCGGCAGAAAACGCTTGCCGTCTTTCTTTCCGAGCAGGTCTTCGGCGATGTTGACGCGAACGAAGTCGAGTCCCATTTCGGCCAGGCTCTGGCCGCGGGTCGGAATGATCTTCATGCGGCGGGTGCCGAGCCAGAAGACCAGCATCAAAACCGCGACCGCGAGGAAACGAATCAGAATGATGCGGTTGATCTCGAACGGAGTATCCGCAAAGAAAATTACATCGGGAAAGAACTCATTGATGGAGGGACCATGAAATTCACCGTCGCCGGTGGCAGACGGGACCATCAGGTTTACGGCGATTTCTAGCAGCGCTTTCTCCTGTTTCGGGGCGGTGAGCTCTGCTCGCGCATCGACGAATATGGGCAGGTTTACGACGCTGTAAAGCATGTGCAAACCGGGGTGGGATCGGTGTTTACTCTAGCAAAGATCAGGCGCTGAGCCGAATCGTGAGCGGGATCCGTGGGCAGATGGGTCGTAGGGTTACTCGTCGACCGGGGCCGGGGGCAAGGTGGCGTCGCTGGCGTAGGGCATCCGGCTCTTCATGACGACGACGGCGTCGACGACGAGCGACCCGACAACCCCGGCAATAATGCAGAAGAACAGCACCATCGGCTGGATCCACTCGCGGTCCTGCAGCACGACCAGCAGCACCAGGAACACCACGAACTTGAGCAGCCAGCCGCCCATGATGATGCCGAAGAAGCCGCCGATGGCGGACTCGTTGCCGGCGACCCGATTGGCCAGCAGAATGCTGCCAGCCGTGATACCCATGAACGCGACCGACATGGCCGTACCGATCAGCGCGCTGAGCACACCGGTACCGCCGTCGACGAGGTAGCCGATAACCGATCCGACGACAGCGATTGCCAGGGCGACCCAGCCCCCGTAAATCAGGATGCGGCGCAGCACCGGGATCGATGTGGGCTGAGTGCGGACGGTGTCGTTGGTGCTCATACGTTCTCCTCGGCAGGCGCCGCCACAATGGCGGTCGCTCGTGTCGTGTGTGGTTCTGGTGTGGCTGGGGCGGGCTGGACCTGGGCGGCCTCGTCGAGTGGGTCGAGCTCGTCCAGTACTGCCAATTGCACTGGTGCGGACTGGCTAAGCCATTCCCCGGTCTTGCGGCGGCCGAGCGGTGCAAGCGTGACGATGGTGCAGATGAGCAGCGACGTCACCAGAAAGATGGTCGCGTACCAGGTCGGCAGGCCGAAGTAGACCGGCAGTATGTAATACAGCAGGCAGCCAATGGATGCTGCGGCCGTCCACCCATAGAAGATCAGAACGGCGTGCAGGTGGGAGTGCCCCATATCGAGCAGCCGGTGGTGCAGGTGTTTTCGGTCGGCGCTGAACGGCGATTTACCGGCGTGCACCCGGCGGATGACCGCGAGCCCAAAGTCGAGCAGTGGAATGATCATGATCGCTACCGGCAGCAGGATGGGGATGAAGGCCGGGAACAGCTGCGAGCGGCTGGTAGCCGTCGGGTCGATCTGACCGGTGATCGCGATCGCGCTGGTCGCCATCAACAGGCCCACCAGCAGCGCGCCGGCATCGCCCATGAACATCTTGGCCGGATGCCAGTTCAGCGGGAGGAACCCCACGCAGGCGCCGACCAGAATGGCGGCGATCAGCGATGCCAGGTTGAAGTAGTTGGTCGGTGAGGTGTCGCGCACGAGCAGATAGCTGTAGAGAAAGAACACCCCGTTAGCGATGAGGGCGACACCGGTGACCAGGCCGTCGAGCCCGTCGATGAAGTTGATCATGTTCATGACCACGACGATGGCGACGACCGTGACAACGATCGATGTCCAACCGCTCCAAACCGTCAGACCGCCGATCGGTAGAGAGTAGATCTGAACGCCCTGCCAGGCCACGAGGCCGGCAGCGATGAACTGGCCGGCGAGTTTGGTCATCCAGTCGAGGTCCCAGATGTCGTCGGCGACGCCGACCAGCACGATCAGCAGGGCAGCACCGAGAATAGCTAAAATCTGCTGCGGGTCAGCGAAGACGAGTCGCAGGGGCGCGAAGGCCCCCGCAGCGAGGTAGGCCACGCCAAAGGCGATGACGATGCCAAGGAACATGGCGATACCTCCGAGGCGCGGAGTGGGCCGGGTGTGCACGTCGCGTTCGCGAATCTTCGGGTACAGGCGGTACTTGTGGCTGAGTTTGTAGACCACGATCGACAGCACGAAGGTGACGATCGCCGAAACGAGCGCGAGCAGGAGGAAAAGAGTCATGGGCTACCGGTCGGCATCCGTTTCGTCCTGAGACGGGGCGGCGATGGTGGGTGTCGCTTCCGCTTCGGCCGAGATCGCCGGGAGCCCGGGAACGGCCGGCGCAGCAGCGAGCACATCGCCCACGACGGCCACGATCGCGTCGCGGGAGATGACGCCGCTACGCACGATATGCAGAAAACCGCCGTTGGTCTCGAAACCGGTGGCGTCCACGATCGTCGATGAGCCGTCGCCGGTCTGACCAAACACGCTCTCATAGGTACTGCCGGCGGTGCCGCCGTCGAGGTACACGTCGACGCTCTCGCCGAGGGCCGCTTCAGCAGCCTGGGCGTCGGTGGTGGCCGGCATCCCGCTCAGGTTGGCGCTGGACACGGCGAGCGGGCCGGTTTCGGCGAGCAGATCGAGTGCAACCTGGTTGCTCGGCATGCGCAGTGCCACCGTGCCGCGGGTTTCGCCGAGATCCCAGACCAGCGAGGGCTGGGCGTTGACGATGACAGTGAGTCCGCCGGGCCAGAAAGCTGCGACCAGGTCGCGGACCGGCTGCGGCACGTCGACGGCGAGGGCGTCGAGGGTGGGAATGCCGGGAATGAGAACCGGTGGCGGCGACTGCCGGCTGCGGCCCTTCGCATCGAGGAGCAGCTGAACGGCTTCAGCGTTGAACGCGTCAGCGGCCACTCCGTAGACCGTGTCGGTGGGGATGACGACGAGCGCCCCGCGACCGATGGCCGTGCGAGCCAGAGCGATATGAGCGCTGTAGTTTTCGCTCGTGGTGGATTCGTCCGTGGTCGAGTCGCTCGTGCAATCGTAGATGCGTGTCATTTCCGGCAATTCTAACCCAGTGCTGTTGTGAAGAGCGGATGCGCCGACTGGCGGGGTTCCTTTAAGGGTGCAGTGCTGTCGTGGCCCGGTCCCGGCTGGTGTAGTCGCGGTGGGTGGCCGGGGCACGCCAGCCGTCGGCTGCCAGCAGCTGGCGGATCGCGGCGCCCTGCAGCTCGCCGTGCTCGATCACGAGCACACCCCCCGCGCGCAGCAAGCGCAGCCCGGTTGCTGACACGCTGCGCACCACGTCGAGTCCGTCCGGGCCGCCGAACAGGGCCTGGGCCGGGTCGAACAGGCGCACCTCGGGGTCGCGGGGAATAGCATCCGCTGGAATGTAGGGCGGATTGGAGATGACGACGGCCACCGTGCCGTCCAGTTCGACGAACGCGTCGGCGAGGTCGCCGAAGGCGAGTGTGGCGTTGGCGGCGCCGACCTCGTCGAAGTTGCGGGTGGTCCAGGGGAACGCTTCCGGCGAGTTTTCGATCGCGAAGATGCGCGCGTGCGGCACCTCGGTGGCCAGGGCCAGGGCGATCGCGCCGCTTCCGGTGCCGAGGTCGATGCCGATCGGCTCCGGATCGGGCATGGAACGCAGGGCGTCGATGGCGAACTGGGCGACCTGCTCGGTTTCGGGTCTCGGCACGAACACGCCGAGGCCCACATTCAGGGAGAGGGAGCGGAACGGGGCCCGCCCTGTTATGTGTTGCAGGGGTTCACGCTCGCTGCGGCGGGCCAGCAGGGCGATGATGGTGGCGGCATCCGCTTGGCTAACCGGTCGATTCAGGAAGCTGCCGGCCTGCACTTCGCCGCGGCTCTGGCCGAGCACGTGGCCGATCAGCAGGTCGGCGTCGACCTCGGGGTCGGTGATTCCGGCTGCGTTCAGTAGGCTGATCGCTCGTTTTCGCACGGAAGTGATGGTCTGGGGCAGGTCAGAATCTGAAGAAGGCACGTAGTGAAATGTAACGCACCAACTGATTTTCGGTCGGGAGACATAGGCTGGAGCCGGCCCTCACACCGAATTTCACCGAATGAAAACCGAATGAAAGTTGCCCTCGTGCCCAAGATCTATTCCGACATCACCGAAGCCGTTGGTGGGACCCCCCTCGTCAAGCTGAACCGTTTGACCGCCGGCCTCGGCGCCACCGTGCTCTTGAAGCTCGAGTTCTACAACCCCTCCAGCAGTGTCAAGGACCGCATCGGCGTCGCGATCATCAACGCCGCCGAGAAGGACGGCTCGCTGAAGCCGGGCGGAACCATCGTCGAAGCCACCAGCGGTAACACGGGTATCGCCCTCGCTATGGTCGGCGCCGCCCGCGGCTACACGGTCATTCTGGCTATGCCGGAGACTATGAGCAAGGAACGCCGCGTCATGATGCGCGCTTATGGCGCCGAAATTGTGCTGACGACTGGTGCCGACGGCATGCGCGGCGCGGTCGAGAAGGCCGCCGAGATCGTCGCGAACACGCCGGGCGCGGTTCTGGCCAGCCAGTTCACAAATCCGGCCAACCCGGCCATCCACCGCGCCACCACCGGCCCGGAAATCTGGAATGACACCGAGGGTGCCGTTGACATTCTCGTCGCGGGCATCGGTACCGGCGGAACGCTTTCCGGCACCGGCGGGTACCTCAAAGACCAGAAGCCGGGTCTCAAGGTTGTCGGCGTCGAGCCGATCGACTCCCCCATTCTCACCGGCGGCAAGCCCGGCCCGCACAAAATTCAGGGCCTCGGCGCGAACTTCGTTCCGGAAACCCTGAACCGCGAGGTCTACGACTCGATCACCGATGTGACCCTGGCCGACTCGCTCGCGACGGCGCGTTCACTCGGCACCGATGAGGGCATCCTCGGCGGTATCTCCGGCGGTGCCGCTGTCTGGGCTGCGCTCGAGCAGGCAAAACTCCCCGAGAACGCTGGCAAGACCATCGTCGTGATTGTTCCCGGCTTCGGCGAGCGGTACATTTCGACGGTGCTGTACGAAGACCTGCTGGACTAAGAGAACGCTGTCTGCCCTTCAATGAATCCCTTACGGCGCCTCCGCGAAGACATCGCGGCTGCGCGCACCCACGACCCCGCCGCGCGCAGCAACACCGAGGTTTTTCTGGCCTACAGCGGGCTGCACGCGGTCTGGTCGTATCGGGTCGCTAACCGGTTATGGCGCGCCGGGCTGCACCTGCCCGCTCGTCTGCTGTCCCAGGTGACCCGGTTTCTAACCGGGATTGAGATTCATCCGGGCGCGACCATCGGCCGCCGGTTGTTCATCGACCACGGCATGGGCGTCGTGATCGGTGAGACGGCAATTCTCGGCGACGATGTCATGCTGTACCACGCGGTGACGCTGGGCGGCAAGAGCCGTCACGGGCATGCGCGCGGGGTGCGGCGGCATCCGTTTCTGGAAGACGGTGTCACGGTGGGGGCCGGCGCCAAGGTTCTCGGCCCGATCACGATCGGTGCCTGGAGCACGATCGGCTCCAACGCCGTAGTGACCAAGGGCGCTCCACCGCGGTCGCTGCTCGTGGGCGTGCCGGCGACGATTCGTCCGCAAACCCCCGCTACGGTCGAGTCCGCGCGCGGCGGCACCCTCGAACCCGAGTACTACCTCTAGTCGGTCGCAACTGCGGACGGCGCCCAGGCCCCGTCCACGTAGAGGTTACTCGGGGTCGCCCAGCTCGGCCAGGCGGGTTTCCTCGTCGGCGTGGATGCAGGAGTCGATGACGGGGCCGAGGGCTCCGTTCATGACCGCGTCGAGGTTATACGCCTTATAACCGGTGCGGTGATCGGCGATGCGGTTCTCCGGAAAGTTGTACGTGCGGATGCGCTCTGAGCGGTCCATCGTACGAATCTGTCCCTTGCGCACGAGCGACGCTGCCGCGTCGATCTCTTCCTGCTGACGGGCCAGAACGCGGGCGCGCAGCACGCGCATGCCGGCTTCCTTGTTCTGCAGCTGCGACTTCTCGTTCTGCATGGCCACCACGATTCCGGTGGGAAGGTGGGTGATGCGCACGGCAGAGTCGGTGGTGTTGACCGACTGCCCGCCAGGACCGCTCGACCGATACACGTCGATCTTGAGGTCGTTCGGGTGCAGCTCGACTTCTTCGGGCTCGTCGACCTCGGGGAAGACGAGCACGCCGGCCGCTGAGGTGTGGATGCGTCCCTGCGACTCGGTGGCCGGCACGCGCTGAACGCGGTGCACACCCCCCTCGTACTTGAGGTGCGCCCACACGCCTTCGGCCGGGTCGCTCGAAAAGCCCTTGATGGCGAGCTGAATGTCTTTGATACCGCCGAGGTCGCTCGAGGTCTGCTCGATGATCTCGGTTTTCCAGCGGTTCGACTCGGCGTAGTGCAGGTACATGCGCAGCAGATCGGCGGCGAACAGTGCCGATTCGGCGCCGCCCTCCCCCATCTTGATCTCCATGATCACGTCGCGGGCGTCGAGTTCGTCGCGCGGGATCAGCAGACGGCGCAGCTTTTCAGCCGTGACGTCCAGCTGTTCGACGAGGTCCGGGATCTCTTCGGCGAAGGCAGCGTCTTCGTCGGCGAGCTCACGAGCGGCCTCGAGGTTGTCTTCAACCTCTTTCCACTCGTGGTACGCCGCGATGATGCGACTCAACTCGGCGTAGCGCCGGTTGACCTTCTTCGAACGGGCCGGATTCGCGTGCAGCTCCGGATCCGCCAACTGCGACTGCAGGTCGTCGTGCTCGGCCAGCAGCGTGAGGACGGATTCGAACATTACTTGTCCTTGTCTGACCCGTTCAGGGTCGGCATCGACTTCTGAACCTGCATGAGAAATTCAACGTTCGACGCGGTCTCCTTGAGACGGCCGAGGATGAGCTCAAGCGCCTGCTGCTGTTCGAGCCCGGCGAGGGCGCGGCGCAGCTTCCAGGTGACCTTGACTTCATCGGCGCTCATCAGCATTTCTTCGCGGCGGGTGCCCGAGGCGTTCACATCGACGGCCGGGAAAATTCGCTTGTCGGCGAGCTGACGCGACAGGCGTAGTTCCATATTGCCGGTGCCCTTGAACTCCTCGAAGATGACCTCGTCCATTTTGGAGCCGGTCTCCACCAGCGCGGAAGCGAGGATGGTGAGTGAGCCGCCATTCTCGATGTTGCGTGCCGCACCGAAGAAACGCTTCGGCGGGTACAGAGCGGATGCGTCAACGCCACCAGAGAGGATGCGGCCAGAGGCCGGGGCCACGAGGTTGTAGGCGCGGCCGAGGCGGGTGATCGAGTCGAGCAGCACGACGACGTCGTGGCCCAGCTCGACCAGACGCTTGGCACGCTCGATGGCGAGCTCGGCGACAACGGTGTGGTCTTCGGCCGGGCGGTCGAAGGTGGAGGCGATGACCTCACCCTTGACCGTGCGCTGCATGTCGGTGACCTCTTCGGGACGCTCGTCGACCAGTACGACCATGAGGTGGACCTCGGGGTTGTTGGTGGCGATGGCGTTCGCGATCTGCTGCATGACGATGGTCTTACCGGCCTTCGGCGGTGCGACGATCAGGCCACGCTGGCCCTTGCCGATCGGGGCGACGAGGTCGATGATGCGCTGCGTGAGCTTGCCCGGCTCGGTCTCGAGGCGCAGGCGCTCGGTCGGGTACAGCGGGGTCAGCTTGTGGAAGTCGACGCGGGCCGCGGCCTCTTCAACGGTCTGGCCGTTGATGGAGTCGACCTTGACGATGGCGTTGTACTTCTGACGACCGGACTGGTCACCCTCGTGCGGCTGACGGATGGAGCCGACGACGGCGTCACCCTTGCGCAGGTTGTACTTCTTGACCTGGCCGAGCGAGACATACACGTCGCTCGCGCCCGGCAGGTAACCGGACGTGCGCACGAACGCGTAATTGTCGAGCACGTCGAGAATACCGGCGACGGGAATGAGTACGTCGTCGTCGTTGACCTCGGGTTCGAAGTCATCGCCCTGGTTCGGGCCGCGACGCTTGCGGTCGCGGTACCGGTTGCGGTTGCCGCGGCCGTTCAGGTCGTCGTCGAGCTGGTTGCGGTCCTGGCCGCGGTCATTCTGGACCTGATTGCGGTCCTGTCCACGCTCGTTCTGACCCTGGTTGCGGTCCTGGCCACGCTCGTTCTGACCCTGGTTGCGGTCCTGGCCACGCTCGTTCTGACCCTGGTTGCGGTCCTGGCCACGCTCGTTCTGACCCTGGTTACGGTCGGCCTGGGCCTGCGCGCGCTCCTGGTTGCGCTCATTGCGAGCCTGACGCTGGCTCTGTGCCCGCGTCATTCCCTCGTCGTTGGTGCCGTTCTGGTTGCGGTCGTTCTGACCACGGTCGTTCTGGGCGCTCTGATTCTGGGCGTTCTGGTCGCCCTGGTTGCGGTCGGCGCCCTGCGCACGGTCGCCACCGCGGCTGCGGCTACGACTACGGCCCTGACGCGGTGCACCGGAATCGTTCTGCTGATCATTCGACTGGTCGTTCAACTCGTCGGTTGATTCGACCGACGCGTCGGGTGCGACCTCTGCAGAATCGGCGACACCGTCAGACTCAGCGGGCGTCTCATCCGGTACGACAGCGGTGGTGCGCTGCGACGACGCACGCCGGGACGGACGGCGAGTGGATGCCGCGACCTCAACGGGTGCATCGGCCGCCGCGTCAGCGGAGTCGGCAACCACAGCGGCGGCGTCATCGAGGAGCACCGGTGCGACCTGCACGCGCTTGCGTGCCTGGCGAACCGGTTTGTCAGCATCCGCTCTGGTGGGAGCAGCGTCGTCGACTACGGGAGCAACGGTGGTGGACGTCACAACGCCGCGGGCGTTACGAGCGATGCGCGAGCCGGCCGCCGGAGCGTCGGGCAGGATGATGCCGAATCCGGTGCTGGCGTCGGCATTGACGTGGGACTTGGCGGGAGCAGCGGTGGCGGTACTGGCACGACGCGGTGCACGCTTGCGGGGAGCCGTTTCGAGTGCCTCGGCGAGGCTCTCGATCGGTGCGATCTCGGGGGCGGCCTCGACAGGGGCAGCCTCAACGACGGGCGCGTCGGCGGGAGCAGCGGCGCTCGTGCCGGACTGAGCCGTTTGGATTGCCTCCACAAGTTCGCCTTTACGAAGTTTGGAAGCGCCGGGGATTTTCAGTTCAAGGGCCAGAGCCTGAAGCTCGGACACGCGAAGAGTACTCAGACGGGGAAGATCCGAGCCAGCGGCGCGGAGGTTGACATCAGTCACGAAGGGGGTTCCTTTCCCCTGCCGAACAAAGATTCAGGTCAGGAGAGATGTATGCAGCGAGAATTGCGCTGCGGGTGATCCAATCCGACAAATGGAGGGGATTGGTGTAAACACCCACCGCTACGCAGAAATTCACAATAACAGTGAGGTACAGGGAATGCACCGGAGAAGATGTCGCTCAAGGCGGTTTCTATCGGGTGCACAACAACCATAGCATCCCGGAGCCAGTCGCTTCGACAGCCCGAGGACCGGCCGAGCCGACGCGCGCCGCGGAGGCCGACTCGACTCGACTGCTCGCTACGCCGCGGTCTCCGCCGTCGTCTCCCCCGCGTTGTCCGCCGTGAGCGGATGCACGGTGGCACCCTGAACGTCGACGGCGAGCATGAGTGCTCGCCACGGGGTATCAGAGTTGCTGGCCACGAGTTCGGCAGCCACCAGGCGCTGGCTCGGGTCGCTCGCCAACACCAGAATGGATGGTCCGGCACCGGACACGACGGCAGCGAAGCCGGCCGCGCGCAACAGGGTGATCAGCTTGTTCGTCTCCGGCATCGCCGCGGCACGGTAGCTCTGGTGCAGTTTGTCCTCGGTCGCGGCGAGCAGCAACTCCGGGCTCTGGATGAGCGCGGCGATCAGCAGTGCCGAACGCGACAGGTTGAATACGGCGTCTTCGTGCGGCACCGAGGTAGGTTGCAGGCTGCGCGCGAGCGCAGTGGACATCTCCTGCTCGGGCACAAAGACGAGCGGCTTGACGCCGCGGTGCACCATGAGTTTCTTGTGGCGCGGGCCTTCCGGCGTCGTCCACGCAATGGTCAGGCCACCGAACAGAGCGGGCGCCACGTTGTCGGGGTGCCCTTCCATCTCGGTGGCGAGCACAAGCAGCATCTCGGCGTCGATGTCGACGATGCCCTCGAGCAGGCCCTTGGCCGCCATGATGCCCGACACAATGGCAGCACCGGAGGAACCGAGGCCGCGCCCGTGCGGGATGACGTTGTGCGCGACGATGTCAAGCCCGGGCATAGCCTGGCCAACAGCGTTGAAGGTGTGGATGATGGCCCGTACGACGAGGTTGGTCTCGTCGGTGGGAACCAAACCGGCACCGACACCGTGCACCTCGACGAGCACGCCGGGTTCGCTCCGCACGGTCACCTCGAGCTGGTCGTACTTGGCCAACGCCAGACCGAGCGTGTCAAAGCCGGGGCCGAGGTTGGCCGTCGTAGCCGGAACCTGCACCGAGACAGCGCGGCCGATCAACGAGACAGGGCTGCTCATGCCTTGGCCAGGCCGAGCACGCTCGCGATTTCGGCGGTATCGATCGGAACAATTGTGGGCAACACATCGGAGCCGTCGGCGGTGCGGAGCGCCCACTGCGGGTCTTTCAAACCGTGTCCGGTGACCGTGATGACCACGGTCGCGCCCTTCGGAATGAATCCGGCTTCGGCACGCTCGAGCAGGCCGGCGACGCCGATAGCGGATGCCGGTTCCACGAAGATGCCGACCTCGGCCGAGAGAATGCGGTGGGCTTCGAGAATCTTCGCGTCGGTGATGGCGCCGAAGTAGCCGTCGCTCTGCTCACGGGCGTTCAGCGCGAGGTCCCACGATGCCGGGTTGCCGATGCGGATGGCGCTCGCGATGGTGTCGGGGTTCTCGACGCGGTGGCCAAGCACGATCGGGGCGCTACCCGAGGCCTGGAAGCCGAACATGCGCGGCAGCTTCGTGGTGGCGCCGCGGGCGACCTCTTCGCTGTAGCCGCGAAAGTACGCGGTGTAGTTGCCGGCGTTGCCGACCGGAACGAACTGAAAGTCGGGGGCGTCACCGAGTACTTCGACGACCTCGAAGGCTGCGGTCTTCTGGCCTTCGATGCGGTCGGGGTTGACCGAGTTGACCAGGTGCACCGGGTAGTTGGTGGCGAGATCGCGGGCGATGTCGAGGCAGTCATCGAAGTTGCCCTGCACCTGCAGCAGCTGGGCATTGTGCGCGACGGCCTGGCTGAGCTTGCCCATGGCGATCTTGCCTTCCGGCACGAGCACGGCGGCAGTGATGCCGGCGTGGGTGGCGTAGGCGGCAGCGGAGGCGCTGGTGTTGCCGGTCGAGGCGCAGATGACGGCTTTCGCACCGTCTTCCATGGCCTTGGAGATGGCCATGGTCATACCGCGGTCCTTGAACGACCCGGTCGGGTTCATTCCCTCAAACTTGATCCAGACCTTCGCGCCGGTGCGCGCGGAGAGCGCGGCGGCCGGAATGAGCGGCGTTCCACCCTCACCCAGGGTGATGATCGGGGTCGCGGCCGAGATGTTCAGTCGGTCGGAGTATTCGTTCAGCACGCCCCGCCACTGGCGGCTGACGATCGCCGCGGGGTTGGTCAGGCTGGCACTGGTCTCGCTTGGGCTAAACATCAGACTCCTTCAACTCTCAAAACGGATGCGACTTCGCTGACAACACTGTTGGTGGCCAGGTCCTGCACGGTGGCGGCGAGTGCGGCCTCCGTTGCGTCATGGGTCCCGATAACTAGGGTAGCCGTGGCCGAGCGCGCCGCACGACTCTTCGTTGCCATCACGGCCGGCGTCATGGACTGTTCCACGAGCGCCAGCGACACCTTGCGTTTGCTGAACACGCTCGCGATGGTCGCGAGCACGCCGGGCTCGTCGGTCACTTCGAGGGTCACGGCATAGCGGGTGGTGACCCGGCCGATGTCGAAAACGGGCAGTTCGGCGTAGCTCGACGCGGCCACTCCCGGCCCGCCGGCGACGTGACGCCGGGCGATCGAGACGACGTCGCCGAGAACGGCAGAGGCCGTCTCAACTCCCCCGGCGCCAGCGCCATAGAACATGAGGCTGCCGGCGGATTCCGCCTCGACGAAGACGGCGTTGTTGGCGCCGTGCACGGAGGCCAGCGGATGACTGCGCGGAACCATCGCCGGGTAGACCCGCGCCGACACCCCGTCGACCCCGTTTTCATCGGTGACGCGCTCGCAAATGGCCAGCAGCTTCACGACATAGCCGGCCTTGCGGGCTGATTCGATCTGCGCCGGCGTGACCTGCGTGATGCCCTCGCGATAAACGGATGCCAGCGGCACCGTCGTGTGGAACGCCAGACTCGCCAGAATGGCCGCCTTCTGCGCCGCGTCGAAGCCGCCGATGTCCGCGGTCGGATCGGCCTCTGCGTAACCGAGCGCGGTGGCCTCGGCCAGCGCGTCCTCGAGACTGGACCCTTCGGTATCCATCCGGTCGAGAATGAAGTTCGTGGTGCCGTTGACGATACCAAGGATGCGCTTCACCTGGTCGCCGGCGAGGCTTTCCCGCAGCGGACGCACGATGGGAATTGCCCCGGCGACGGCGGCCTCGTAGTTGATCTGGGCGCCGACCTGGTTCGCGGCGGCGAACAGCTCGGGTCCGTGGAGGGCGAGCAGCGCCTTGTTGGCGGTGACAACATCCGCTCCACTGCTGACCGCGAGCAGAATGTAGCTGCGGGCCGGCTCGATGCCGCCCATGAGTTCAATGACGATGTCAGCACCGAGAATGAGTTCTTCAGCGTTGGTTGTGAATAGTTCGCGCGGCAGGTCGACGGTGCGTTCCGCGTTCACATCGCGAACCGCGATGCCGACCAGTTCCAAGGTCGCGCCGACCCGGTTGGCAAGCTCAGGGCCCTGTTCGAGGAGCAGGCGGGCTACCTGGGCGCCGACGGATCCACCGCCGAGGAGGGCGACGCGGAGATTGCGGTATTCGATCTTCAAGATTCTCCTCCGTTGGTGGGCGGCATGGCCCCGGTGTCCCGCGCGAGCAGGTCGGCAATCGTTTCGCCGCGCACCAGAACACGCGCTGTGCCATTGCGCACAGCGACGACGGGCGCGCGGCCCTGATAGTTGTAGTTGTTGGACAGTGCCCAGCAGTAGGCGCCGGTGGCGGGCACGGCGAGCAGGCCGCCTGGGGTCACGTCCCCGGGCAGATAGTCAGCGTCGACGACGATGTCGCCGCTCTCGCAGTGTTTGCCGGCGATACGCACGAGCACCGGAGGTTCGGTCGACGTACGGTCGGCGAGGCGTACGGCATAGTCGGCGCCGTAGAGGGCGGGGCGCACGTTGTCGCTCATGCCGCCATCGACGCTGACATAGAGCCGCTGCGTACCCGAGACGTCGACGGCCTTGGTCGTGCCGACCCGGTACAGGCTCACGCCGGAGCGACCAATGATGACCCGGCCGGGTTCGAAAGCCACGACCGGCAGCGGGATGCCCAGCCGATCGCACTCGGCGGCGACGATGTCGGCCAGGGCTCGAGCGAGTTCGCGAATCGGAGTGGGTTCGTCGGCGCTCGTGTAGGCGATACCGAAGCCGCCGCCCAGGTTCAGCTCCGGCACCGGACCATCCGCCAGCAGGGCGGCGTGCAGCTCGAGCAGACGTGCGGCCGACTCGGCGAATCCGTCGGCGCCGAAGATCTGCGACCCGATATGGCAGTGCAGACCGACGAAATTGAGCGCCGGTTCAGCGCGAATCAGCGCGACCAGTCTGGGGGCGTCACTGAGCACGATGCCGAATTTCTGGTCTTCGTGCGAGGTGGCCAGAAAGTCGTGGGTGTGCGCGTGCACGCCGCTGTTCACGCGCAGACGCACGTTCTGCACGCGGCCGTTGCGGGCTGCCGCTTCGGCGACGCGGCCGATTTCGACCTCGCTGTCGATCACGATCGTGCCGACACCGACCCGGGTGGCCTCATCGAGTTCGGCCAGGGATTTGTTATTGCCGTGAAATCCGAGCCGGGCCGGGTCCGCGCCGCCGGCCAGCGCGACGGCGAGTTCGCCGCCGCTGCACACGTCGATGTTGAGGCCGGCGGCGGTCATCCAGCGCACGATCTCGGTGGAGAGAAAGGCTTTGCCGGCGTAGTACACCTTGGCGCTTGTGCCGATGCGTGCGAACTCGGTCTGGAACACGGCGAGCAGCTCGGCGGCGCGGGAGCGGGCATCCGTTTCGTCGATGACATAGAGAGGGGTGCCGAATTCGGCGGCGAGGGCCGTGGCACTCACTCCGCCGAGCACGAGCTCGCCGGTGCCGCTGCGAATGGTCGAGGTCGGCCAGAGTCCGGGGGCGAGCGCGTTGGCGTCGGCGGGAATGTGCAGCCAGTCGGGTGCCAGTGGGTTGGACGAGCCGTCCGAGGGATCAAGTGTCACGGGAAGTACCTCACGAGAGTCGAAGGGGAATCTCAGCGAGCGAACCCGGATTGGTCCCTGAAGCCGGAAAATGAGCCAGCCCGCGAATGGGGCGTGCCTGACTGGATTCTACCGCCGCAGGTGGCGAGGTTCGAATTAGCCGGAGCAGGTGCCGAGGGTGGTCAGCGACTGCCGGGTGAGCATAAGCGTGCTCGACTCCAGCGTAACGCGTGCCCGCTCGGGAGAAATGTCGACACCGTTCAGTTCGACGCCTTCGGGCAGGTACCCAGCGACGCAGACGCTGATGGGCGCCTGCTGGAGAATCAGATTGACCAGGGGTGTCGCATCGATGTCGCCGACGCCGCTTGTGACGGTAGCTTCGGTGGGCGCGATGTTCACTGTGTCACCGGCGGCGGTTGCCGTGGCGGTGGCGCTGTAGCCCACGTTGAACTCGAACAATTTCACCGTGCCGGTGTAGGTGACGACGCCGGCACCGAGGGCCATTACGGCATCAGCCGGAGCCGTGCCGGAGGCCTGAACCAGCTGGTTGAGCGCGGCCTGGTCCACGTCGAGGGTGGCGGTAAGCGAGCCGATGGCCTTGGCGGTGTTGGTCGACACATCACGAGCCACGACGTGAACGGATGCCGGCACGCCGTCTACCGTGAGGCTGGGTGCGGTCAGTTCCACCTGGTCGAAGCTGCCGGCGATGAACTGGGCGATCACCGAGGTGCCGCCGATGGTGACGGTGACGTCACCGGTCACCGAGGCGGGCATGCTCTTGGTGATTTCTTTCTCAGCGGTGTCCTGCGCGAAGGCGCGCAGCCCGCCATCTACCAGAAAGTAGGCGACGACGAGCAACACGGCGAGCACGCCCACGATGATCAGCGGAACGAGGCCACGACGTTTGGTTCTGGCCATGATCACATGCGCTCCGGGGCAGTGACGCCGAGCAGGCCGAGGCCGTTGCGAATCACCTGGCCGGTGGCGTCGTTGAGCCACAGGCGGGTACGGTGCAGGTCGGTGACCGGTTCGTCGCCGAGCGGAATGACCCGGCAGTTGTCGTACCAGCGGTGGTAGTAGCCGGCGACCTCTTCGATGTAGCGGGCCACGCGGTGCGGCTCGCGTAGTTCGGCGGCCTGGGCGACGATGCGCGGGTACTCCTGCAGCACGCCGAGCAGCGCGGATTCGCTGTCGTGCACGAGCAGCTCGGGGGCGAAGACAGTGCGTTCGACGCCGCTCGCGGTGGCATTGCGCGCCACCGCCGACGTACGGGCATGGGCGTATTGCACGTAGAAGACCGGGTTGTCGTTGGTGCGTTTGCCGAGCAGGTCGAGGTCGATGTCGAGCTGCGAGTCGCTGTTCGAGCGCACCAGCGCATACCGGCCGGCATCGACCCCGACCGCGTCGACGAGGTCGTCGAGGGTGACGATGGTGCCGGCGCGCTTCGACATGCGCACCGGTTCGCCGTCTTTGAGCAGGTTGACCATCTGGCCGATCAGAATCTGCAGGTTCACGCCCGGCTCGTCGCCGAAGGCTGAGACCATCGCCATCATGCGGCCGACATAACCGTGGTGGTCGGCGCCGAGCATGATCAGGCACTGGTCGAAACCACGCTCACGCTTGTCGAGGTAGTAGCCGAGGTCCCCCGAAATGTAGGCCGGTTCACCGTTGGAACGGATGATGACCCGGTCACGATCATCGCCGAAGGTGGTCGTGCGCAGCCAGATGGCGCCATCCGCTTCGAAGATGTGGCCCTGTTCGCGCAGGCGATCGATGGCACGGTTGACGGCGCCGGATTCGTGCAGGGAGTCTTCGTGAAAGTACACGTCGAAGTCCACGCCGAAGCCGTGCAGCTTCTCTTTGATCTCGGTGAACATGAGGTCGACGCCGATGGAGCGGAACACCTCCTGCTGTTCCTCGCGGGGCAGGGCCGCGACGTCGCCGTCGTACTTCGCGAGCACGTTGGCGGCGATGTCGCCGATGTAGGCTCCTCCGTAGCCATCTTCCGGGGTGGGCTCGCCGAGGTAGCTGGCCAGCACGCTGCGGGCGAAGCGGTCGATCTGCGAACCGTGGTCGTTGAAGTAGTACTCGCGGGTGACGTCGGCGCCCTCGGCCTTGAGCACGCGAGCGAGGCTGTCGCCGACGGCGGCCCAGCGCACACCGCCCATGTGGATCGGTCCGGTGGGGTTGGCCGAGACGAATTCGAGGTTGATCTTGAGACCGTCGTAGAGGTGACCGGTGCCGTAGGCGTCGCCGAGGGTCACGATGGTCTGCGCGAGTGCGCCGGCCGCCGCCGCTTCGAGGCGAATGTTGATGAAACCGGGGCCGGCGATTTCAACGGATGCCACATCCCTCAGCTGTTCGAGACCGGCAGCCAGTTCGGCGGCGATTTCTCGCGGCTTGGCGCCAAGGGGCTTGGCGATCTTGAGCGCGATGCTCGAGGCCCAGTCGCCGTGGTCGCGGTTGCGTGGGCGTTCGACAGCGACGTCGGCGAGGGTGAGTCCGAGGTCTACCCCAACAGTGTCAGCCTCACGTCGGCGCTCGCTGACGTCGAGAATGAGGTCAAACAGGGACTGGGAGAGTTCGGCAGGAGTCACCGGTCAATCGTACCGGCCCCTCCTGTTGGTAAGGTCAACGCGTGACTGATACACGCGTCTACCCCACTCTCGTTCGTTCCACTCGTGGCCGGGCGAGCGTCCTGCTCGCCGCTGGCACGCTGTTCGCCCTCGTTCTGACCGGGTGCAGTGGTGGCGCCGAGCCGAAGCCCACGGATTCTGCGACCGCAACGAGTGGGGCATCCGCTGACCCCACCGAGAGCGCTGCGCCGTCATCGTCTCCGACGCCGGAAGCGACCGGATCCGCGATCACGCAGACCTGTGGCGACCTGCTCACCCTGCAGGATGTCTACGATTTCAACCCCAACTATGGCACCGCTCCCGACTACTCGCCGAGTGCCGGCAGTCTGGGCGAGACCGCCGCAACATACAACGGCCTGACCTGCGGCTGGTCAAACCAGACCAGCGGCGAGCTCATCGAGATCTCGGTCGTGGCCCCCAACGATGTGCTGATGACCACGCTCAAGCATCAAGCGGATGCCGATAGCCAGGCCGTTCCCAGCTACGGCACCCCGCCGGCTGTGGACGGCTTCTTCACCTATGCCGGTGGCGTCGGTCAAGCACAGGTCTTCACGGAAAAGTACTGGGTCACTCTCAGCACCGCCGCGTTCTTCGAGCCCGGCGATGCCGAGCCCCTCATCTCGACGGTGCTCTCGCACCTCGGCTAGCAGATTTTGTCGGCTGGCCCGTGGTGGGTCTTGGCAGCCGGGGCATGATGCTAACCTTGAACCACCCTGGCCCCCATAGCTCAGGGGATAGAGCACTGCCCTCCGGAGGCAGGGGCGGCAGTTCGAATCTGCCTGGGGGCACACTTGTAAAATCCGCGTAATCACGCGGATCTGGATCTTTTTGGCGCTGGTGCAGATGTCGGGATTTCATCGTTTGCCCACATTTTGCCCACATTCATTTTAACAATGACCTGATTCAGCGCTGCTGCAACGCTGTCTCAGTCCGCGTCGAAGAGGTCACTGTAGGTGAACCGTTACCCGCGCTATGCGCTTCGACCGACTTGGCCAAGGCTGCAACTTGAGCGTGCGAAAAAAACCGCTTCTGCGACTTGGAGATTTTGGGCAGTTTGAGGCGTTGAGCAGGACTGGCTGCGAGGCGACCATTATCGACGCGAGCTGCAAGGCGCCGGAAAGCACGTTGACGATCTTTCGGACCGATGCCGGTTCTTGTTTAACACTGAGTCCGCTCGCCCACTGCTGGATTTGAAGCCGCTCGAGGTCTCCCAAGGCGATGCGCCCCAGCTCGGGAACAATGTGATTGCGAATCGCGCCGTTTACGCGATCAAGAGTGGATGAGCGCAGGTCCGAGCGGCTGGCCAGCATACCTGCGCACCCGCCGTCGGACTAGGTTGGAGAACGCATCGATCTAAAAAGGCTTTGAGGCCGAGGAGTGTTGAGAGGGAGCCGCGTGTCCACCTACATCAGCATTGCCGTTCTGCTCGCAGTCGCGCTGCTGACAGTCGGCGGCCTCTACCTGGTGGCGCGGTACACCGCGGTGGCCCCCGACCCACTTGAACGGTTGCCGTTCCTTTCCGGCTGGGAGCCGGAGGAACATGCTCTGTCCCGCTACCACGCCAGGTGGTACCCGTTGACCCTGCTTTTTCTGGCCTTTGACGTGGAGATGCTCTTCATGTATCCCTGGGCGCTGGTCGTCGCAAAAGACGGAATCGGCGCCGTCGTGGAGATGTTCGTCTTTCTCGGTGTGCTCATGGTCGGTGTCGTCTGGGCCTGGCGAGAGGGTGCGCTGCGGTGGGTCTAAGAAGCAGCATGACGGGACACGCCACCCGCAGAGTGCACGTGCTGGTGCTGGAAGTTCCCGGCTGGGGCGAGACCCGAATGCGCGTAGAGGCGGAGCTAGCCCGTCGGGGCTGGGCGCCGGCGACATCCCCAGCGGATGCCGACGTTCTGCTGGTCTGCGGGGAACCTGGACAGGAACTCGAGTCCGTGTGCGCTCGCCTCTGGTCACAGCTTCCCGGTCCACGGGTACGCGCGGCGGTGATCACCGCAAGCGATGTTGCCTCGACTCTCGAGCGTGCCGTGGGTGAGCTCCTCGATGACGCCAGACAGCAGAGCGATGCGCGAACCCGCTCGCGCCAGCCGGCAGAAGCACACGCCGAGCACGCGGCGCCTGGTGGCAGCGGCGAATCGACCGACCATGACATGGACATGGACATGGACATGGATATGGATATGGATATGGACATGCCCATGCCGGGAGGGATTCCTCTCGCGAATGGCGCACCCGATCGCGACGGCCTCGAGATGGATGTGCTTCACGTTCCTCTTGGCCCGGTACTCCCCCACTGGCCGGCCGGGCTCGTTGTGCGTTGCGTGCTCCAAGGTGATGTGATCGTCAGCGCCAAGGCAGAAATCCTTCCCGCGGCCGCGCAATCGAGTCGTGACGGCCGTGTCGCGGGTGACAGCCTCCGGTTGGCGGACAACGAACGACGACGGGCGATCATTCGCCGTTCTGATGCTGCGGCGTCGGTGCTTGCTTTGGCCGGGTGGTCGTTCGCGGCAGGCCGCGCCCGAAGGATTCGCGACGCCGTGGCGTCGGGCACGGCACTGCTCGACGTGGCCGCCGACCTCGACAAGCTTGCGCAGAGCGTCGGCCGCTCCTGGACTCTGCGTTGGACGCTAAAAGGCATCACGGTCGGTGACACACTCGTCTACGCGGAAGACGGGATGGGGCAGAGCGGATCCGAGACGGTACGAGGCCGCCTCATCGGCTGGCTCGACGAGACGCGACGCATTGCCCGAGACGACACGGCTGAAGGAGCGTGCGGGCTACAGGACACCTTGTCGTTGCAGCGCAGCTGGCTGAGCGAGATCCCGCGGCTGCTCAACGGCACGGATATCGCAACTGCGCGGCTCATCATTGCCGCTCTGGCAATCGAGACGACCCCCGTCACTCAGACTCCACAGTCGCGCGCATGAGTGACAAAGCATGATTGACATCGTCGAGGTGAATCCTGTCTGGGCTCTGTTGGCTCCGGCCTTACTCGGCGTTCTCGCCCTGGCCGGAGCCGCGCTCAATGGGATCCTCGTCTCGCGCGCCGAGGGCCGGTCGTTCCGTTCGGGAGCAGCCATCCCGGTGTTCGAGATCGCCCGTCTGATGCGCCAGCGACGTCGCACGACCGTCGCGGCCGATGTTCTCCTCTGGCGCATCGGCTGCGCCGGCCTCGTGGTGATCGCGGTGCTGAAGACCGCGGTAATCCCGATGGGTCCGTGGGTTCTGGCCGATATACCGGTCGGGGTTGTCTGGTTCAACACAATGGACGTTCTGGTGTGGGCGCTGGTGTGGCTGATCGGCTGGGGTGCCAACAGCGCCCACTCGCTGGTGGGCGGCTACCGGTTTCTCGCACAGGCCGTCTCCTATGAGTTGCCGCTGATGTTCGCACTGGTCACCCCCGCCGTCGCAGCGCATAGCCTGCGCGTGAGCGATGTAGTTGCCGCGCAACAGGAGCTGTGGTTCATCGTCTGGATGCCCATCGCCTTCGTCGTCTTCTGCCTAAGCGTCGTCGCCTTTTCCAACTGGGGCCCTTTTGCGACATCCGCGAGCGGTGACATCGCGGGCGGGATCCTGACCGAAGTATCCGGCGTGGACCGCCTGCTGATTCTCGCGGGACGCTATGCGCTGCTCACGACAGGCGCAGCGTTCGCCGTTGCCCTCTTTCTCGGCGGTGGGGCCGGTCCGCTGCTGCCGAGTTGGCTGTGGACGCTCGTGAAAACCCTGCTGGTGCTTGCGGCGTTCGTCACCCTGCGGCATCGTATGCCGGCAGTGCGTCCCGAACGCCTCGCTGAAGTCGCCTGGATAGTCGTGTTGCCGGCGGTATTGCTGCAGACGCTCGTTGTCTCCATCGTCGTCGCGGTGAGGGGCTGAGGATGCTGTCGGTCATTGTTTTTTCCGCGTTGGCGATCATCGCGCTCGCCTCGGGAATCGCCGTCTTCCGCGTCGACTCCATGGCGCGGGCAACCTACGCCCTGGCTGTGTCGTTCGTCGCCGTCGGCGTGATGTTGCTGATGTTTAATCTCGACTACATCGGCGTCATTACGATTCTCATGATGGTGATGGAGATGGCCATCATGGCGATCTACATGATCATGTTCATGGGGATGAACCCTGCCCTCATGCCCATGAGCATGGTGCATAACAAACGATGGTCGGCGATCCTCGCCGTTGGTACCTTTATTCTGCTGGCCGGTGGCGCACTATTCATCCCTTGGCCGGCGCGCAACGGTTCGCCGGCCGCCGACCTGACCGCATCTCTCGGCGAGGCAATCATGGGATCCAAGATGCTCGTGATGCTCACCGTGAGTCCGATCCTGTTCGCAACGATCGTCGCTGCCCTCGTGCTCGCGAACCCGCGAGGCCGCTACGATCGGTGGGGCGACGAGCTCGATCGTTCCGCTCCTGACGACCCACAGCAGGGAGGGTTGGGGCGATGACACTGCAGCTCGTTTTGATCGCCGCCGCGGCACTGTTCTGCGTCGGGCTCTACGGCGCGCTCTCCCAGCAAGTCGTCGTCATGGTCATGATGGGGCTGGAACTCATGCTCAACGGCGTCATCCTCGCGGTCGCCGCTTTTTGGTGGTTCCTGACACCGGTCCCGGACGGGCAGGTGCTCCTGCTCGTGGTGATCGCGGCGATGACCGTAGAAATGGCGATGGGGTTCGCCGTTGCCACTCTTCTGCATCGTTCCCGGGGATCAGATATGACTGACTCGGCAACGGACCTCGCCGGATGAGCGCCGCGACAGTAAACGCATTGGGTGTAACTGCGCTGTGGCTTCTGGTCAGTCTGCCTGCTCTGGCAGGAATTGCACTCTGCGTCACGGGGCGGCGTGCGAATCTTGTCGCCGTTCCGGTGTCGCTTGTCACCGCCAGCCTCACCGTGGCGTCGGCGTTCGTCGTAGCTTCCGTCCGCCCGTCCGTCGAAGTCCCATTCGTGGCCGGAGCCCGGTTCGGACTCGCCGTCGATGGGCTCTCGGCCTTGCTCGTACCGACGGTCGCGGTTATCACCCTCATGGTTTTGGTCTTCGCGGCCGCTGAGGGAACGGAATCGCCGGCGCGCTTTCATGGGCTGATGCTCATCTTTGCGGCGGCCGTTGCGGTGACGGCGACCGCCACCACGATTCCCGCTCTGCTGTTCGCTTGGGAGATCATGGGCGCCATGTCTTTCGCGCTGATTGGCTTCCGCTGGCGGGAGGACCACTGGGTCGGTGCCGGACTGACCGCGTTCATCACGACCAGGCTCGGCGACCTCGGCCTCTACCTCGCGGCCGGAGCCGCCTTGGCTGGCGGCGCAGGGTTGGGACTCGCTGACCTGGCTGCGGCTCCCTCTCCCTGGCGTCACATCATCGCCGCGGGAATTCTGATGGCCGCATTCGGCAAGGCAGCCCAACTGCCTTTCAGCTTCTGGCTCTCCCGGGCGATGGAAGGCCCAAGCCCGGTCAGCGCCCTCCTGCATTCGGCGGCGATGGTGGCGATGGGCGGCTACCTCCTGCTGCGACTCGCTCCGCTGCTGGAGGTCACCGGTTGGGCTGCGACGACCACAGCGTGGGTGGGGGCGCTGACCGCTCTGCTACTCGGCGCGGTCGCCGTCGCCCAGCAGGACCTGAAACAGCTCCTGGCGGCATCGACTGCAGCGCAGCTCGGTTTCGTGGTGCTGGCTGCCGGCGTCGGCTCGGTGGCGGGCGGGACGACCCACCTCATCGCTCACGCTTCAACGAAAGCGCTCTTGTTTCTCGCGGCGGGCGCCTGGCTCGCGGCGCTCGGCACCAAGCAACTGCCAGCGCTCCGGGGCGCCGCCCGCCGCTGGCCGCTCGTCGGAGTGACGTTCGCCGTCGGCGCCCTGTCCCTGGCCGGAATAGCTCCTCTGGCCCTGTGGGCGACGAAGGATCAGCTGCTGGCCGGTGCCTTGAAAACCAGCCCGGCCCTGTATGTCGTGGGCTTGGCCGCCGCCGCACTCGCCGCAGCATATGCGGGCAAGGCTGTCATCATCGTCTGGAGCCACCCGCTGGCGAATGCCCGCGACGAGTACGACACCGAGCAGCGCGGCACGCGGCACATCGGCGCCTGGGAACGGGTGCCGCTTACCGTCCTGGCGGCGGGCGCGGCGCTCCTGGGAGTGCTCGCTCTGCCGCCGGTCGGCGGCTGGGTACGGGGTGTGCTCGGAGCAGAATCAGATCCGCGGCCAGGCGCCCTCGAACTGGTCGGCTCGGCCATTCTGGCACTTCTCGTGCTCGGTTTGGTGGCCTGGAAGCGGACGCCTCGGCCTTCCTGGGCCGCGAACTGGTTGGGGCTCGAGCGGATGACCCGGGTCGTGTTCGTTGACCCGGTGCTTCTTGTGAGCCAACGGCTCGCCCATTTCGATGACGCAGTGCTTGATCGCGGAATCCACACTGCGGCGCGTGCAGCACTGCGCGGGGCCAGTCGACTCGGCCGGTTCGATGACCACGGGCTGGATGCGGCCGTGACTTTGGCTGCGCGCGGCAGTATCGTCACCGGTTCCGCGGTGGCCCGGGCAGACACCGCCGGTGTGGATGCGGCCGTTACGGCTATCGCCGGCGCCGCGCGCCGGTTCGGCGTGATCGCCCGGCGTCCCCAAACGGGCCAACTGCATCAGTATTACGCACAAATCACCGTCGTTCTCGCTGCCGCCGTAATCCTTCTCCTTGTTTTCCTTTTTCCTGTTATGAGGTAGTCCATGCTCAGTCTTGTCGTCTTCCTGCCGGTACTGACCGCGGTGATCCTCGTTGTCGTGCCCCGGGTTCCGGACCGGGCCGCCCGGTGGGCCTGGCTGGGAATCGCTCTTATCGATGTGGCGCTGCTGGTGGGAATGTGGATCGGCTTTGACAGCCCAAAACCTGGCGACCTCGCGTTCGAGGAACGGCTGCAGTGGATGCCGAGTGTTGGCAGTAGTTACCACGTCGGAGTGGACGGTCTGTCCCTGCCGTTGCTCACTCTCACCGCCGTGATCTTCGCCGCCTGCGCGGTCTACGCCCTCAGGGAGAACGACCGGCCCAGGCCGCAGGCCGCTCTCTTTCTGTTTCTCCAGTCGGCCTGCCTCGGCGTGTTCGCCGCGCAGGACCTGATCTTGTTCTTCGTCTTCTTCGACCTGTCACTCGTCGGCATGTACTTCGTCATCGCCGGTTGGGGCCACGGCAACGCCGCGCGCTCGGCCCTGAAGTTCTTCCTGTACACGTTCCTCGGGTCCCTGGCCCTGCTACTCGGTTTCATCGGCTTGTATCTTGGCGCCGACCCGCACACCTTCGATATGGTCGAGCTCGCTCGGTCTGCTCCCTTCCAGAACAACCCGGTTGCGGGCGGCTTCGTGCTCGCCGCCATCCTCATCGGCCTCGCGATCAAGACACCCACGTTTCCGTTCCACACCTGGCTACCGCCGGCTCACACCGATGCCCCCGCCATCGGCTCTGCCGTGCTGGCCGGCGTGCTCCTGAAAATGGGCACCTACGGTTTCGTGCGCATCGCCATGCCGCTGCTTCCCGACGCCTGGCGATCCTGGGCCTGGGTCATCATCGTCGTCGGCATCGTGTCGGTGCTCTATGGCGCCCTCGTTGCCCTGGCCCAGACCGACGTTAAACGGATGATCGCTTACACGTCGGTCAACCACATGGGCTACATCGTTCTCGCCGTCGGAGCCGCTGGCGTCGTCAGCGACAGTTCCGCCCAGGCGCAACAGCTCGCCGTCACTGGTGCCGTTGTGCAGATGGTCAGCCACGGCCTGATCACCAGCGCGCTTTTCCTACTCGCCGGCGTGCTCTACGAACGACGAAAGAGCTACGATCTCAACGCTTTCGGCGGGCTCGCGGCACCGGCCCCCCGGTACGCGGCATTCTTCGCCGTCGCCGCATTCGCGTCCCTCGGACTGCCCGGCTTCAGCGGGTTCATCGCCGAATTCCAGATATTCGCCGGCAGCATCGGAACCGTACCGCTGAGCCTGCTCGCACTCCCCGGCATCCTGATTACCGCGGCGCTGTTTCTCCTCGCATCGCAGCGTCTACTCACGGGCACAACACGCGGGTTATCCACCGGGTTTAGCGACCTGAACACAACCGAGACACTCTCCATCGGCTCGCTGCTGGTTCTCTCGGTAGTCATCGGGGTGTTCCCGCGGTTCCTACTTGACATCATCGAACCCGCAGCATCCGTCGTCGTCAACCTGGTCAGCCGCTAGTTGCCCGTGAACGTAGCACTGGACACTCTCTCCCTTTTGCCGGAAATTTTCGTTCTCGGCGGGGCGATCATCGCGCTCCTCGCCGGGTCGTTCCTCCCCCGGAACCGCCAAGTCGCGACCCGGTGGATCGCCATCTTGGCGCTGATGGCGAGTGTGGTCGCGGCCGCAGTCGGGATGATGCAGCCGTCGACGACGATTTTCGAAGCGAGCTTCGCCGTGGACATCGGCTCCGGTTTCGGTCGAATCATCATTGCCCTGGCAACGATCTTCGTTATCGTGCTGGGAATCGAGGAGCTCAGTGGTGCGCGTCGGGAAAGCGAGACCTACGCCCTGCTACTTCTCGCTGCCCTCGGCGCCATGCTCCTGTCCGGCGCCAGCGACCTCCTCGTCCTCGTGACCGGATACCTGCTCACCTCGATCCCGCTATATGCCCTGATCGGGATGAGTCGTTCCCCTGGCGCCGCCGAGGCGGCGATGAAAACGTATCTGCTCGGCGCGCTGCTCGGAATCATGATGATGCTGGGCGTCACCATGCTGTTCGGAGTCGGCGGAGGCACCTCGTACCGTCAACTGGAGCCCGCTCTCGTCGATGCTCCGGCTGCCGCCGTGGCCGTCGGAGTCGTCGGGGTGCTCGGCGGCCTGATGTTCAAGGCTGGCGGTGTGCCGGGACACTTCTGGATTCCGGACGCGACGCAGGCGTCCGGAACGGCTGTCGCAGCCTTCCTCACCACAGCTCCGAAAATCGGCGCTCTCATTGCCGCTTACCGGCTGCTCGACATCATCCCGGCCAGCATCGACTGGCCACTGTTGGTCGGGCTTCTCGCCGCTGCAGGCATGACGCTCGGAAACTTTGCCGCATTCTGGCAAGACGACGTTCGCCGGCTGCTCGGCTGGTCAACCGTGAGCCAGGTCGGCTACCTCATGCTGCCGGTCGCGGTCGCCGGGCGCAGCGACCTCGCCCTGCCATCGCTGCTCCTCTATCTCGCAGGCTACGCCGCCACCAACCTCACCGCTTTCGCGGTGGTCGCCGCACTTCCCACTCGCCGCACCCTCACCGACTATCGCGGGGCGGCCAGGACCCACCCCTGGCTTGCCGGCGCCCTCATCGTGAGCCTGCTCGGCCTTGTCGGAACACCCCCGACCATCGTGTTCATCGGCAAACTCACCACGCTCGCCGCAGCTTGGGACGGCGGCCTCGTCTGGCTCGTAGTCATCGCCGTGATCAATAGCGTGGCGAGCCTGTTCTATTACCTGCGCTGGCTGGCACCAATGTTTTCCCGCACTGTTGCACTTCCGCTTTCCCCGTCGACTGCGTCACCGGCCGCTGCCGCAGCACGTGTGCGACGCCGCTGGGCAGCTGGCTCCGCCGTCACGGGATCAGCATCCGTACTTATTCTCGGCATCGTCGCCGGCGGCATCCTCTCAATTGCCGGCTCTCCCCTTGTTCACTGAATGCGACAGTGTCTGCATGTCACGCGAGATCCAGGCCCCCTGCGAGGCTTGACGTGGCCACCTGCGTCGTTCAATCTGGTTTCAGAAGCTGCCCCGGCGCATAGTTTCAAAACGCCAAGATGCGTGTCTGCTACTATTTGCGTATGGATGCAGATAAACAGATATGTGGGCGTCTTCCCGAAAGTGACTTCGTAGAACTGGCCGTAGAGATCTTCTCTATGCTGGCGGATGCCACCCGGGTACGTCTGATTGTGGCGCTTCGAGACGCGGGAGAGCTGTCGGTGAATCATCTTGCCGACATCGTCGACAAGACTCCCGCGTCGGTGTCCCAGCACCTGGCGAAAATGCGCCTGGCGCGCATCGTCTCTACGCGTCAAGAGGGAACGCGCATCTTTTATCGCCTCGAAAACGAGCATGCCGCGCAGCTGGTCCGCGACGCGATCTTCCAAGCCGAGCACAGCCTCGGAGGCACGCCTCGCCACCACCACCCCGACCTCGCAACGACAGGCGCAGAGGCTACCAGCGCATGACGAACACGCTATTGGACGCGCCAATCCGAACGGGCGGCCGCGTCCTCGCGAAGCCCCCATCAATCTTCCGCACGGGCAGCCACCTACCCGAGGTGCGCTGGGCCGGCCTCGCGCTGCTGCTGTTTCTCATCGCCTGGCCCCTGCAACTCATTGGCGCACCCGCGCCCATATGGTGGTCAATCTATCTCGCGTGTTACCTCGCTGGCGGTTGGGAGCCGGCGTGGGCCGGTATCTCAGCCCTGCGCGCCAAGGTACTCGACGTGGATCTGTTGATGATCGTCGCCGCGATCGCCGCAGCATCCATCGGCCAGGTTTTCGACGGCGCTCTCCTCATCGTCATCTTCGCCACGAGCGGAGCGATCGAAGCCCTCGTCACCCAGAGGACCGCCGACTCAGTCAGCAGCCTGCTCTCCCTGGCGCCCGAACAAGCCAGCCGCCTCACCCGCTCGGCGACCGGTGACGAGCTCGTCACCGTCGACACGGCAGACCTCCGGGTTGGAGATCTCATCCTCGTCCGTCCCGGCGAGCGGATCGGAGGCGACGGCATCGTCGTCGAGGGCATCAGCGAGGTCGACCAGGCCGCCATGACGGGAGAGTCAGTTCCCGTGCGCCGCGAGCCCGGTCATGAAGTATTCTCCGGCACTGTCAACGGCACTGGAGCCTTGACCGTGCAGATCACGAGCCCGGCAAGCGAGTCGGTCATTGCCCGTATGGTGTCTTTGGTTGCCGAAGCATCTGAGACGAAGTCGACGCGTGCGCTTTTCGTAGAGAAGGTTGAGCAGCGCTATTCGCTTGGCGTGGTCATCGCGACCGTTGTCGTGTTTGCGCTGCCGCTGCTGTTGGGCGAGGATTTTCGCGACGCCCTCCTGCGCGCGATCACCTTCATGATCGTTGCTTCCCCATGCGCGGTCGTTCTGTCAACGATGCCTCCGCTGTTAGCTGCGATCGCCAACGCCGCTCGCCACGGCATCCTCGTCAAGTCCGCCACCGTCATGGAGGCGATGGGACGCACTCAGCTGGTTGCCTTCGACAAGACTGGAACCCTCACCGAAGGTGCTCCTATCCTCGTCGAGGTCACGCCCGCCACTGGGTATGACGCACAGGCCGTCGTGAACCTCGCCGCTGCCGTCGAGCACCACAGTGAGCACCCCCTTGGCCGAGCCGTCGTGCGCGCTGCCCAAACACCGGTGACCCCGGCGACCAATTTTCGGGCCATTCCCGGCCAGGGCGTTCAAGGCACGGTCCACGGGCAAATCGTGCGTGTCGTTCAAGCCCCCAGGGAACGCACCGACACGATCGGAACGGTCGTCGAAGTACTCGTCGACGGCAAACTCGCCGGAACCCTGACGCTGGAGGACGCGCTCCGCCCGGACGCGGCAACAGCAGTCGCACGCACCGCGGCGATCACGCAACACCCGGTGCATCTACTCACCGGCGATAACCAGCGCACCGCGGCCGATATCGCGGCCCGCACTGGCATTACCGACGTGCGCTCCCGCCTGCTCCCCGAAGACAAAGCGGCCATTGTGCGGAGGCTCGAGGGCGATGGTATCTCGGTGCTGATCGTCGGTGACGGCGTAAACGACGCCCCCGCCCTCGCGTCGGCCAGCGTAGGCATCGCGATGGGACGCCACGGCTCTGACCTCGCGCTGGAGACCGCCGACGCCGTAATCATTCGTGACGAACTCGCTGCGATCCCGAGCGTCATCGAACTCTCGCGGAAGGCGCACCGGTTTGTCGTGGCCAACCTCGTCATCGCGGGGACTTTCATAGCCGTACTCGTCACCTGGGACCTAATCTCGACGCTGCCCCTCCCCCTAGCCGTGGCCGGCCACGAAGGTTCCACCGTGATCGTGGCCCTCAACGGTCTGCGACTCCTTCGCACACAGGCCTGGCACCAAGCTCCGACTCCAAGCCGCCCGCTGGAACAGATGGTCACTGCCCCGGAGGACACCCCTCATGCTTGAGGTCCTGCGCAACCGAACCTATCGCCGACTGTTCAGCGCGCAGATCGTGGCGCTCATCGGCACCGGACTGCTCACCGTGGCCCTGGGCCTGCTCGCGTTCGACCTGGCCGGCGGCGACGCCGGCATCGTGCTCGGCATCGCGCTGACCATCAAGATGCTCGCCTATGTCGGCATCGCCCCGGTGATCTCCGCGCTCACCGCCCACGTCCCGCGAAAGACCCTGCTCATTTCAGCGGATGTGCTCCGCGCGATCGTCGCACTTTCGCTACCATTCGTCACCGAGGCCTGGCAGATTTATGTACTCATCTTCGTGCTTCAGGCTGCCTCGGCAACCTTCACCCCGGCATTTCAAGCTCTGATTCCGGAGGTTCTGCCGGAGGAAAGTGAGTACACCCGGGCCTTGTCGCTCTCCCAACTGGCATATGACCTCGAGTCGCTGCTGAGCCCGATTCTGGCCGCCGCGCTGTTGACCGTGATCAGCTACCATTCCCTATTCGTAGGAACCGTGGTCGGATTCGTCGGCTCCGCCCTGCTCGTGCTCTCGGCCACATTGCCGGCCCACCGAGCATCCGTTCTGGCGCCCTTTTGGGAGCGCCTCACCCGCGGCGTCCGCGTCTTTGGGCGCACGCCGGAACTGCGGGCCCTGCTCGCGATGAATATGGTCGTCGCCGCCTCGACCGGCATGGTCATCGTGAACACCGTCGTGCTCGTGCAGAGCCACTTTGGTCGCGCCCAGTCCGACTTTGCGATCGCTCTGGCGTGTTACGGATTCGGGTCGATGCTGGTCGCACTGGCGTTACCACGGGTACTCGACCGCTTCGCCGACCGCCGCGTCATGCTGCTCGGCTGCGCCGTTCTACCTATCGGGCTGGTCGCCCTCGCCCTCGTTGTTCTCGCTCCGGCGACAGTCGTGACTTGGTCTGGCCTGCTTGTGATCTGGTTCGTGCTTGGCGCCGCCACCGCGCTGATCCTCACCCCATCGGCCCGCTTGCTGCGCCGTTCCTCCGACGAGACCACTCGGCCCGCGGTCTTTGCCGCGCAGTTCTCGCTATCCCACGCCTGCTTCATCGTGACCTATCCCCTAGCCGGAGTACTCGGCGCCCTGCTCGGCCTCGCCCCAACAGCCCTTCTGCTGGCCGCGCTGGGAACGGCAGCAGCAGTTACTGCCGCCCGCGTCTGGACACCGTCAGCACCCGTTCGCGACACCGAATCACCGGCCGTGACAGCCTGACGCGACGGTCGACCAACATGGGTATTCAAGTTGCCAAACTCACGGTGAGGTACTCTGCGACTAGTGCAACCAATCAATCGACTGTGAGCTAATGACGAGAATGGAGGTGGCATGACGCTGAATCGCAGTGCGCGCACGATCGTCCCCGCCGTTCCTTTCTCCTTCTTCATCACGCTCCTCGCGTTGGCGGCGCTAGTGGCCGGCCTATTCGCCGTTCATTCAGCGGCCACCGGTCATGATCTTCCGACGCCGCTGCTGTCATCAGCATGGTCGGTGTCAGCCGGTGACCTCGCAGTGGGCACGATCGGTCTCGCCGAGGCCGCTCCGGAGTCCGTTCTGGTATCGTCGAGCGCCCACTATGGGACAAGCGATGGCACGTGGCTCGCCCTAACCTGCGTTCTTCTCCTTGGTCTTGTTGCATTGGTCTTCTGGACCGCGATATCGACGCTAACTCGGCATCTCTTCCCCGCCGCAGTCGTAACTCGCATTACCGCGCACGCCATCGCTTCGTCGGTTCCCAGCCCCAGCCTCACTCTGCTTTCAGTCAGTCGCGTCTAGACCCGATTTTGCGCCCAAGCCATGAGATGGCTCCTGCGTTGGCGGTGGCCCGTCCACTCGGTTTCTAATCAGGTGCACGCGTGGATTCTCAACCCTTCATGAGCGCTCGAGCAGTCCCCTTGGGCTAAATTCCTGCCACCTTGTTCGATTCGACCGGGCGCATCGCCGCAATCTCACCGCGTCACCATCACGTGATTTCAACGGTGATCACCGTTCGATTTTCCCATTTTCCCTTCTCGATAGGCTGAAAAATATGAGCACCAAGAGCAATAAAAGAACCAAAAGTACCAAAAGCACCAAGAAACGTGCCTCTGGCACCCCAGCCGCACCAACTTTCGTGCGCTCTGGGCTTGCACCGGGCTTGTTGGGAGCGTTGGTACTCTTGGCCGGGTTCGTGCTCATCGATGGGGAAGGCTTCACCATCATCCGATACGCCGTCAGTATTCTCGCGCTCATCCTCTGCGTCTTTGTTATTCAGGCCAAAACGTGGTGGTGGCTGGTGCTTCTGGCACCCATTGCGGTGCTCTGGAACCCGGTGGTGGTGATACCGCTCGAAGGCGGGGGCTGGCTCGCAGCCCAGTTCATCGCAGCCCTGACTTTCGTCGTCGTGGGCATTCGCAAAAAGGTCCCGGTTCGTCGCGAATGACCCGTTTGCCAGCCACTACCAATTTGTTCTCACCGGCCACACTAACCAGGCGAACGGTGGTCGGAGCCGGGCTCTCCGCCGCGGCGCTTCTTGCTCTTGCCGCGTGCAGCCCGCAGCCACAATTGCTATCGCCGCAGTCCGCTGCCGTTCGGGCTGCGGAGAAACGTAGGCTCGCGTCGGGGAATTCAGTCAAGGTCGAGCTTCGAGCCAGCGAGACCACCGTCGATCTGGCCGGCACGCTCGCCACGACCTGGAGTTACGGCGCACTTCCGGCCGCAACGATTCGTGCCACCCAGGGTGATCTGATCACGGCCCGCGTCGTGAACGAGCTGCCCGAAGCGACGACGGTGCACTGGCACGGCATCGCACTACGAAACGACATGGACGGTGCACCCCATCTCACCCAAGATCCCATCCCTCCACAGTCCGAGTTCAACTATCAATTTTTGGCGCCCAATGCCGGCACGTACTGGTTTCACCCACACATTGGAACCCAGCGCGACCGGGGCCTCTTGGGCGCATTAATCATCGAAGACCCGCACGAACCGATGGTCTATGACGACGAATGGGTCGTCATTCTCGATGACTGGATCGATGGGGTGAACGCCACACCTCCCGAAATACTTGCCGAGCTCTCCCAAGGCATGCGCGGCGCATCGAACAGCCAGAGCAACATAATGCAGGATGCTCGATCATCGCTGCTCCGCGGGCACGCCGGTGATGTGAAGTATCCGCATTACCTCGTCAACGGTCGGCCTGCCGCCGATCCGGAGACTTTCCGTTCACGTCCCGGGGCGCGCATTCGCATCCGGCTGATAAACGCTGGCGGTGACACTGCCTTTCGAGTTGCTCTGGGGTCACATCGGATGACTATCACTCACACGGATGGTTACCCGGTCGAGCACGTTGACGTCGACAGCATCCTGCTCGGCGTGGGCGAACGCTACGACGTGCTCGTCACGCTCGGCGACGGCGCCTTTCCCTTCGTTGCCGAGGCAGAGGGAAAAAAGGCCCGTGGGTTTGCAGTTGTTCGAACCGCGTCGTTGGCCACCGCACCCACCTCAAACGTCACGGTGCCCGAACTCACCGGACAGGTCGGTACAGCCGATGAGCTCGCCGCCGACGCGGAGGTTGCGCTGCCCGTCAAAAATATCGACCGACAACTGACCGTGCGTCTCACGGGCGGCATGGCAAGCTACGACTGGGCGCTCGACAAACGCCCATTCAATATGGGCAAGCCACTCGACAACGCTCGAATCATCCGTGCCGGTGAACGCGTCGGGATCGATTTCGTGAACACAACAACAATGTGGCACCCGATGCATTTACACGGACACACCTATCAGCATTTGGGCGGCGGTCCCCGCAAGGACGCCTCCATTGTGGTTCCCGGGCAAACACTCTCCGTGATTTTCGACGCGAACAACCCGGGCCAGTGGATGCTGCACTGCCACAACGTGTATCACTCCGAATCCGGAATGATGACGACGGTCGCCTACGAAAAATAGTGCGTGATCCACGATTCATCGGTCCCGCTGAACCTACATTCAGGATTCCCAGCTGGCCATGCGATACCGTGAGAGTTGACATGGGCAGTCCACTCTTGGGCTGAGAACAAAGCAGAAGGTAACATGACGCTGGTTCGCGCGGTACGACGGATAGTCGCACCCGTCTCTCTGTCGCCTTTCGTTTCGCTGCTGGCCCTTGCCGCTCTGCTTTTTGCTGTTTTCGCGTTCCATTCCGAGGCCACTGGGCATGCCATGCAAGCGGTTCCCGCTGCGTCGGCAGCGGCCAGCCAACAGGCAAACGTTATGGGCGTGGCGGCTGTCGCCGCTACATCCGTTGTTGATGCGATCGCCTCCGGCAGCCGTGATGGAACGCTCGATTGCGCGCTGTTCGTGATGACGTGCATGCTGCTGCTCACCCTCGTCATCATACTTTTCGTGACTCGGCTTCCGGCCATGCGTCGGCGTCTGCTCGATACCGGTGGCGTCACTCTGGGATCATGGCGCAGCGTTGGCTTACCGATTCACCGTCCCAGCCTCACCCTTCTGTCGATCAGTCGCGTTTAGACCGTTATGGAGTTCCGAGCCAGTACCTGGCAGTGGAACTTTACCTCGCCATCGGCCGCATTGCCGCTCCGCCGTAATGCCGCCATGTCGCTCATCTGAGCTGGTCAAGACTTCGGCGTCCCGATTATCGATTGAAGGAAACATAATGAACTCATCTCTTACGCGTCGCACATTTCTCGGCGCTTCCCTGGCCACAGCGGCCACAGCAGCACTGGCATCCTGCTCACCATCACCGGCGGCGAAGACGGTCGATCGCATCCTGCCAACGGATCGGCTGGTTTCACAGTACGAAGATTCTCGCTCCTCGAACGGAACAACGGTCACGCAGAAGCTCAGCGCCGGTGTATTCGACACGACCGTCGCTGGCATCGCATTGAGCACCTGGGGATACAACGGAGCGGTCAACGGGCCCGTTATCCGCGCGAAAACGGGGGATACGCTCAACGCCCAGGTCGCCAATGCGCTCGTGGAATCGACGAGTGTGCACTGGCACGGTTTGGCTTTGCGCAATGACGCCGATGGGGTGCCGGTTGTGACCCAACCGGCGATCAAACCGGGCGCCAACTTTGACTATACGTTTCGACTTAACCACCCCGGCACCTATTGGTATCACTCGCACGTGGATATGCAACGCGAACGTGGCCTCTCGGGCGCGCTCATCATCGAGGACCCGCGAGAGCCTCTGCTGTATGACCAGGAATGGGTCATCATGCTCGACGACTGGCTCGACGGCATCACCGGCACCCCCGAAGACGCCCTGGACGAACTATCCATGGGTATGGACATGTCCGGAATGGATATGCCCATGACGCACATGCTGATGGGCGCCACCAGCTCCTACCTCGGCGGAGACGCCGGAGATGTGAGCATGCCAGCCCACCTCTTCAACGGAAAAGCCACGCAGGATGCGGAGGTATTCCAGAGCCGACCGGGCAACCGCATACGTCTGCGGATCATTAACGCCGCCGGAGACACTGCCTACCGGGTGGGTGTGCCGGGGCAGAAGATAACCTTGACGCACACGGACGGGTTCCCAGTGCAACAGGAGGATGTCGACGCGGTCGTGCTAGGCATGGGCGAACGCATCGATGCGATCCTCACCGTTCAGGACGGATACACGCCGCTTCTGGCCATCCCGGAGGGAAAGGACGGCCGCGCCTACGGCCTCATCAGCACCGGCAGCGGCACCGCCCCAGGCGCCGCCACACTTCCGTCAACCCTGGACGGCACAGTCACCGACGGAGGGCGTCTCACCGCAGACGAATCCGTTCTCCTCACCGCCACGAAACCCGACCGCATCCACACCATGCGTCTAACCGGCAGCATGGGGAAGTATGACTGGAGCATTAATGGGCGACGCTTCGACATGAAGAAGCCGTTTGCGGGCGCCTTTGATATCGGTCTGGATGAACGCGTTCAGGTCAAGATGGTGAATGACACCAGCATGTGGCATCCCATGCACCTGCACGGACACAGCTTCCAACTGAGCAATAACGGCGCACGCAAAGACACCGTAATCGTTCGCCCGAAAGAAACCGTCACGTTTGAATTTGACGCCGACAACCCCGGACAGTGGATCGCCCACTGCCACAACGCGTACCACGCCGAACGTGGAATGATCGGACTGTTCTCCTACGTGAGATAGGGCACGGGCTGCTCCATCCCCAGGTCGGCCTCCTCGCCCTGAAATCTGCTTTCAGGAAAATCGCCAGATCACTCTTACTCAGTCGTGCGCCGATTTACTGCTCCATCCGTGCCCCACGTTTGGTGTTAGGAAATCCATTCAAGTGACTCATGAAAGGTTTCCCTACCCCTACGTGTCAGGGTGAGTTGGGGCCAGTAGCTCAGAGCAAGTCCGCCGTTTGACGTAGGGCGAGAATCAGGAAGTCCCACCATGTCCAGCCCCTCGTTGATCGCCGTGCGCGACGATAGTTCCATGAACAACAGCAGACCCGGCCCCCGCGCGGGCGGTCCCACGCCCCGGCGCTCGTTCACGCCGAAGCAGAAACTCGACCACCTCGCCGCCTACGAGGACGCCATCTCCCGGAACGGGGGTGGCGCGTAATTGCGGGAGCAGGGCATCTATTCCTCCCAGATCACGGAGTGGCGAAAACTGCGCGATGCGGGGGTGCTACAGGGCAAGAAACCTGGGGAGAAGATCGGCCGGCTCACGCCCGAGCAGGCCGAGATCGCCCGGCTTCGCCGTCAGCTCGATCTGACGGAGCGGCGGTTGGAAACGACGGGGGTGGCGTTGGAGATCATGTCAAAAATGCACGAGCTACTCGAAAATCTTTCGAAGAGCTCGCGGGACGAAACACCGCACACGAAACCGTGATGACCACCTACCGCGACCTCACCGGCCACGGCGTTCCGACCCGGACGGCCGCCCCGATGGGGGCAGTCCTGCTCATCGTCGGCGCAATCATAGCCGGGTAAAAACCGAAATGAACATGGACAGCTTTTGGTTCAACGCCATTTTCTCCGTCGCCCCTACTATTGGAGTCGGCCTTCCTCATGCGCGCGATCACTCACGCCGACCGAAACAAGTGAAAGATCTATGCCCGGATCGAGGCCGAAGAACGCGCCAAACTCCCGGTCAAGAATGAACCCCACGCCTTCCAAAACTCGGGCGGCGGAACACGCAAAGACACCTCAATCGTTGTGCCCGGTCGGACCCTGACCGTCGACATCGATGCAGACAACCCCGGTCGGCGGCTCCCCTACTGCCACGACCCCTACCACGGCGAAGCCGAAATGATGGGCGTCCATGCTTACCCTAAATGAGCACACTCCAACCGCGAAACGACTAGCACGAACTGCACCGAGCAGGACCAGGCTTTCCCTGTGGCTCGCCGCCCCCGTCGCCGCACTCGGAGGATTGCTGAACGCATTAGCGTTCCCCGGCACCGGCTGGTGGCCGCTGATCTTTGTCGGTACCCCACTCATCCTCTTCTCCCTTATAGGTCGCCGGGTGTGGGGAGCGCTTGGAGTTGGCTTACTCGCAGGCTTCTCATTCTGGGGAACCCACATCCTCTGGCTTACCATCTACCTCGGACCGGTGCCCTGGCTGGCCCTGGCCGGCCTGCAAGCGATCTTCTTCGCGCTGGGCTGCGTGCTCATTGCTCTCGCCTGGCGCTTCACCGACCAAGCGTTCCCCGGCGCATGGGGCCGCCTCGGACTGACACCCGTAATCATCGCGGGTCTGTGGACCCTTCGTGAGTACCTCACGAGCAACTGGCCATACGGGGGCTTCTCGTGGGGACGACTCGCCTTCTCCCAATCGGAAAGCCCGTTCGGACAGCTGGCCGCGTGGGTCGGCATATCCGGCTTGTCGTTTCTCATTGCGTGGGTCAGCGCCCTCATAATCCAGGTAACACGAGAACCAGCGTCCCGAAGCCGGATGCTCCGGAGCAGCGCACCTATTGGCTTGATCGCGCTGATGCTTTCCATACCGGCCTTTCCCCTCGTCCAGTCCGGAACCATGCGAGTCGCGGCAGTGCAAGGCAACGCGGATGCCGGACTGTTCGCCGAATACACGCCAGGCCAGATCCTCAACGACCATGTTGCTGCCACCGAACCGCTCTACGGAGAAGACGTGGACCTCGTCGTCTGGCCGGAGAACGCCTCCGACATCAACCCCCTAGAGAACAGTCGGTCCGCTGCAACGCTCGACCAGGTGACGGCGGGAATGAATGCGCCACTGATCACTGGCACCATCACATCCGACCGAAGTGGCATCTACAACAGCTTGCTGCTCTGGAAGAACGGAGAGGGTGCCGTTGACCAGTACGACAAAATTCACCCAGTGCCATTTGCTGAATACATCCCCGACCGTGACTTCTGGTATCCGCTGGCCCCCGATCTGTTCTCACTCATCCCGCGCGATTACGCAATCGGTACCCGCGACAATCTGTTCGATATCAACGGTGTAGCCGCCGGACTCGCCATCTGCTTCGACATCGTCGACGACAACCTCATCCGACAAATGATCGCCGGGGGAGCAAACGTCATTCTCGCACCGACGAACAACGCAGATTTCGGGCGCACCGACGAAAGCGTCCAACAGCTCGCAATCGCACGCCTGCGCGCCATCGAAACCGGTCGCAGCGTCGTGAACACCTCAACCGTTGGCACCTCGGCGATCATCGCCCCAGACGGCAGCACCATCGACCAGCTGCCAACTTTCACACCGGGGGCAATGATTCAGGAAGTGCCACTCAGCACGACAAAGACACTCGCCATGACCGCTGGCCAGACAATCGAGTTCACCGCTTCTGGTCTAGGACTCACTGGACTGCTCTTTGCGGCATTTCGCACCCGTCGCAGACGCGACCTCGAACGATAATCTCGGTCCATTGTGATCAAATTTCTCCGGTTCGGGCTCTCCACAACCGGAGTTGGCCTCTTCGCCGTCTCGTCAGGGCCGGTCAACGCGTACGCATGCGAGGCTGGGCGGGTGGCCGGTTTGACCTAGCGGCACCGGCGCGGTCGAATGGGGACTCGGCTGGCTGATCAGCTGTCGATACCGGACCGTGTCGCGACCAACTGCAAGCTCAAGAACGCGCAGGAACAGGAGGCCGCGGTTTCGCGCAGCTCGACGATCGGACCGGAATACAAACTCGTCTGGATAGCTGGGGAGGTGAACACGGTCCACCGCTCTCTGGTGAGTGCAGTTCTCCACTATCGGCACCCTGGCGGTCCTCCGCACCTGTTTTCTATCTGGCCAACTATCAACTGTCAGAAATGTCCTGATATATGACGGGGCGCTCGAGTCGCGAGTTGCCTCTGTTATCTGTCAGGACATCTCACCAGTAAAACACTAAGATCGCGGGGGCATCGCCCGGCGCCGTGGAGGAGTGTATCGCCCTCCGGAGGCAGGGGCGGCAGTTCGAATCTGCCTGGGGGCACACCAAGAAAGGCCCGGGAATGACGCGGCGGCGGGTTACGAGCTACGCCGTGACGTCGAGGGCCGCTTGGGGCGCCTGCCCGGTCAGGTAGCTCAAAGCATTGTCGATGGCGAATCCGAATGATTGCGAGTACTCGTCACCGGCGTATTTGGTGGCCAGGAGCTGAAGGTACGCCGGTGAAATCTCCTGACCGGCAAAGAGATATCCCGACTGACGGTCCAAGGCGATTTCGACCGCAAACATGGACACGATCTTTGAGCTGTCATCGACTCGACGTCCGGTCGCTTGATAAACGACCTCGCGATCGGATGCCGTCAACAGAGACATGAGCTTATCGCCCGGCTGCGCTCCGGTGGCGCGAGGGGCAGAAGTTCGCCTCAGGGCGAGCCCAGCGATCGATGGGGCGGAGTTGACGCTCAGTGACATAGAAACTCGCTTCTAATAGAAGTAGTCAATTGGGGATGTGGGTCCCACTGTATCGAGGTGGTTTCGTCTATGTGTGTAGGGACCGCCGCTACTACTGCGCGCGGAGCAACTCCAGAAACTCGTCGGCCATGCCGAGTTGGTGCTGGAGTTTCTGGCGTCGGGCAACGGTTTCGGTGATGAAGGCGTCCAGTTGCTGCCTGGTTTCGGGGGTGTCGGCATCCGCTTCACCGTTTTGTCGGGCGTCGATGACCGCCAGCAGTGTCGTCATCTCGTCGAGGGTGAAGCCGAGCGGTTTCATGCGACGAATGAGCATCAGCCGAGTGAAATCGTCGGGCGTGTAGAGCCGAAAGCCACCATCGGTGCGAGCGGATGCCTTGAGTAGGCCGACCTCGTCGTAGTGACGGATCGTGCGCAGCGAGAGCCCGGTCTTGTCGGCGAGTTCGCCGATATGCATCGTGACCGCAGGGACTGTCGCGCCTGGTTCCACCGGAAGCCTCTTTCTTTAGGATCATAATCAACCCTTACGTTAGGGTAGTGTTGCAGAAGTCGGCTGACATTCATCTGTGAGCCCACTCTCCCACCATTGTCCTTGAACGCCCTGCCCGTGTGGGCACGGCCTCAAGGTCCGGTGGAGGTGCGCACTGCGGCGCCCACCCAACTCTTCCCTATCCACTTCGGCCGCATTGTCGGCCCAGCTTCTGGAGGCCTCATGGCCATCGTTCAAAAATCTGCTGCATCCAACCGCTATAAAGCGGAACCCTCGGTGCTCACCGCACTGCGCACGCCGCGCCTGCTCACCCGCGAAGTGCTCGCCGGACTGGTCGTGGCGATGGCGCTGATTCCCGAGGCCATCGCCTTCTCGATCATCGCCGGCGTCGACCCCCGCGTGGGCCTGTTCTCCTCGTTCGTCATGGCCGTCACTATCGCGTTCGTCGGCGGACGCCCGGCCATGATCACCGCCGCGACCGGCGCTGTCGCCCTCGTGATCGCCCCGGTCGCCCGCGACTACGGGATGGAATACTTCGTCGCCACCGTCATCCTCGCCGGGGTGTTCCAAATCGTGCTGAGCGTGGTCGGCGTCGCCAAACTCATGCGGTTCATCCCGCGCAGCGTGATGGTCGGCTTCGTCAATGCCCTCGCCATCCTCATCTTCACCTCACAGCTCCCCCAGCTGCTCGGCGTTCCGTTCCTGGTGTACCCGCTCGTCGCCGCCGGCCTGATCATCATGATCGTCATGCCACGTATCACCAAGGTCATTCCGGCGCCGCTCGTCGCGATCGTAGTACTCACCGTGGCGACCGTGGTCATCGGCCTCAACGTGCCGACGATCGGCGACCAGGGCGAACTGCCCAAGAGCCTTCCCGAACTGTTCCTCCCAAGCGTTCCGCTCAACTGGGAAACGTTCACCATCATCGCGCCGTTCGCGCTCGGCATGGCGCTGGTGGGAATTCTCGAGTCCCTCATGACGGCGAAGTTCGTCGACGAGATCACCGATACCCACTCCAATAAGACCCGCGAGACCTGGGGCCAGGGCGTCGCCAACGTCATGTCCGGCATCTTCGGCGGCATGGGCGGCTGCGCCATGATCGGCCAGACCATGATCAACGTGAAAGCCTCCGGCGCCCGCACCCGCATCTCCACCTTCCTCGCCGGCATCTTCCTGCTCGTGCTGGTCCTCGGCCTCGGCGACGTGCTCGCCGCAGTTCCCATGGCCGCCCTGGTCGCGGTGATGATAATCGTGTCCTATCTCACGTTCGACTGGCACAGCATCCGCTTGTCTACGTTGAAGCGGATGCCGAAAAGCGAGACCACCGTCATGGTCGCCACGGTCATCGTCATCGTTCTCACTCACAACCTCGCGATCGGCGTGGTCGTCGGGGTCATCGTCGCAATGGTCGCCTTCGCCCGCCGCGTCGCCCACCTCGCCCGGGTGGAACGCACTCTCGAACTCGACCAGCCCGTTCCTACCGCGTATTACACGGTGACCGGAGCGCTGTTCTTCGCCTCCAGCAACGACCTGATGACCCAGTTCGAGTACGCCGACGACCCCGACCGCATCGTCATCGATATGTCGGCCTCACACATCTGGGATGCCTCGACGGTCGCCACCCTCGACGCCATCACCTACAAGTACGCCCGACACGACAAGCACGTTGTGATCGAGGGGCTCAACGAGGCCAGCCACGAACTACACGCCCGTCTCGCCGGCAACCTCGGCGGCGCCCACTGACGCCGGCCTCAGTGGACAACTTTGTACGGTTGGGGGCGGCCAACACCCCACAAAAGTGACTATTGAGCGGGCCGGTCCCCCCATACCTGGGCCATAGGGATCTCTTGGTGCAGAATATTCGACGCCGCTCGGTGGCCGGAGCAGAGGGCCGCGGTGACCGTCGCGGGATCGTCCGTCCAGGTTGCCTCACCGGCGAGGTGCAGCACTCCCCCGATGGGCGTCGCGAGGTCGTCGTGGTCCGCCGTCGTGGAGCCGAGCTTCATGTAGGCGTACGAACCGTGAGCGAAAGGATCGTCCTGCCAGGCGGTGATGTGCACACTGGTCGGCTGCTCAACTCGGTCGCCGTACAGCCGCCGCAGCTGCGCGAGAACGGAGTCGACGACCTGTTGTTCTGACCACTCGCGAATCTCTCGGGCCACCGGACCCGCTGCAAAGGTCAACAGTGTCGGCGGTCCGTGCAGGGCCGTGAGGTCGTACCAGGAGTGCCACCGACGCCCTTCGGCCCCTTGCTGCCGGATTGCATAGACTCCCTCGTCCCAGAACGTGGTCGAAAACCGCAGAAAGACCTTCTCGAAGGCGTTCATGGTGAGTCGCCCCAGGGCGTTCGCGTTCGGTTCGGGGAGCGCTGGTTCAATCGTGAAATCCGGCGACTGGAGCACCCCGACGGGCACCGTCACGACCGCGGTGCCCGCCGTCAGCGTGCCGCCCCCTGTCGTGACGGTGACGCCCTCCGTCGACCAGCGCACCCGGGTGACGATCTGGTCGAAGCGGATGTCCAGCCCGGCCGCCAGGCGCCCCGGCAGTTGGTCATAGCCGTTTGGAAAGACCACTTCATCGCCGTCGATGACATCGTCGTCGAGGCCGTGCGCGGCCAGATCTTCGATCCACGCCCCGTATTGTTCCTCGCTCCGGTGCTGCAAAAACTCGCGCACCCGTTCCCCGCGCTCGAAGCTCCAGCCCTGGCTGGCCAAGGCCGTCTCGGTAGCGTCGCGGTAGGAGGCATCCGCTTTCGAGGTAGCGACCGCCGTGACGAGCGCGGCGTCGACCGCCCGCACGTCGTCGGCGAAGGCCAGCGCGGCATCATCAGAGAGTCGCTCGCCGGTCGGACCGTAGTAGGCGATCGGGCGGCTGTCCGGCTGGTATCCCCCGACGGTGAACTCCACGGTCGGCAAGCCGAACACCTCTGCCGCTGCCGCGACGGGGTTGTCAGTCACGCCGTGAATCCAGGATGCGCCCAGGTCGGTGACCAGCCCGTCGGCGCGGTTCGTGTACACCCGGCCGCCGACGCGGTCGCGGGCCTCGAGCACGACGACGCTGCGGCCCGCTTTCGCCAGCAGTCGAGCGGCCGTCAGGCCGGCTACGCCGGCGCCGACCACGATGGTGTCTAAATGTTCCATGCCTGACTTTGGCACACTTCTGCCACCGCGACCGTGTCTCAAGTCTGAACGGATACAACCAGGAAGCCCCAGTCTTTCGACTGGGGCTTCCTGGTCACTCAGTGGAAGTTAGTGGCTGCTCAAAGCCGGTTCCTCGAACTGGTTGCTCGTGTTATTCACGCCGCCAGCCTTGAGGGCTGCGGCACCGGCGAAGTACTCCTTGTGGTTGTCACCGAGGTCTGAACCAGACATGTTCTGGTGCTTGACCGTGGCGATTCCCTCGCGGATTTCACGACGCTGCACGCCCTTGACGTAGGCGAGCATGCCCTGGTCGGCGAAGTAGCCCTTGGCCAGGTCATCCGTCGAGAGTGCGGCCGTGTGGTACGTCGGCAGGGTGATGAGGTGGTGGAAGATGCCAGCCTCTTTCGAGCTGTCGCGCTGGAAGGTGCGGATCTTCTCGTCGGCGTTCACGGCAAGTTCAGTCTCGTCGTAGTCGACGCTCATGAGCTTGGCGCGGTCGTAAGCGGAGACGTCCTTGCCCTCGGCGAGGAGTGCGTCGTAGGCCTGCTGACGGAAGTTCAGGGTCCAGTTGAACGACGGGCTGTTGTTGTAGACCAGCTTGGCGTTCGGGATGGCCTTGCGAACCTCGTTCATCATGCCGGCGATCTGGCCGATGTGCGGCTTCTCCGTCTCGATCCACAGCAGGTCGGCACCGTTCTGCAGCGACGTGATGCTGTCGAGCACGCAACGAGCTTCGCCGGTTCCGGCACGGAACTGGAACAGATTGCTGGCCAGGCGCTTCGGGCGCAAAAGCTTGCCGCCCCGCTTGATGACGACGTCGCCGTTGCCGAGGTCGGCCTCTGTGATTTCGTCAACATCGAGGAAGGAGTTGTACTGGTCGCCCAGGTCGCCGGGCGTGTACGTCACGGCGAGCTTTTGGGTGAGGCCGGCACCGAGCGAGTCGGTGCGCGAGACGATGATGCCGTTCTCGATGCCGAGTTCGAGGAACGCGTAGCGAACGGCGTTCAGCTTGGCGATGAAGTCTTCGTGAGGAACGGTGACCTTGCCGTCCTGGTGGCCACACTGCTTCTCGTCCGACACCTGGTTCTCGATCTGGATGGCGCAGGCGCCAGCCTCGATCATTTTCTTGGCCAGGAGGTAGGTGGCTTCCGGGTTACCGAAGCCGGCATCGATGTCGGCGATGATCGGCACAACGTGGGTCTCGAAGTTGTCGATCTGCGTCTGGATCGTAGCTGCCTTGGCGTCATCGCCAACGATGCGGGCGTTGTCGAGGCCGGTGAAGAGCAGGTCGAGCTCGCGGGCGTCAGCCTGGCGGAGGAAGGTGTAGATCTCCTCGACCAGAGCCGGAACGGTCGTCTTCTCGTGCATGGACTGGTCGGGGAGCGGACCGAATTCGCTGCGCAGCGCCGCAACCATCCAGCCGGACAGGTACAGGTAGCGCTTGTTCGTCGTCTTGAGGTGCTTCTTGATCGAGATCATCTTCTGCTGGCCGATGAAACCGTGCCAGACGCCCAATGACTGGGTGTAGACGGAGGAGTCGGCGTCATACTCGCCCATGTCTTTCCGCATGATGTCGGCGGTGTACTGCGCGATCTCGAGGCCGGTCTTGAACCGGTTCTGGGCACGCATCCGGGCGACGGACTCGGCGTTGATGGCGTCCCAGCTGCTGCCGACCTGCTGCTTGAGAGCTTCGATGTCCTCGATGTCTTTCTGGTACTCAGTCATGTTCATTCCTTCGACGTATGAGTTGGGCTGAGCCGGGACTGCTGACTCAACTGGCCGGTATCGGCTGCTAAACCCAGATTGGCGCAAGAACAAGCGGTCTTCTCAAGAATGTTCACCAGAATAAACGTGATTCTTCTGCAATTGAAAAGTTTTTCGCCAGGGATCGGCCTATTCCGGCCAGAGGCCGGGTATGACGATAACCAGTCGGCATCGTGGGCACCGATGGCAGGATTCCAGCCCCTCGGCGGTGTCGACGCCGTCGGTGATCATCGTGACGCCGCAGGCAGGACACAGGGGGGCGTCCGCGGGGTCGTCGTCGATCATGAGTACCGCGTGGTTGACGTGGGCGATTTCAGGCCGGCACCGCAGAGGGGCACGACCACCGACTCGGCCGTGAGCAGGCTCTCGGCCGCCGCCCAGGTGCGGCTGGCGGAGTCGAACGTCTGGTCGACGGCGGCGCGCACCGCGGCGAAACACACGGCCGAGGTCGGCTCGACGAAGAGTCCTTCGTCGGCCAGTTCCTGCCGGGCGGCCGCGGTCTGCCGGTCGGTGATGGAGACGATGGTGCCGCCGGTCGCGCAAACGGCCGCGAGAATTTGTCGTCCCCGCGGTGGCGCCGCAATGGCGATGCCCTCCGCGATCGTGGCTGAGCCGTCAAGGGTCACGGGCGAGTCGAGACCCTGTGCCATGGCCTGTTCCAGCGGTGCACAAGCGGATGCCTGCACCGCGACAATCCGCGGCATCCACTCGGCGAGACCCGCGGCCACCAGCTCGCTGAAGGCGAGGTAACAGCCGAGCAGCATCGTTCCGTTGCCGACTGGAACCACCACGGTCTCGGGTAGGGAGCGCCCGCGCTGCTCCCAAATTTCGTAGCCGTAGGTTTTGACGCCGTGCAGAAAATAGGGGTGGTAGACGTGGCTCGCGTACAAAACGCCGGGTTGCCCGGCAGCCCGCAGGGCCGCCGCGGAGGTGTCGGCGCGCGAACCGGGTACCAGTTCAACCGTGGCGCCGTGGGCGCGCATCTGCGCGAGCTTGCCGGGCGAGGTGGATTCGGGAACGTAGACCGTGCAGTCGATGCCGGCCCGACTGAAGTACGCGGCCATCGCTGTGCCGGCGTTGCCGCTGCTGTCGACCATGGCGCTTTCGACGCGCAACTGTTTGGCGAGGGTCGCGAGCACCACGGCGCCGCGGTCCTTGAACGAGAGCGTCGGCAGCAGAAAGTCCAGCTTGAGCTGCACGTGCGGCAGCGCGCGGGCTGGCACGAGCGGCGACAAGCCCTCCCCCAGGGTGATGGTGGGGTCGGCGGCGATCGGCAGGGCTTCGGCGTAGCGCCAGAGTGAGGGGGCGCGGCCGGGCAGGGCCGCGGCATCCACTGTGGTGTCGAAGGCAACCACGTCGAGCATGCCGCCGCAGCTGCAGAGCCAGACCAGGCTCTCCACCGGGTAGATGGTGCCGCAGTCGGAGCAGACGAGGTCGGGCATCTCTCCAGACTAGCTACCCGTGGTGAATTTCCAGCTGGTCGATGAGACGGGGTTGCCGGCCAGGTCGCGCACGCCCGCGGCACCGCCGGTGACCGTGACCGTGAAACTGGTCCTGGCCGCGAGCGTGGAGTTGGGGCGCAAAATCGTCGAGGTGCACAGCCCCGCTTCAACCTCAGTTTGCGCGCCGACCGCCACAGAAATCGGATTCAGCCCACGGAACGGGTCCGAGCATGACCGGGTATGGACTCAGCTCTCGGCCGTCAGCGATTGCCCGCGCGCGCCCACAATCGACGAATCTTTAGTGGTCCAAAGCTGACTCTGGCATGCCGCGCTGGTGCGGCCGGTCGGCGCGGGCGACACCCTCATCGCCGCATGCGCTCTCATCAATGATGCGACTGTTGTGCACTACGACAGCGACTTCGAGTCCGTCTCGAAGGTAATAACCCAGTTTCGACACGAGTGGATCGTGCCACGCAGCACCCCTTGAGGCTTCCCGCTCGTCTGAGCCAATAAATTGTTTCGATAAGGTCACAGGTAGTGAACCACAAATTGGGGGAATGATGGAATTTGCAGAATTAATTGGGGCATTGGCTCTCAAGGTGCGCAACCAGCGCGAAGCAATTCAGACTGAAGAAGCAACCAAGAACGCGTTTATCATGCCGTTCATCTCGACCATTTTGGGCTACGACGTTTTTAATCCATTGGAAGTTGTCCCCGAATTTACCGCTGATGTCGGCGTGAAAAAGGGCGAGAAAGTTGACTATGCGATTATGCGCGACGGTGAGGTCCAGATCCTCATCGAATGCAAGAAATCCACGGAAGCATTGAAGATAGAACACGCCTCGCAACTCTTCCGTTACTTCGCGGTCACCAATGCGCGTATCGCCGTTCTCACGAATGGCGAGATTTACCAGTTCTACACGGACCTGGATGCACCCAACCGCATGGACGAGAAGCCGTTTCTGGTTCTCGATTTGATGGACATCGATGAAACACTGATTCCGGAACTGCGGAAGCTCACCAAGGAAGTCTTTGACCTCGACTCGATCATCAACTCGGCTGAAGAGCTCAAGTACATTGGTCAAATCAAGCGCACTATCGCAGCTCAGTTCACGCAGCCCGAAGACGACTGGATTCGATTCTTCACGACGCGAGTCTATGAGGGTGCGTTTACGCAGAAAGTCCGTGAGCAGTTTACTTCCCTGGTCGCAAAGTCTACGAAGCAGTTCCTGAATGACCAGGTCAATGACCGCTTGAAGACGGCGTTAGGCGGGTCGAACTTCTCAGGAGCTTCAGCAACAGAGGGCGGTGTCATCAACAGCCACGACATTGTTGAAGTTGATCTCGCCCGTGACACGGAGATTGAGACGACCCTTGAGGAGTTGGAAGGGTATCAAATCGTTAAGGCGATCGCCTGCAGCGAGGTGAAGCCTCAGCGAGTGATGCACAGGGATTCCAAGTCGTATTTCGCTGTTCTTCTCGATGACAACAATCGCAAGCCGGTCGCTCGACTTCACTTCAACGGAAAGAAGCAGAAGTATCTTGGAGTCTTCGACGCTGAGAAGGTCGAGACTCGCCACCCGATTGAAACTCTCGATGAGATCTACCTATTTGCGAATGACATCCGCGAAACGATTAAGAGTTATCAGGACTAGATAGTCAAGTCAATCTCCGCATTTTAGGGTTGGACGCATGATGTTTCACCGGTACTGGCCCATTGCGTTGCTGGCGCCCGTACTCGGATTTCTTCTGGGTACCGCCGTGCTCGGCGTGATGACCATGGGCGGTAACCCCCAGGCGCGAGCTGGTCAGACGATCGAAGGCGTCGTACGGTCAGTTCTGGGCTTCGGTTCCGTCGGTCTGGCGGTCAGCATCGCGGCGCTGATCGGCGGCGTCGTTCTGGTCGCCTGCGTCGACCGGCAGCTCGAGAAAACGTCGGGCGCGCGCAGTGCATGGGCCGCTTTGGGGGCGGCCAGCGGCGTGCTGGTCCTCGGAATCGTGTTCGCCACCGTGGAGGGAGTCATCGGAGAGGGCTGGGCATACCTGATCATCACTTTCACCCTGGTGCTGGCCGCTGCGGCGGGCATCGTGGCAGCGTTTCTGGTGTACCGGATGGAGCGGCGAAGCGAGCGCATCGCGCCGACGCGAGTGGAGCATCCGCTGCCCAGTGCGTGGGTGGAGTTCTAGAACGTAGGGTGGGCACATGATTATTCGGCGTTACTGGCGCATCGCGGTGTTCGCACCGTTCGTGGGGTTTCTTCTCGCGGCGGTCGTGGCGATCGTCATGACCAATGCCGGCACCGGGGAAACCGAATTTCGGTTCTGGTTTGTCGTGCGTTCCATGGCGAACTACGGCGTGATCGGCGCGGTCATCGCGGCGGTGGCGCTGCTGGGCGGCCTGGCCACCGTGGCCCTGGTCGATCGGCACCTCACGAAATCGCGGCGGGTGCGCACCTCGGTAGCCGCAGTCGGCGCGACCCTGGGCGTGGTGCTGTTCTCAGTGGTGGTGGCCGGAGTGCTCTCCCTGGTGGACGACGGAGCCTACGCCGGAATCACCATTGCCTTCGGTCTGGTCTTCGGTGTGGCTGCCAGCGTTGTGGCGGCCGTCATGGTGTTCTATGCGGAATGGCGCACCCTTTAGGCGGCAGCAAACCGCTTCTGGGAGCGCGCTTTGGCCTTCTCCGCCTCGATTTCACGGTTCTTCGGTGGCGCGGAGATCACCAGATCTTCGAGCAGATGACGGGAAATGTGCGCGATCTCGTGCACCGCGCGGTCGAACGCCTCGGCGTTCGCCTTCGACGGATGCGCCCCGCCGCTGATCTTGCGCACGTATTGCAGCGCGGCCGCGTGCACCTCGTCGTCGGTCGCGGCAGGCTCAAAATTACTCAGGACATGAATGTTTCGGCACATGCCCTCAGGGTAATCACGCTTCCGTCAGCGTTCAAGACCCGGGCGTGTTCGTGCCTCGGCGGCGTACCGAGTTTCTGGTGACGCAGGCCCTCGCGCTCTGCCCGCGCGACGCGCTCGTCGTCGATCTCTGCTGCGGATCCGGCGCCGTGGCTCTCCCCCAGCGGATGCCTGCTCGTTGAAACCGGGCAGCGTCAAGCACCGCGGACCGCCGAGATCTTCACCCGCTTCGGCCTGCTCCCGCGCATCATTCGGAGCGAGGAGCTGGACTCGACCATCGTGATCGGCCTTGCCGTCTAGTGAAATCAGTGTTTTACTGAGTGCACTTGAAGGGACGAGCGCGATGGAGAAGGCCGACAGTACAACCCGCACGGCGGAGCGCGCCCTGACACTGCTGAGCGTGGTCTGCGAGGGCGGTTCGGTCACCCTCGGCGACGCGGCCAAGGCCGCCGACCTGTCGCCGAGCACTGCGTTGCGGTTGCTGCGAACTCTCGAATCGACATCGTTTGTGCGGCGGGACGATGCCGGACTCTATCGGCCCGGCACGGCCATCGTTCGGCTCGGTGTACTCGCGCTCAGTCAGGAATCGCTCGTCGCCGTGTGCCGAGAACCGATGAACCGCATAGTTGGAGAGACCGCTGAATCCGTGTATCTGAGTGTTGCGGCCGCCGCCGGTCAGGGGCTCTACATTGCCATCGTCGAAGGCACCCACTCGGTGCGACACGCGAACTGGGTCGGCCGTCGCTTTCCCCTGGAGTCGAGCGCTTCGGGCCGCGTGCTCGCCGGTGCGACCGGCGACAGCGGATACTGCGTCGTCAGCGACGGCGTCGAACAGGACGTCACCGCCATAGCCGTACCCATCCGGGTGGGTGAGCGCGTCGTCGGAGCCCTGAGCGTGGTCGTTCCCAGCTACCGAGTCACCCCGTCCAGCATCGAGCACATGGCGCGGGTTCTGCTCACTGAAAGCAGCGCGCTGTACCGCGCCGAAGCATCCGTCTAATTCTGTAATCAAAGGAGATTCACATGACGACCACCCACACCGCACGCCCCGTTCGCGCTGCCCGCGGAACCGAACTGACCGCGAAGAGCTGGCAGACCGAGGGCCCGCTGCGCATGCTCATGAACAACCTCGACCCCGAGGTTGCCGAGCGCCCCGACGACCTCGTCGTCTACGGCGGAACCGGCAAAGCCGCCCGCAACTGGGAGTGCTACGACGCGATCGTGCGTACCCTCAAAACCCTCGAGAAAGACGAAACCCTGCTCGTGCAGTCCGGCAAACCGGTCGGCGTGTTTCGCACCCACGAATGGGCGCCGCGGGTGCTGATCGCCAATTCCAACCTCGTCGGCGACTGGGCCACCTGGCCGGAGTTTCGCCGACTCGAGCACCTGGGGCTCACCATGTATGGGCAGATGACCGCCGGATCGTGGATCTACATCGGCACCCAGGGCATTCTGCAGGGCACCTATGAAACGTTCGGCGCAGTGGCAACCAAGAAGTTCAACGGCACCCTGGCGGGCACGCTGACCCTCACCGGCGGGGCCGGCGGCATGGGCGGCGCGCAGCCGCTCGCCGTCACCATGAACGACGGCGTTGTGCTCATTGTCGACGTCGACCCGGCGCGGTTGCAGCGCCGCGTCGATCACGGTTACCTCGACGAAATGACCGACGACATCGACGACGCCATCGCCCGGGTACTCGCGGCCAAGGCGGAACTCCGCGCTCTGTCGGTGGGTCTGGTCGGCAATGCCGCAACCGTGTTCGCCGAGTTGCTCGACCGCAAGGTGCCCATCGACATCGTGACCGACCAGACCAGCGCCCACGACCCGCTCTCCTACCTGCCCGAAGGCGTGATGGTTGAAGAATGGCACGCCTACGCGGCCGAAAACCCCGAAGAGTTCACCGTGCGCGCCCGAGCTGCGATGGCCAAGCAGGTGCAGGCGATGGTCGAATTTCAGGATGCCGGCGCCGAAGTCTTCGACTACGGCAACTCCATTCGGGCCGAGGCGAAGCTCGGCGGTTACGAGCGGGCTTTCGAATTTCCGGGGTTCGTGCCGGCCTACATCCGCCCGCTGTTCGCCGAGGGCAAGGGCCCGTTCCGCTGGGTGGCGCTCTCCGGCGACCCCGCCGACATCGCGGCCACCGACAAGGCCATCCTCGAACTTTTTCCCGACGACGCCGGGTTGCACCGCTGGATCACCAAGGCCGAAGAGAAGGTGCAGTTCGAAGGCCTGCCGGCCCGCATCTGCTGGCTCGGCTACAAGGAACGACACCTCGCCGGGCTGAAATTCAACGAGATGGTCGCCTCCGGCGAGCTCAGCGCGCCGATCGTGATCGGTCGCGACCACCTCGACTCCGGCTCGGTCGCATCGCCCTACCGCGAGACCGAGGGAATGAAGGACGGGTCGGACGCGATCGCTGACTGGCCGCTGCTGAACGCACTGCTCAACACAGCGTCCGGCGCAACCTGGGTGTCGATTCACCACGGCGGCGGCGTGGGAATCGGCCGCAGCATCCATGCCGGGCAGGTCATCGTCGCCGACGGCACCGCGCTGGCCGCCGAGAAGATCGAGCGCGTGCTCACCAACGACCCCGGCACCGGCGTGATGCGTCACGTGGATGCGGGTTACGAACGGGCCGAAGAAGTGGCCCGCGACCGCGGCCTGCGCGTGCCCATGTGGGAAGAGTGAGCATGCTGGCGGGCCTCGCCGAAATCGCGGAGGTCGGCCGCGATTCCCGCCGCAGCGGCTACTCTCGCCACCTCTGGCAGGCGGCCGACCTCGAGCTGCGCTCCTGGTTTGTGGAGCGCGCCGAGCGCCTCGGCCTCGATGTCGAAACCGACCGCAACGGTAACCTCTGGGCGTGGTGGGGCCAGCCCGGAACGGATGCCGTCGTCACCGGCAGCCACCTCGACTCGGTTCCCGGCGGCGGCGCCTACGACGGTCCGCTCGGCGTGGTCTCCTCACTGGAGGCCATCGCCCGGCTGCAGGCGAGCGGATTCGTGCCGTCGAGGCCGTGCGCCATTTTGATGTTCGCCGAAGAAGAAGGTTCCCGCTTCGGCGTTGCCTGCCTCGGCTCCAGGCTGTTGGCCGGCGCGATCGACGCCGACCAGGCCCGAGCGCTCACCGACCGTGACGGCGTCACGCTCGCGGAGGCCGCCCGAACTGCCGGTGTCGACCCGGCGCACCTCGGCGTCGACCGCGATGCGCTCGCCCGCATCGGGTTGTTCATCGAACTGCACGTTGAGCAGGGCCGCGGCTTGATCGATCTCGGCCAGCCCGTGGCCGTGGCGTCGTCGATTCTCGCTCACGGACGCTGGCGACTCACCGTCACCGGCCAGGGGAACCACGCCGGTGCTACCACCATGGCCGAGCGCCGCGACCCGATGGTCGCCACCGCCGCAGCCATCGTCGGCGTGCAGACCGCAGCCCTGGGTCGCCCGGGCACCCGCGCGACGATCGGCCGCATCGAAGCGATCCCGGGCGGCACCAACGTCATCGCCAGCCGCGTCGACGCCTGGCTCGACGCTCGCGCCGAAACCGACCAGGAAACCCGCCTGCTCGTGGCCGACATTGCCGCCAGCGCCCAGCAGGCCGCCGCGCAGAATGGATGCTCCGCCACCCTCACCGAGGAATCCTGGGCTGGAGCGGTGCAGTTTCACCCCGGGCTGCGCGAGCAGTTTGCGCAGGCCCTCGGCCACGTGCCGCAACTCTCGACCGGGGCCGGCCACGACGCCGGCGTGCTCGCCGCCCGGGTGCCGAGCGCGATGCTGTTCGTGCGCAACCCCACCGGCATCTCGCACGCGCCGGAGGAATTCGCCGAGGTCGCGGACTGTGTCGCCGGCGTCGACGCCTTGGAACTGCTGCTGCGAGAACTACTGTGAACGCATTCTGGTGCGAGTACCTGCTGATCGACGGCCGGGCAGCCGCGGGAGTGCGGCTGGAAGCTGGCGCAGACGGACGCATCGCGCGGGTTCAGACGGGGGCTGCGGAGGAGGCGGCGGACATCCGTTTGGGAACGGTCATGCCGGGGTTTGGCAATGCACACTCGCATGCTTTTCACCGGGCACTGCGCGGCCAGACCCACGGCGAAGGCGGCGATTTCTGGCTCTGGCGCGAGCGGATGTACCGGGTCGCCGCCCAGCTCGACCCCGTCAAGTATCAGGCGCTGGCCACGGCGGTGTTCGCCGAGATGCTCGTCAGCGGCTACACGGCGGTCGGCGAGTTTCACTATGTGCATCATCACTTCGATGGAACGCCGTATGACACCGAGCACGCCATGGAACTGGCGCTTGCGGCGGCGGCGCGGGCCGTCGGCATCCGTTTGGTGCTGCTCGACACCGTCTACCTGCAGGGCGGCATTGGGCAGGAGCTCGCACTCCAGCAGCAAGCGTTTGGCGATGGCAGTGCCGCCGGCTGGCTGACCCGCTGGCAGTCGCTGAACGAAGTGCTGGCCGGAGACGATCTGGTCACACTCGGGGCGGCCCTGCACTCGGTGCGCGCGGTCACGCCCGACGCGATGCGCGAGGTACTCGCCGGGCTGCCCGGCGAGATTCCCCTGCACATTCACCTCTCCGAGCAGCCGCAGGAGAACGCGGATTGCCTGGCCGCGTACAAAATGACCCCGGCCGGCCTGCTCGCTTCGCTCGGGGCACTCGCGCCGCGCCTGAGCGTGGTGCACGCGACCCATCTCAGCGACGACGACCGTGCACTTCTCGGCGATGCCGGGGTGAGCGTCGTCATGTGCCCCACCACCGAAGCTGACCTCGGCGACGGCATCGGGCCGGCGCTCGCGCTGGCCGCAGCGGGTGCCCCGATCGCGCTCGGCTCCGATCAGAACGCGGTCATCGACCCGTTGCTGGAGATGCGCGGCCTCGAAATGGGCGAACGGCTCGCCTCCCACCAGCGCGGACGGTTCACCCCGTCCGAGTTGCTGAACGCGGCGTCGACCGCCGGCTACGCCGCCCTCGGGGTCGGCCGCCACCGGCTGCAGGTCGGCGACCCGTGCGATCTCGTCGAGATCAGCACGACCGGCGTGCGCACGGTCGGGTCGTTGCCGGAGCAACTGCCGCTGACCGCGACGGCCTCCGACGTGCTGCGCGTGTTCGTCGGCGGGCGCCTGGTCGCCGAGTGCGGTCAGCTGGTAGACGGCACTCGACCGGCAACACTCATGGCCGATGCGCTCACTAGGCTCGGCAGATGACAGAGTTGATCACGGGTATCGGCGAGCTGACCACGCACGATGACTCCGGCGAGCGCCGGCACGACGCGGCTCTGGTGATCGGTGACGGCCACATTCTCTGGATCGGCCCGGCCGCCCAGGCACCCGCCGCCGATCGTCAAACGGATGTCGGCGGCCGCGCCGTTCTGCCCGGCTGGGTCGACACGCACACCCACCTCGTGTTCGGCGGGGACCGCTCGGCCGAGTTCGAAGCACGCATGGCGGGCCAGGCCTACGCCGCCGGCGGCATCAACACGACCGTCGCGGCGACGCGTGCTGCGAGCGAGGTCGAGCTCGTGGCCACGGCGCGCGGCCTGCGCCGCGAGGCGGAAGCCCAGGGCACCACCTTTCTCGAAACGAAGACCGGCTACGGGCTCGACGTTGAAAGTGAGGCGCGTTCGGCGCGGGGCGCCGCCCAGGTGGCCGATGTCGTGACCTTTCTCGGTGCCCACATCGTGCCCCCCGGCATGGATCGTCGGGATTACCTCGACCTCGTGACCGGGCCGATGCTCTCGGCGGTGCTTCCCTACGTGCAGTTCATTGATGCGTTCTGTGAGCAGGGCGCATTCGACGTCGAAGAGACCCGCGAGGTGCTGCTGGCCGGCCGGGCCGCCGGCCTGGGATTGCGGGTGCACGGCAACCAGCTGGGATTCAGCGGTGGTGTGCGGCTCGCCGCCGAGCTGGGCGCTCACAGTGTTGACCACTGCAACTACCTGGAGCCGGCCGATATCGACGCGCTGGCCGCATCGACCACGGTCGCCACGCTGCTTCCGGCCTGCGATCTGTCGACCCGGCAGCCGTTCCCGCCGGCCCGCCGGCTGCTCGACGCCGGCGTGAGCATCGCCCTCGCGACCAACTGCAATCCGGGCACCTCGTACACGACGTCGATGCCGTTCTGTGTGGCGACCGCCGTGCTGCAGATGGGTCTGACCGTCGGTGAGGCTGTTTGGGCGGCAACCCGCGGGGCAGCCCGGTCGCTCGGCCGCGACCAGGGAGCGGATGCCGTCGGCTCCCTGTTTGTCGGCGGCCGCGCCGACCTGCAGGTTCTGAATGCTCCGTCGATTTCCCACCTGGCCTACCGCCCCGGAGTGCCGTTGACCGCTTCGGTCTGGCGCCGAGGGGTGCGCGTTGACTCCGACGTGAGATGCGAGAGGCAGGGAGCGCAAACTACGCTGGGGGGATGACCTCTGGCCCGATCACACCTCCCCTCGCCGCACCCGTCGCCGCACAGAAGCCGCACCGCCGCGAACACCACAATGACGTCTATATCGACGACTACGAGTGGCTGCGCGACAAGGACAGCCCCGAGGTCATCGCCCACCTCGAGGCCGAGAACAGCTACACAGAGGCCCGAACCGCCAATCAGGAGCCACTCCGGCAGCAGATCTTCAACGAGATCAAGAACCGCACCCAGGAAACCGACCTCAGCGTTCCGGTGCGCCGCGGCGACTTCTGGTACTACACCCGCACCGTCGAGGGTCAGGAATATGGCATCCACTGTCGGGCACCGATCAGCGGCCCGGATGACTGGGCCGCGCCGATTCTCGGTGACGCCCACCAGGGTGTGCCCGGCGAGCAGATTCTGCTCGACGACAACGTTGAAGCCGAAGGCCACGAGTTCTTCTCGCTCGGCAGCTTCGACCTGAGCAATGACGGCACCCAGCTGCTCTATGCCGTCGACGTGGAGGGCGACGAACGCTATACAATCCGCGTGCGCACCATCGCGACCGGCGAAAACCTCACGGACACGATCGAAAACACCAGCGCCGGTGCTCTGTTCGACCCGAGCGGACGCTACCTGTTCTACACAACCGTCGACGATGCCTGGCGCCCCGACACCGTGTGGCGGCATGAAATCGGCACCGCCCGAGACACTGATGCCAGCATCTTTCACGAACCCGACGAACGATTCTGGGTGGGCGTCGGCATCACCCGCAGCCGCAAGTTCCTCATGATCGAGGCCGGGTCAAGCGTCACCACCGAGTCCTGGGTGCTCGACGCGAGCGACCCGACCGGCGAGTTCACCGTGGTCTGGCCACGGCAAGACAACACGGAATACGACGTCGAGCACGCCGTCATCGCTGAAGAAGACCGCCTGCTGATCGTGCACAACGGCGGCAATGCAGTGAACTTCGAGCTGGTCAGCGTAGCAGCCGAAGACCCGCAGGGCGTTAAGCGGATGCTGCTGCCCCACGACCCCGAGATCCGCCTCGAAAGCGTCGACGCCTTCGCCGACTTTCTCGTCGTGGAATATCGCCGGGACGGCCTCACCCGGCTCGCCATCGACCGCCACGACGCGAGCGGACTGACCGAGCTTGACTTCGACGAACCCCTGTTCGCCGTCGGTTCGGCCGGCAACCCGGAGTGGACCCAGCCCACCCTGCGGTTCGGTTTCACCAGTTTCGTCACCCCCTCAACGGTGTACGACCTCGTCGTTGCGACGGGCGAGCGGCGCCTGCTCAAACAGCAGCCCGTGCTCGGCGGCTACGACGCCACACTCTACGAACAACGCCGGGAGTGGGCCACCGCCGCCGACGGCACCCGCGTGCCCATCTCACTGGTCTACCGCCCCGACCTCGTCACGCCCGGCACACCGGCTCCGACCCTGCTTTACGGCTACGGCTCCTACGAGCACAGCATCGACCCCGGATTCGGCATCGCCCGGCTCAGCCTGCTCGACCGCGGCATGATCTTCGCCATCGCGCACGTGCGCGGCGGCGGCGAGCTCGGCCGCACCTGGTATGAAAACGGCAAGACGACGACCAAGCGCAATACCTTCACCGACTTCGTCAGCTGCGCCCGGCACCTCATCGACGCGGGCTTCACCACCCCCGGCCAGCTGGTCGCGGAGGGCGGAAGCGCCGGCGGACTGCTCATGGGCGCCGTCGCAAACCTCGCACCCGAGCTGTTCTCCGGCATTCTCGCCGAGGTTCCGTTCGTCGACGCCCTCACCTCGATTCTCGACCCGTCCCTCCCGCTCACCGTGATCGAGTGGGACGAATGGGGCGATCCCCTGCACGACGCCAAGGTGTACGCCTACATGAAGTCCTACTCCCCCGTCGAGAATGTGCGGCCCGTCGCCTACCCGGCAATTCTGGCCGTGACCAGCCTGAACGATACCCGGGTGCTCTACGTCGAGCCGGCCAAGTGGGTGGCCAAGCTGCGCGAAGTGGGAGCGGATGCCCTGCTCAAGACCGAAATGTCGGCCGGCCACGGCGGCGTTTCCGGTCGGTACAGCGCCTGGCACGAACGTGCGTTCAACTACGCCTGGGTGCTCGACGCTGCCGGCCTGAACCGAGAGTGACCGCGCGGGAAATGTCAGATTCTGACGACACCCCGGCCTGGAAGCGACTGGTGCTGCCGCCGGAGCAGTCGGCATCCACTGTGCCGCGTATCGGTAATTTCGGTCAGCCTCGGCCGGTCGCCACCGGCCCAAAAGTACCGATGGGACTGCAGTTCGAGCTGCGCGAGCAGACGCCGCGCACCAACGACCGCTGGCGCGGCCCGACAGCCAAAACCGTGAAAACGCTCACGCCCAGCCACGGTGAGTACCGGCTCGGCGTGCGACCGGTCATTCACAACGCCCAGGGCAACTGGGTGCGCAGCAACGTAACCTGGAGTCACCTCACCTTTCAGCTGAACCGGTTCAACCTCGACCCCGAGCACCACCGCTGGATCTCGCAGTTCGCCGCCCTGTACAAGGCCGTACGCGAGGTCTACTCCAGCCAGGAAACCGACTGGATCTACCTTGACAATTTCACCAGCCCGCTGCTGTGGCCGCTGCTGGCCGAGGCCGAACAGCTTGGCATCGGCCTGGTCGGCAACAAGAAAGACGTTGTCGTGCGGGTCGCCTCGCTCGCCGAGATCAGCCTCGACGCCTCCCAACCGGATGCCGCCGGCCCGCTCACCCTGCAAGCCCGGCTGCAGATCGACGGCGCCCCGCATCCGCTCGAGGCCGCCGGAGTCATCGCCGGCCACGGCGTTTACAGTGTGCGGTTCGGCGCCGCCACCGTGTTCACCCTCGCGCCGACGGCCGGCCCGCTGAGCGACGAGCAGCGTCACCTGGTCGGGCAGGTCGGCGCGGCGATCGTTCCCGCGGCCGACACGGCCGAGTTTCTCGGAACGGTCTACCCGGCCTTGCAACGCCGGGTCGCGGTCACCAGCACGGATGCCTCCGTGCAGTTTCCCGAGGTGCTGCCCGACAACTTTGAGCGCACCGAAACGCCCCACCTCGTGATCACGACCGTGGAGACCGACCAGCGCGACTGGTTCGACCTCGGCGTGATCGTCACGGTCGGGGCGATCACGGTGCCGTTCGGCCCGCTGTTCAAGGCCCTCGCGAAGGGGCAGACCCGCCTGAAGCTGGTCGACAACAGCTATCTCTCCCTGCAACAGCCGGAGTTCGAGCAGCTGCACGACCTCATCAACGAGGCCCGAGCCCTGCAGGAATGGGAGACCGGCCTGCGCATCAGCCGCTACCAGGCCAGCCTGTGGAGCGATTTCGAGGACCTCGCCGACGAGACCGTGCCGGCCGTGTCCTGGCGGGCGGCCGCCGCCGGCCTGAAAGACCTCAGCGGCGTCGACGCGGTTGAATTGCCCGCTGAAGTGCATGCCACCCTGCGCCCGTACCAGCAGGAGGGGTTCGCCTGGCTCGCCTTCCTCTGGAAACACCAGCTCGGCGGGGTGCTCGCCGACGACATGGGCCTCGGCAAGACGCTGCAGACCCTGGCGCTGCTGGTGCACGCGAGCAACGAGCGGCCGGGGCCGTTTCTGGTCGTGGCACCGACATCCGTTGTGGCGAACTGGCGCAGCGAGGCGACCCGCTTCGCCCCGGGCCTCACGGTTCGCACGCTCACCGCGACCGAGGCGAAAAGTCGCACCCTGATAGCGGATGCCGCCGCAGGCATCGACGTGCTCGTCACCTCTTACGCGCTGTTCCGTCTCGACTTCGACGCGTATCAGGCGGTGTCCTGGGCCGGCCTCATTCTCGATGAGGCGCAGTTCGTGAAGAACCGCACCAGCCGAGCGTATGCCTGCGCGAAGGAGCTGGACACACCGTTCAAACTGGCCATCACCGGCACCCCGATCGAGAACAACCTGATGGACCTGTGGTCCCTGTTCAGCATCGTCGCTCCCGGCCTGTTCGCGTCGTCGCGTAAATTCACCGAGGACTACGTGCGGCCGGTGACCCGTGGGCCAGTGACGATTGGATCTGGCCCGGAGCGGCTCACGAAGCTGCGCCGGCGCATCCGCCCGCTGATTTTGCGCCGCACCAAGGAGGTCGTCGCCCGCGACCTGCCGCCGAAGCAGGAACAGGAACTGCAGATCGCGCTGAACCCGGCGCACCAGAAGCTCTACGACACCTTCCTGCAGCGCGAACGGCAGAAACTCTACGGGCTGATCGAAGAGCTCGACAAGAACCGGTTCATCATTTTTCGTTCGCTTACCCTGCTGCGGCTGCTCAGTCTCGACGCCTCGCTCGTCGATAAGAAGTACGCCGGCGTGCGCTCGAGCAAGCTCGACGCCCTGTTCGAGCAGCTCGACGATGTTATCGCCGAGGGGCACCAGGCCCTCATCTTCAGCCAGTTCACCTCTTTTCTGAAGCTCGCGGCCGCCCGGCTCGACGCGCAGGGCGTTCCGTATTGCTATCTCGACGGGTCGACGCTGCGGCGCAGCGAGGTGATCGACCGGTTCAAGAGCGGGGCCGCGCCGGTGTTTCTGATCAGCCTCAAGGCCGGCGGCTTCGGTCTCAACCTCACCGAAGCCGACTATGTCTTTCTGCTTGACCCGTGGTGGAACCCGCAGACCGAGACGCAGGCCATCGACCGCACCCACCGCATCGGCCAGACCCGAAACGTGATGGTCTACCGACTCGTCGCCACCGGCACCATCGAGGAGAAGGTGGTGGCGCTGCAGAAGCAGAAGTTCCAACTGTTCAGTTCGGTGCTCGACGACGATGCCATGTTCAGCACCGCGCTCACCGCCGACGACATTCGCGGCCTGCTCGAACCGTGACCAGGGTTAGACGTCGCTTGAGGCTGCCCAGAGGTTGATGCCGTTATCGACGGCATGCACGTCGATCGCGGTGAGTTCCTCGGCGCTGAACTCAAGGTTCTGCAGCGCCCCGACGTTGGTTTCGAGCTGGGCAACCGACGAGGCGCCGATCAGAGCGCTGGTCACCTCGGAATTGCGCAGAATCCAAGCCAGTGCCATCTGTGCGAGCGACTGGCCGCGTTCGGACGCGATCTCGGTCAGCGCCCGAATGTGAGTCAGCGCCTCCGCGCTCACCATCGACTTGTTCGCCGATCCGTCCCTGGCCACCCGGGAGTCGGCCGGGATACCACCAAGGTAGCGGTCGGTGAGCAGTCCCTGGGCCAGCGGCGAGAACGCAATGCAGCCGGCTCCGATGTCTTCGAGGGTGTCGAGCAGGTCGCCCTCGACCCACCGGTTGAACATGGAATACGAAGGCTGGTGAATGAGCAGCGGCGTGCCGAGGTCAGCCAGAATCGCCGCGGCCTCGCGGGTGCGCTCCGGCGAGTACGAGGAGATTCCGGCGTACAGGGCACGGCCGCTCGTGACGGCCGTGTGCAGGGCGCCCATGGTCTCTTCGAGCGGAGTGTCGGGGTCGGCTCGATGGGAGTAGAAGATGTCGACGTAGTCCACCCCCATGCGGGAGAGCGACTGATCGAGGCTCGACAGCAGGTATTTGCGGCTGCCGAAGTTGCCGTACGGGCCCGGCCACATGTCGTAGCCAGCCTTGGTGGAAAGCACGACCTCGTCGCGGTGCGCCGCGAAGTCTTCACGGAACAGCTGACCGAAGTTGGTTTCGGCCGAGCCGTAGGGAGGCCCGTAGTTGTTGGCGAGGTCGAAGTGGGTGATGCCGAGATCGAAGGCTCGGCGCAGAATGGCTCGTTGCGTTGCGAGCGGCTTATCATCACCGAAGTTCTGCCACAGGCCCAGCGAAATGGCGGGAAGTTTGAGGCCGCTCCGCCCCGCCCGGCGGTACGGCATGGATTCGTAGCGGGATTCATTCGGGAGATAGGTCATCAGAACATGATCCCATTTTTCTGGTCAGTGTGGATACGATCACGCAGGTATCCGGCGAAACCGGCCGGGGCCCGACCGATTCGTCGCCCAGAGGTCAATACGGGAATCAGCGCCGTGCGGGCCTCGACCACCCCGAGATTGCGCAGCGCTGCCACGAGCAGCACGTCTTCATCCCGATCAACGGGCGCAAATTCCCCGGCAGCAAGATAGCGGTCGGCACGTACACCCAGATTGGCGCCGTGAACGTGCGGATGCCCCTCGCCGATCGTGTGCAGCTCCTCCCAGCGCAGCAGTTCGTGGGCGGCCAGATCGTCATCGGGCTGCACGGTTCCGAGCACAAGCTCGGCCCCGTTACGCGCCAGGGCGAGTTGGGTGACCAGCCAGTTCGGCGGCACGGCCGAGTCTGCATCGGTCGTCGCGATCCAAATCTGCGAAGCGGATGCCGCTCCGTCCGTTTGCAAACACCCAAGCTGCCCCAGCGCGTGCCGAATACCGTCGCGGCGGGCTACACCGACCGCCCCAGCCGCGATCTCGTAACGTCGAAAAGCTCTCCAGTGGGCGGCGACGCGCGCGGACAGGTCCGTGCACTGGTCCAGCACCAGAACCACGAACACTCGCGGTCGCTCCGGCTCCGGCACGACACTCAGCGTGTCGATTGCCGCGGACAGCGCGCTCGAGCAGCGCGGCAGCAGCACCTCTTCGTTGCGCACGGGAACGACGATGACCACGTCTGTGATCGGCAGGGGTTCGGTCACGGCACCAGCCCGTCGCGCTGGGCCACCGACAGGGCCGGCCGCTGCTCGTAGACTTCCAGTACGAAGTCACGTTCCAGATGGTGCACGGTGCGCTGTAGCCCCACCACGTGGGTGAGCTGGGCGTGAACCGCGTCGCCGGTGAGCGGGTAATCCGCGACCGGATGCCGCCAGTGGCAGGCCACGAGTACCCCGCCGACGGCGAGACTGGCGCGGCATCGTTCGAGCAGGCGGCGCAGGTCGCCGGCCGAGCAGTAATACCCCACCTCCGACAGCACGATCAGCCCGAACTCCCCCTCCGGCCAGTCCCCCGGCAGAGTTCTGCGCTCAAAGCTCACTCCCGGGCGGCCCGCGAGCCTTTGCCTGGCAATGACGAGAGGCTGCTCGACCAGATCGACTCCCAGCACGGTGTCACAGCGGTCGGCCAGTTCGGCGGTGAGCACACCGGTGGAGCAGCCCAATTCCAAGGCGGTACCGAACCGTTGCCGGGGCAGTGCCGCGATGAGGGTCGCTCGCTTGCGTTTCTCATACCACCGGGTCTCAAAACCCCACGGGTCGGGGCCGGAGGAGTAGACGGTGTCGAAATACCCAGCGGTGACGGTGCGGTCGGGGTTGGCGCGGGCATCCGCTGGAGAGTTAGGCCGCGAACCCACCTCAATCAGCGTTTCAAAGTCGCGCGCGAAGTGCGCCCGAAAACCGGGCGGCACGATGGCTTCATCGCCGGGGGAATCCGACAGGGGACCCACCTGGCTGCGATGCAACGCGAGGGCTCGAGCCTTGGCCTTGCGTTCGGCCGGCTTCAGTTGAAATAACCGAACGGTGTCCAAAGGCCAGACTGCATCGTCAGGGGTCGACCAGTGCCAGGCCCAGATCGGGTATTCGAACAGGCGCGCCCGTCGTGCACGCACGGCGCGTTCCGCGGCCGCACTGGCTGCAGCATGATCCGGATGCCCGTCGGCGCGCCACGGCGCCACCACCCAGGTCGAGTCGCCAGCGTCGCCGATTGCCTCGGCGATTGCTCCCTCGGCGATGGCCACGTGCTCGGCGAGTTTGCCGTCGGGAAGTTCCAGCAGGTGAACCTGAGCGTTCGGGGCGAGGTGTGCGAGGGCATCCGTCACCTCAATGCGGCGGATCTGCGCGAGTCTGGCCGGGTCGTGGGTCTGCGACTTCGGGTGCGACGCCTCGCCGTTGCTGAGTACGATCACGACGATCGGCAGCCCGAGCCCGGCGACGTGGGCGATGAGGCCGCCGACACCGAGACTCTCGTCGTCGGGATGCGCTGACACGACAACCAGGCGTTTGAGGGTGTCGAGGCCGAGTGGGGTGAACCGATCGGGCCAGTGGGCTGCTTCCCAGGTCTTCTCGGGTGTTCCGCTGGCGGAATGATTGAACGTCACCATGGCGCACTCCCTGTCGCCACGAGCATGTGGCCCAACGCCGCATCGTCGCGTTCGGCGTGGTGCTGGCGCACATACAGCTGCAGGTCGGCGACCCGCTGGGCATGCCGGGCGTCGAGCGCCAGGGGTGCCGGCCCCAGTGCATGCCCGATGTGGAATATGACGTCATCGACCGTGCGCGCGACGATTCCGCGCACGCGTGCGGCCAGGATCGAACCGGCCTCTCCATCGGCGGCCCCGGCGTCGATGGCTGCGGCCGCCGCCGCAAGCGAAGTGTGCGCCGCCGTCACCGCCAGATCGACGGCCCCGAGGTGGGCGAGGGCGATCTGGTCGGGAATGCGGCTGTGGACGGAATGATACAGTGTGCGCGCCAGTCCCACCGCACCGCCACACCACGCTGCTGCCACACCGATACCACCCCAGGCGAAGCCCGGTCGGCTCAGGTACCATCCGTCGTCGCCGACCGGATCGGCAGCCACGTGCGAGAAATCGACCGGACCGCTCGTCACCTGGGCGAGCCCACGGGCCACCCAGACGTCGTCGTGCGCGGTCAGCCCGGGTTGACGCAGATCGACGGCGAACAGCCGTCGGCCGGTTGTGCCGTCCGGACGAGCAACGTGCGCGGTCACGAGGGCGTGGCTGAGCAGTCTGGCGAGGGAACACCACGGCTTGGTCCCGTCGAGCCGCCAGCCGCCATCCGCCGGCATGGCCGTGAGCGTCGTCCCTGGCCCCTCCGCCGCGAAGACACCCCAGGTTTGGTCGGGCCGGGCCGGGTAGCCCGCCTGGTGGAGTATCGCCAGCGCGTCGAGATGCGCCTCGACCACCCGTGCCGCCGTGAGGTCAGCGGCCCCGAGCGTCGACAGGGTGTCGAAGAGCTGCCGGGTGCGCCCTTCCCCCGGCCGGGGAACGGATGCGAGGGAGCTCGCGAGCGTCAGCGCCCGCCGCGCGTCACCGTTGACCGCGCTGGCGGCGGCGGCCAATTCATCGCCAACACGGAACAGTTCAGCCGGCCGCGGGTTCGCTTCAAGCCGCATATGTTAGGAGGAGCGGTGGGCGGACTTCACCGCAGACCGCTTGCGCGGTTTGCGGTTCTCAGCGCTGACCATCCAGGAGTACTGCTCGAGCTTCTCGATAAATGCGTGCAGGATGTCGGCGCTGGTGGGGTCTTCCTCGTCGACCTCATCGTGCACCTTGCGCATATTGTCAACGACGGCATCGAGGCGTTCGGTGATGAGCGTCACCGTCTCGGCTGTGTCGACTTCTCCGTCGGGAAACTTGGGCAGGTGGGTGGTTTTGGTGACCGTCTCGCTGCGGCCATCGGGCATAGCGTCGAGGGCGCGCATCCGCTCGGCTACTTCGTCGGAGAATTCGCGAGCATCGACGATGATTTCATCGAGCTGCAGGTGCAGGTCGCGAAAGTTCTTGCCGACGACGCTCCAGTGCGCCTGCTTGCCCTGAACGTGCAGCTCGATCATGTCGACCAAGACGGACTGCAGGTTGTTGCTGAGAGATTCGGAGGCGTGCATGGTGTCCTTTCAATCGGGGAGATTTGCCTCCAGACCATATCACCGCCGCGGAATTTGGGCCACAATGCCACCACCCGACCGAGGGCCGCAGACCCGACGTGCGGCCCCCGGCAATGGCCAGATGGATGCTCGCGCCAGGCTCAGTCGGCGGTGGTCGTGCGCGCCGGCCGCGGTTTGCTGTACTTCTTGTGTGCGGTCTGCGGGGCGGTACCGAGGATGCGCGCGATAGCGGCCCAGGTGCCGCCGCCGTCGTGCATGGCGGTCACCGCCGCTGTAACTCGCAGGTTGACCTCGGCCCGGTCGCGCACCGCGCGTTCCAGTTCTCGCTCGAGCGCGCGGTAGGGGCGCGCTATATACGGTGCCGGTTCGTCTGCGCGTTCGACCGTTGGATTGGTTCCAACCGGCGGCGCAGGTGCGGTCACGGTGCGGGACTCGTCGGGCTGGCCCGGGGCAACACTGGTCATCGGCAACCTTTCCACTGATGCAATGTAGGCCCGGCAAGTTGCCGCGTCAACCGCTTGACACAAACATTTTGACGCCTGCGCTCTCGGTGTTGTACACATCTCTTCGAACGTGCGTGCGCTGTGGCAGAATCGGTGGCATGACAAGTGACGGACCCGCTGGCACGGTTGTTTCCGTCAGCCGTGATGACGAGCACCGCTTCAGTAAGCCGGTGGTGAGCAGCATCCGTTTGCTGGCCGGATTCGGCGTCGAGGGTGACTCGCACGCTGGCGCCACGGCGCAACACCTCTATCTGAAGAAGCGCAACCCGTCGGCTCCGAACCTCTGCCAGGTGCACTTCATCGCGGCCGAACTCTTCGGCGCTCTCACGCCTACCGGCCACATCGTGGCTCCGGGCGAACTCGGCGAGAACGTGACGACCACCGGAATCGATCTGATGCAGCTGCCGCTCGGAACCCTGCTGCACCTCGGTGCCGAGGCTTCGGTGTCGATCACCGGCATGCGCAGTCCGTGTTCGCAGATCAACGGGTACCAAAAAGGCCTGATGAAGCAGCTGATCAGAACGGATGCCGCCGGTATCGTTGAGCGGCGCGGCGGCATCATGGGCGTCGTGGTCACCGGCGGTGTCGTGCAGCCGGGCGACGGCATTCGGGTGGAGCTGCCCGCTGGCGAACACCTGCCCCTCGGCGTGGTCTAGCCTCGAACGTTTGCGCGCCGGCCCGCCACCGGGCCCACCTTACGTCCGTGGGCCCAGTTTATAAACTGGGCCCGTGGACGGGGCCCGGGCCCCGTCCGGAAAAAATGGCCCGATCTTGCTATTGGGCGTCAGCGGAGGTGTGAAACCACGGCGGGTAGACCGCTACCTTGGGCTTGAACGCGCTGGCCTTCAGGATGCCGCGCACGGTCTCGCGCACGTTGTCGTTGCAGACGCCGATGAGCGTGATCAGTTCCATCGGCACGGCGTCGGGAACGAGCAGCTCGGCTCCGAGGATCATCGCGCCGTCGGCCTCGGCACGCAGGGTCTGCAGCATGCGCTCGGCGGTGGCCGGCGTGGCGCCGAACCGGGTGAGCGCTCCGGCGGCGTCACCGTTCGTGACGGCGACCACGCTGGGAACGAGGGGGGCCCGCTCGTCGGTGGCGTCAGCATCCGTGGCCGTGCCGGTAAACGCAGCGAGACCGTCGTTGATCTTCTTGACCGTGCTGACGAGCATGACGAAGTCGAAGGCCTCGGAACCGTGGGCGTCGAGCGCCAGCAGCGGGTCAGCGGTCTCGGCGCGCACGCTCTCCCACACGGTCGCGTTCGGCGATAGGAAGAACGGCACGTACTCGGCAACGCTGCGACCATCGCCGGCGACCAGTGCCGACCGGCGCAGCTCGCGCGTGGCCGGGGCGGAGATGTCCACAACCGGACGTGTCGTCAGGGCGGCGTTGGCCAGCAGGCGCCCGTCCTTCAGGATCGCGGCGAGGTTGCTGATGTGGGTGAGGTGATACACGCGCTGCTCGTCGACGTTGTCGGTCGACACTTTCTCGGCCCGCACCGGTCGCGGGGCTCCGGCGACGCGAACCGGGCGAGCCGCGCGGGTGGCGGGCATGGACGCGGTCGGCAGCGGGTCGCGCAGCGAGGACAGCTTCGGCGCGCGGGTCTTCTTCACCGGGGTGAGGGGTTCAGTGACCACTTTGGGATAGCACAGGGCGCACAATTGGCCCTCGAGTCCGTGGATGCATTCGTCGTCCAAGAGGGAAGAACCTTTCGTTTCGCGTATTCGCGCCACTCGGAAAAGCCGAACGCGCATACCGCCTATCAACGTTACGTTCATTTGGGTGGTGACGGTGACCGTTCTTAGCTATTCGGCGACACGAGACGAAAAATCAGTCCGCCAGCCGCGACCTCGATGCGCAGGTGGTCAAGCCCGGGAACAATGAGATCGGCGTCAAGCTCGGCGGCAGCATAGGTTCCGGCGACGCCGATCGTGGTGCAGCCGGCGGCTCGGCCGGCCTGCAATCCGGCGGGCGCATCCTCGATCACCAGGCAGCGTCGCGGGTCGACTCCGAGCCGCGCGGCTCCCTCGAGAAACGGCTCCGGAAAGGGTTTGCCACGGGGGGTGTCATCGATGGTCACGATCACCTTCGGCGCCGCCAAAGCGGATGCCCCCAGCCGCGCGACCGCCAGTGGCCGCGCGCAGGACGTGACAATGGCCCGTCGACTCTCCGGCAGGCTGTTCATGAGCGCGGCGGCGCCGGGCAGCACGGTGATGTCGTTGGTGTCGGCGGTTTCGAGCTCGAGAATACGCGCGATCGCTTCGTCGACACGTTCAGCCGGCACGAGTTCCTCGATGATGTCGCGGGCCGGGCGTCCGTGGGACGTCTCGTCCTTGGCCACTCCCCATTCTTCGGCCCACAGTGCCCACGAGCGGTTGACCGCGGGCGTGGAATCGATGAGGGTGCCGTCCATGTCGAAGAGCACGGCATCGAAGGTGCGCCCCTGCAAAACGTTCTCGGTACCGGGGTCGGGCATCCGCTGTCCTTTCGTCGTGGCGGCTGAGTGCCGTTCCTCAACGGTAGGCCACGCATCAATGGCCACGCCATTCGGCGGGGGTACGGGCAGGTATCGTGGATAGCAAATAATCAAGCTGGGAGACCGTACCGTGGGGACGACCGTTCTGGTGATTGCGGCTGTTCTGATCGGCTCGAGCATGCAGCGCATCACCGGCATGGGGTTCGCCCTCGTCGCAGCCCCGTTTCTGGTGCTGCTGCTTGGGCCGGTCGATGGCGTCATCGTAGTCAACGTGTGCGGAGCGCTCACCGCGAGCATCATTTTGCTGCGCGTGTTTTGGCAGGTGGACTGGCGGCGCTACGGCATTCTGGCGATCTGCGCTGTCATCGGCATCGTGCCGGGCTCCTACGTGCTGCAGTTCGTGCCGGCGGCCTGGCTCGAAATTTCGATCGGCGTAGTCGTGATCGCCGGCCTGACCATCTCGGTCAATCTGGGCCGCGTCGTTCTGCCCGACCGAACCGGTTTTCGCGTGATAGCCGGGATGGCCAGCGGGTTTATGAACACCACTGCCGGGGTCGGCGGCCCGGCAGTGAGCATTTACGCGATCGCCACTGGATGGCCGCAACGGTCATTCGCCGCGACCATGCAGCCGTACTTTCTCACGATCGGGCTGGCGTCCCTGGCCTCAAAGTTCGCCCTGGGATCGGCCGATCTGCCGCACCTGCCCGTGCTGGTCTGGGTGTTGATCGCGTGCGCCTGCATTGTCGGGCTTATCGTGGGCGACCGGCTGAGCACGGTGATCGAGCCGCACGTGGCCCGACGCCTGCTCGTTATCGTGGCCTATCTCGGGTCGTGCGCGACCATCGTGCGCGGAGCGCTCGAGCTGCTCGCCTGAACTCAGATCGTGAAGTCGACGCCCTCGACCGACACCGATTCGGAGGCGGCCGGATACGCGAGGTGATGCGCGGCATCCGTCTGCATCATTTGCTCGTCGGGATAGGTGGCCGTCACCAGAATGGGCATGTGGTCCGAGGTACCCTGCGGGAGGGTCTCGACGTTGGCGATGGTAAGCCCCATTGACGTGGCCAGATCGAAATGCCCGCGAAAGAACTTGTAGCGGGTGTAGGTGCGCGTGTCGCTGAGCGTGAGGTCGTAGCCGGATTGGTTCACCTTGTTGCCGAGTTTGCCCTGGAAGATCGGGTAGTTGTAGTCGCCGACCATGAGGGTCGGCAGGCCGGGGCCGAGGATGCCCAGTTCTTCGTGCGCGGTGCGGATCTGGTTGCGGCGCAGGGAGTTGAGCGCGGTGAGAGGAGCCGCGTGAAAGGAGGCGACGACGAGTTCACGCTGCGCCACATTGTCGATGAGGCGGGTGGCGATCAGGCGCTCGTGCGCGGGCGCGGCGACGCGGTCGTGCAGCGACTTCTTGAGCGCAAAGGTCTGCGTCTTGATCGCCGTGAAGCGGTCCCGGTTGTAGTAGATGGCCAGGCCGAGCCGGTTGCGGTGGGTCGAATCCGCCAGGTGCAGATGCCCGACCTCGGCCGGCAGCTCGATGGTGTTGCATTCCTGCAGGCAGAGAATGTTGGGACTGTAACGCTCGGCCAGGGCGACGAGTTCGCTGCTGGCACGATTCTTGCGGAGGTTGTAACTAATGACCCTCATGGCACCCGTCTCAGACTTGATGGCTATGCCTCAAGCCTACGACTCTCTCCGTGGTCGAAATTGAACATCCGGGGTCTGTTGGCACATGCGCAGGTGGCATCCAGCCTGCGGTCGACCCCCGTCAGGGGCTAGCCGGCGCCGACGATGAACATGGTCGCGATGAAGACCAGACCTGCCGCCAGAAAGGTGATCGTCGTGTAGCCGAGAATGTCGCGCATCTTCAGCCCGGCGATCGCCAGCAACGGCAGCGCCCAGAACGGCTGGATCATGTTGGTCCACTGGTCACCGTAGGAGACGGCCATGATAGCCACCGACGGGTCGACGCCGAGGCGCTCGGCCGCGTCAAGCATGATCGGGCCCTGTACCGCGAACTGGCCGCCGCCGGAGGGTACGAAGAAGTTGACCAGCCCGGCCGCGAGCAGCGCCATGACGCCGAAGGTTGCCGGGGTCGACACGTTCACGAAGAAGTCGGAGAAGACGCCGATCAGTCCCGAGCCGACCATCATGCCGAGGATGCCCGCGTAGAGCGGAAACTGCAGCAGAATGTCGCCGACGTTCGACGCGGCGTCCTTGGTGAGCCGGATGAGTTCGAACGGGTTGCGCACGAGCAGAAAGATGAGCGCGAGGAACGACCAGTTCACGATGTCGAGGGTGAGTGTTCCCCCTTCGACGAAGTGGATGACGAGGTACGCCACCAGAGCGAGACCCACGATCAGGGTCAGGATGCGACTGGCATCCAGTCGGTCAGCGGGCGTCACGACACTTTCCTGCGCGACCTGCTTCTCGCGTGCATCAACCTCGAGCACGAAGACCGGAACACCCCGGCGCGGGGCGACCAGCGCCAGGGCGAGGCCCACAACCACGATCGTCGCGATAGCCGCCGTGATATTCCACGCGGAGAATGTGGTGTCGGCCAGCGAGATCGTGCGGCCGAGCTGCTCGGCCAGAAAGGAGCCCTCGGTGGCCGCGGTGAGCGGGCCCGAACCGGAATAGCCCATATGCCAGATGACAAAGCCCGAGTATCCCGCGGCGACCAGCAGGGGAAAGTGCACCGGTACACCCTTGGCCCGCAATTGAAAGGCCACCTCCTTGGCCAGCAACCCGCCGACCACGAGGCCGAGGCCCCAGGTGATAAGGCAGGCCACCGCGGCGACGGTGAACACGAAGATGTAGGCCTGCAGAGCCGTTCGCGGCACACCACCGAGCCGCACCAGCAACCGGTGCACCGGAGTCGTGTTGGCCAGAATGTGCCCGAGCAGCAGCACGAGCGCCATCTGCGTCATGAAGGCGAGCAGCCCGGCCAGGCCGTCACCCCAGCTGCGCACGACGTCGATCGGGCCGGAATCGGTGAGGATCAGGGCGAGAACGGCCACGATCACGGTCAGTGCGATCACGAACACGAGGGCGCTCGGAATGAACCGTTCGACGAGCGAGTTGATCGGGCGCATGAACGCGGCGGCCGGGCCGGTGGCGCGTTTTTCAGTGGTAGTTGACACGAAGGTCCCCCTGAGTTGCTACAGCATTGTGGCTCAGGGCATCTGCACTGACCATATAAACGTAGCAGTCAGGTCGTCTACTCCCCGGTCGGGGCTACCCCGACGCACGAAACGTAGACTTGTCGGGCCGCCGCGTTCCGGTGGCGCAGTGAGGGAGCCGCATGACCCAGAACGACATCGTTCTCATCCGCCACGGACAGACCGAGTGGAGCATCTCGGGTCAGCACACCGGGCGCACCGACGTTCCGCTGACCGACTTTGGCCGCCAACAAGCGGATGCCCTCGGCGAGATGCTCGACGGGGAACACTTCGATCGGGTCTACTCGAGCCCGCTGGTGCGCGCCTGGGAGACCATGGAACGGGCCGGCTACGGCGGGCAGGGAGTGGCAAGCGACGACGTGCTGGAGTGGGATTACGGGGTCTATGAGGGTCGCCGTACCGCGGACATCCGCTCGGAGATTCCCGGCTGGACCGTGTGGGGCAACCCAATTGCGGGGGGCGAATCCGTTGACGAGGTGGGCGCTCGCGCCGATCTCGCCATCGAATTGTGCCTCGCCGCCGAGGGCCGGGTGGCCGTCTTCGCCCACGGACATTTTTTGCGCATCATGACCGCACGCTGGATGGGCCTGCCAGCGGCCGCCGGCAAGAGCCTGAGCCTCGGCACCGCAACTGTGTCCACCCTCGGCTGGGAGCGCGAGAACCGAGTACTGCAGATGTGGAACGACGCCTGCCACCTGAGTTCGATGGACCCCGTCGTCTAACTGGCCCCCGAATAGCCGCAAATGCCCCTAGTCTGGGGTTAGACAGATTCTATTCGTTGGAACCATTGTCGTGGGGGCGCACGAACGAATGTGCGGATTGCGCCCGGAGGGCACGACCAGTGGGGGCTTGGGGGCGCTACCTGCTCGCGAGCCCGGTCAACGGGAGAAACCCGATGTGCAGCATCGGCGACCATGCCCGCGCGTGGCCCTGCCCCGACCCGCATCGTGCGGGTCTTTGGAGAGGGAAAACACCATGAGTACGTTCACACAGCTTTCACCGTCGCGCAAGCGACTTCTCGGCGCCCTGCTGGTCGTCGGCATCATCGGAGTCGGCAGCATCGGAGTCGGCGGAGCCGTCGCCGCTGAGACCGCCCCGCGCGCAGCGGTCGCCCTCGGCGAGGCCGGCACCTTCGCCATCCTCTCGAAGTCCGGCATCACGGATGTCTACGCCTCGTCGGTCAGCGGCAATGTGGGCGCGAGCCCCATCACCGGCGCAGCAATTCACCTCACCTGCCCCGAGGTGACCAACGGAACCATCTACAGCGTCGACGCCGAGGGCCCCTCCTGCAAGGTGACCGACGACACCTATCTCACCGCTGCCGTCAGCGACCTCGAGATCGCGTACACCGATGCCGCCGGGCGCACCACTCCCGACTACATCAACCTGGGCGCCGGCGAAATCGGCGGCCTGACCCTCACCCAGGGCCTCTACAAGTGGGGCACCGACGTGAACATCTCCACCGATGTCGTCCTCACGGGCACCGCGGATGACGTCTTCATCTTTCAGATCTCCAAGGACCTGGAACAGGCCTCCGCCCAGAACGTGATCCTGGCCGGCGGCGTGCAGGCGAAGAACGTATTCTGGCAGGTTGCCGGATCCGTCGCGATCGGCACGACCGCGCACTTCGAAGGCACCATTCTCAGCCACACCATGATCGCCATGAAGACCGGAGCGACCATCAACGGCCGTCTCCTGGCCCAGACGGCCGTCACCCTGCAGAGCAACACGGTCACCGCGCCCGTCGAGTAACGCAGCAAAAAAGGCGCGGGTGACTCTGGTCACCCGCGCTGTGGTCGTTAACGCACCGGCACCCAGGTCCCCTTTACCCGTTCGGTGACCATGAATGCTCGCAGCTCGGCCACGACGCGCAGGTCGGCCACCACGTGGGCGCCGATCTGGAGAGCCGACGCCGCGTCATCCGCTGTGAAACGCACGATGACCCGGGCGGCTCCCGCGACGATAGTGAGATCAGAAGCCTCCACCGTGGTGAATTCCGCGGCCGCCGCCGCGGCTCGGGGCACGACCGAAGCGGGCGCGGTTCCCGGGTGCAGGGATTCGATACTCATGGTCACGCGATAAGAAGGCATGGTTTCAGGGTACGGGTACTGCTTTACTGTACGAGTCCTCTTCCCCTCAAGTTCGGAGACCCATGACCTTCACGGCCACGATCGTTGCCCAGGTTCAGCGCACCAAGCCCGATGCCCTCTGGGCCATCGCGACCGCCCTCAGCACCAAAGTTGAGGAGGAGACCGGAGCGAACGCCTTCATCGCACTACCCGACGGCGGCCGGATTGACGTGGAGATTCCCAAGTTCGGCGAGAGCCTGCCGCTGACCATCGACGTGGTGGACGCGCGCAGCCAGGCCGAGGCGCGGGCATCCGCTCAAAATATTCTGGATCTGCTGGAGCAGTCCACCGGCTGGCAGGTCGACCACCTACACGACTAAAGCGGATGCCCACCCGCGGCACACAGGCGCGCCGCATAAGCTCTCTGGTATGACTGAAACCACTGCCCCTGCACCGCGCATCACGATGTACGGGGCGGAGTGGTGCGGCGACTGCCGCCGTTCCAAGTCGCTGCTCGACCGCCTCGAGGTGGACTACGACTACGTGGACCTGCTGCTCGTCGAAGACGGTGCCGACCGCGCCCGCGCCATCAGCGGGCGCACCAACATTCCCGTCATCGTGTTTCCCGACGACACCCACCTGGTCGAGCCGAGCGACGCCGAGGTGCGAACCAAGCTCACGCAGCTCGGCCGCCTGAGCTGACCCGACGCCGTAGCCGCCACCCCCGTGCTACTGTCAGAAATCGTAGATACCAACGGGGGTCGCACCATGCACGCAACGCTCACACCTACGACACGGCGCGTTCCCATTTCGCTGTGGATCAGCGCGGTACTTTTCGTGGTCTACAGTGCCCTCGGCGTGGCCGTAGCTCTGGCCGTGCGCACCGATGCGCTGAACATTCTCGCCCTGTTGACCGTGTCTCCACTGATGTTCGTGGGCATGGTCGTGTCCGTGGTCGACATCGTGCGCACCCGCAAGCGCGGCGACGCCGACCCGGCCTACACTCGCCTGCAGTGGGTCGGCCTCGCACTCATGGTCGCGGCGATGCCGCTCTGGATGGCCATCGCGATTGCCATCGCCTCCCTGCCCTAGACCTTCTAGGCTGGAATCGATCTCGGCTTCAGTGAGCTCCTTGACCACCCGGAGCAGTTCAGGAAAGTTGCGGCCGGTGACAACCCCGCAGCAGTCTGCTCTCCAGCGCAATCGGCTCCTCATAGCCGAAGAATTCTTCTGCTGTTCACACAGAACGCTGATATTTCATCAGCTTCGGGCGTAGTGTCGAGGGACTACCCCGGACCCGGTAGCGGTTTCGACCGCGACGAGCGAGGGGTTTTGATGTTTCACACGTTTCTACATTCAATAAGCGACTTCTCCGGCGGGGCATCGCTCTCCGTCGGGATAGCCCTGCCACCGATCGCCGTGATCGCCACCGGGGCCATTGATCTCGATCAACAGTTCTCGCCTCAGGTTTCGGCACTGCACGCGACCACACGATCGGCTAGCACGACGACACTTGAAGATTGGCTCGACCAGCTGCCGACGCGTGGCTGGGACGCCTGAGCGCAGTCAGGATGCCTCGGTGCGCGCAGCTGCGTCAGCGCCAGCCGAGATCGGGTGCGATCTGCTGCACGATGGTCTCGAGCAGGTGAGAGTTGTAGTCCACGCCGAGCTGGTTCGGGATGGTCACGAGCACGGTGTCGGCGTCGGCCCAGGCCTGCCGGTAGATAGCGATCTGCTCGGCCGGCAGGTCTCCGAACGGCACGCCGGTGTCTTCGGTGAGCAGGGTCGAACTCATGAGGTTCATGCCCTGCTCCCCCACCCACTTGGCCGTCTTGCGGGTTCCGGCGCCCCACCAGATGCGCTCGCTGAGTCCGGGCGACTGCGGCGCAATAGCCAGCAGACCGGTGCGCCCGGTCATCTGCGGGTTGGCCGGCGCCATTCCGGCGCCGCTGATCGCGGCCCGAAAGATTGCCGTGCGCGCACGAGCGTCATCGGCGTCGCTGCTGCCCTCGGACGGAACATACCCAAACGCCTCGTAGCCGCGCAAGGCGGTCTCGGGTGAACCGCGGCTGATGCCGAGTTGCAGACGCCCGTTGCTGATCAGGTCGGTGATCGCGGCTTCTTCGGCCATGTACAGCGGGTTCTCGTAGCGCACCTAGTTTTCACATATCGCAGGTACGGGCCATAACTCACCAATGAACTGGAAGGCAACCAAACCCAATAGAGTTGCGTCGACGAGATAGGGGAAGTATGGCTTCGAAAGCACTGCAAAAACTCAGCTTCGGTAAAGTAGATTCCGAATCTGAGATCGACCTTGACAAGCTGTTTGTCCGCACGAGAGATTTCGATAAGTTTGCGCAAGACGATATCTGGCTGGCTCTAGGTGCAAAAGGCACTGGCAAGAGTGCACTTTTCGAATTGCTCACGAAATACGAGCCGACCGCACGTCGGTTGGCCGGGACCGCTCTGGACGATGTTGTCATTGCCGCAGGAACAGGTTTTGGTGATTTGTCGGAGGTTGCAACAGGCGATATTCAAACGCTCAGAGACGCCGACACCAACTTTGACCACGATCGATTGTGGCGACTCTACATAGCTATCAAAGCCGGTCTCGCTCTTGACAGTAGTTTCACTGTTCCGCGGGGGCCGCTCAGGGACCTTCTGACAGCGTTGGGGGAACGCCATGACTTCCGGGTCGGTCCCCTTCTTCGGGAGCTGTGGCAGTTGACGTTGGGTGCCGCGCCATCAGAAATCACCGTTACTGCTGGTGGAGCTTCTGTCGCTTTGCGCGGCGGGAAAAGATCCCTGGACGTTGTGACTCTATTGAGTGATGTCAACACGTCCCTGCAATCGCGTGGTAAACGTCTCTGGCTTCTATTCGACAAAGTCGACGAAATCTGGCCAGCCGACCGTGCCGAACGAAAGAGAGCGCTGGAGGGACTTCTCACCGCGGCGATGCAGATCCGACGCACCTTCCCTCTTATCCAACCGAAAATCCTCTTGCGAACAGACTTGTGGGCTGAGCTGGACTTCACCAACAAGGACCACCTGACTGACAAGCGAATCGAACTCAACTGGAATGCCTCACAGATCACGACTTTGCTTCTCAAGCGGGCTGTCGCAAGTCCTGAGGTGCGCTCATACGTCGAAGACCGCTCACCCAATCTAATTGGGCGTGAAGTTGAAGAACTCTCTCCGAACGACCGCGAGCGAAGTCTGATGACAATTTTTCCTGTCACGGTGTATCCAGGTCAACGTGAAGCACTGACGATTGACTGGATTGTCGAGCGGGTCACGGACGGCCGAAAAACGGTGCTCCCCCGAGATGCAATCGTTCTAGCGAATTATTCTAAATCAATAGAATTGGATAGAGGCGACGATCAAGAAGGAAGCACAATTCTTTCCAGAGACTCTGTGCGGGCAGCTTTCACGAAGACTTCCGAAACCCGCTGCGAGGCTTTTCTTGCCGAGTTCCCCGATCTGAGGGAGCACTTCCGACGTTTGTCAGGACAGCAAACGTCCGAATATTCGAAGGAATCATTGCTTCACCTCATGAAAGGACTCAACCCCAGTGGAGACCTCTTGTTGGAGCGCCTTTTCGAAATCGGGATTATCACGCCCGATACGGGACGCATCTTGACGGCACGGTCCTTTGAAATACCGAGGCTCTATCGAACTGGACTTGGATTGGTGATTCGCGGTAGGCCGTGATCATCTATTTACCGGGGCCGCCCTGCAGTGAACTGATCACTCTCGACATGCGCGTAAGGGTTCTCGTAGCGCATGTCGATGACGCCGGTGCCGAGCTCGATCCGGCTGGTGCGGGCCGCCATCGCGGCGAGCAGGGGAAACGGGGATGCGAACTGCGGGGCGAAGTGGTGCACGCGCAGATACGCACCGTCGATTCCGAGCTCCTCGGCAGCCTGGGCCAGGCCGACCGTCTGCAACAGGGCATCGCCCGCCGTTCGCGCCTGCGATCCTGGTACCGGTTGGTAGTGGCCGAAGGAGAGGAATCCGATGCGCTTCATATTCGGTGCAGCGTTTGCACCCGCCGAGCTATTCCCACGCGTTCGGCACCAGGGGCGCCCCCGTGTGGGGGCACCCCGGTTCTCACACCTAGCGGCGCACGATGGAGCGCAGCAAGCGCACAGCAACTGAGAGCGACGCCATGTCGTCCTGCGCGAGCGAGTTGACCTCTTCGAAGACGCTGCGCGCGCGGCCGAGCTGTTCGGCGTTGAGCGCTTCCCAGGCCAAGAGGCGGTCGTCGGCAGCACCGGCATCCGTTTCGTCGAGAACTGACCGGGTCATGTCGGCGACAGTTGAGTACAAGTCATCGCGGAGTGCGGCTCGGGCGAGTGCCTGCCAGCGGTCCTTGCGTGGCAGCTTGGTGATGCGCTCGAGCAGGTTGTCGACACCGAAACGGTTGTAGACCGTGTAGTAGATCTCAGCGACCTCGGTGACCTGCACGTTCGCCCGGGCAGCCACCTTGGCCACGTCGAGCAGCGCGTATGCCTCGAACAGTTCGGACCAGCGACGACCGAGGTCGTCGGGCAGGCCCCATTCTCTGGCCTTTTCCTCCTGCGTTTCGAGGCGACCCCGGTCGGTGCCCTGCAAGTATTCGCCGAGGTGCTCCCGCATGAGCGCGATCTGCGGCTTGTACTTGGCGATCACCGCGCCGACAGGCATATTGCCGCCGTGGTTGACCTGCCAGCGCACCGCGCGGTCGAGCAGCCGGCGAATATCCAGGTGGATCGCCGTCCACTTCTCGGTCGGGAACGACGACGGCAGCGCATTGAGCTCGCCCACCATCGTGTCAATATCGAAGATCTCGCGCAGTGCCACGAAGGCACGCGCGATCGTCGCCTGGTTGGCCGACGTCTCTTCCATCGCGCGGAAGGCGAAGGTGATGCCGCCGAGGTTGATCATGTCGTTCGCGACGACCGTAGCGATGATTTCCCGGCGAAGCGGATGCGTGTCCAGTTCCGCATCGAACCGCTCCGACAGGTGCGTCGGGAAGTACCGGCGCAGGGTGCTGCCGAACCAGGGATCATCTGCCAGGTCGCTGTCGCGCAGCGCCGTGGCCAGTTCGATCTTGGCGTAGGCGGCGAGCACGCTCAGCTCGGGGCTGGTCAGGCCCTGGCCGCGGTCGAGGCGTTCCCTCAGTGTGGCCGTGGTCGGCAGGGCTTCCAGCTCGCGCTGAAGGTCGCCCGATTCTTCGAGCCAGTTCATGAGGCGCTCGTAGCTCGGGCTCCAGTTGTTCACGAGCACCCGGTCGTTGAGCAGCAAAATGTTCTGGTCGACGTTGTCCACCAGAACCAGACGTCCCACCTCGTCGGTCATCTCGGCCAAGAACGCGGCGCGTTCGGCCGGGTCGAGCTTGCCGGCGGCGACCATGCGGTCCACGAAGATCTTGATGTTGACCTCGTGGTCGGAGCAGTCCACCCCGGCCGAGTTATCGATCGCGTCGGTATTGAGGATGACGCCGGCGAGCGCGGCTTCGATGCGGCCGAGCTGGGTGAAGCCGAGGTTTCCGCCCTCCCCCACGACCTTGACCCGCAGGTCGCGGCCGTCGACCCGAATCCCGTCGTTGGCCTTGTCGCCGACCTGCGCGGCCGTTTCACCGCTGGCCTTGACGTAGGTGCCGATGCCGCCGTTGTAGAGCAGGTCGGTAGGGGCAAGCAGAATGGCTCGCAACAGTTCGGGCGGGCTCAGCTGAGTCGTGCCTTCCGGCAGACCGAGCACGACCTGCACTTCGGCCGAGATCGGAACGACCTTGGCCTGACGTGGAAAGACGCCGCCGCCGGTGCTGATGAGGTCGGTGGAATAGTCAGCCCAGGACGAGCGCGGCAGTTCGAACAACCGGGCCCGTTCGTCGAAGGAGAGCGCCGGGTCGGGGTTGGGATCGAGAAAAATGTGCCGGTGGTCGAAGGCCGCGACGAGTTTGGTGTGCTTTGAGAGCAGCATCCCGTTGCCGAACACGTCACCCGACATGTCGCCAACGCCGACGACGGTGAAGTCTTCGGTCTGGGTGTCGACGCCGAGTTCGCTGAAGTGGCGTTTGACCGACTCCCAGGCGCCCTTGGCGGTGATGCCCATCTCCTTGTGGTCGTAGCCGACCGAGCCACCGGAGGCGAATGCGTCGCCGAGCCAGAAACCGTACTCGGCCGCGAGGCCGTTGGCGATGTCGGAGAAGGATGCCGTGCCCTTGTCGGCGGCCACGACCAGATAGCTGTCGTCATCGTCATGACGCACCACGCGGTGCGGCGCCACAACATGCTCACCATCGGCTTCGGCGACCAAGTTGTCGGTCAAGTCGAGCAGGCCGCGGATGAATGTTTTGTAGCTGTCGATACCCTCGGCCATCCAGGCGGCACGGTCGAGGGCTGGGTCTGGGAGCTTCTTGGCGAAGAACCCGCCCTTGGCACCGGTGGGTACGATGACGGCGTTCTTGACGGTTTGCGCCTTGACCAGGCCGAGCACCTCGGTGCGGAAGTCTTCACGACGGTCCGACCAGCGCAGCCCTCCGCGGGCCACCTTGCCAAAGCGCAGGTGCACGCCCTCCACGCGCGGCGAGTACACCCAGATCTCGAACATGGGCTTGGGCGAGGGCATCTGCTCGATCTGGGAGGGGTCGAGTTTGATGCTGAGGTAGGGCTTGTACTGAAAGAAGTTCGTGCGCAGCGACGCTTCGATCAGCGTGATGAGGGTACGCAGTACGCGGTCGGCGTCGAGGGTGGCGACCTGCTCCATCGCGAGCCGCAGCTGTTCGCGCACGTCGGTGAGGCGCAGGATCCGCTCATCGTCGGCCAGGTCGGGGTCGAACCGCGCTTCAAACAACGCCACCAGCCCGCGGGTGACGTCGGGGTTGGCGAGCAGGGCATTCGCGACGAAGCCGTAGGAGTTGGTGTTGCCGATCTGGCGCAGGTACTTGGCGTAGCTGCGCAGGATGACCACACGGTGCCAGGGCATGCCGTCTTGCAGCACGAGACGATCAAGGCTGTCGGATTCGATGACTCCGCTGATGGCCGCGCCGAACGAGTCCGCGAGTAACGTGCCGGTCGCGACCGGGTCGACGCCGGCCGGGTAGTGCAGGCCGAGGTCGTAGAGATAGAAGCGACGCCCGTCGGTGGTCTGAATTTCAAACGGCACCTCATCCAGTACCTCGATGCCGAGATTCTGCAGAAACGGCAGAATCTGGCTGAGGCTTTTCGGTTCGGTCATGTAGAGCTTGATGCGAGCGTCTTCGCCGGGGTCACCGGCGGTTTTGGGCAGGTACACGTGCAGCCCCGGGCGGGTGTGACCCTCAGCGGATGCCCCGACCTCCGCAGCGCAGGCCTCAAATCGGGAGATGTCTTCGAGGGCATCATCGATTTCGTAGTCGACCCGGTAGCTGTCGGGAAAAGCGTCGGCCCAGATATCGGCCAACCGCTCGGCTTCTTCGACCGAGTGTGTTTCGCGAAGTTCGTCACTGATACCCTCTGGCCACGAGCGGACGGCCATGGCCAGGCGGTGTTCCAAGGCGGCGATATCGACCGAATCCGCCGAGACATCCTTGGGCAAGCGGATGCGATAGAACAGTCGCGCGAGCGCCGATTCGGTCATGCGCGCTTCGAAGTCCAGCGACTCAGCGCTGAAGGTCTCTTGGAGCTCTTTCTCGATGCGCAGCCGCACGGCGGTGTTGTAGCGGTCACGCGGCAGGTAGACCAGGGCCGACATGAACCGACCGTAGATGTCCGGCCGCAGGAACAGGCGGGTACGACGACGTTCCTGCAGACGCTGGATGGCGAGCGACGCGGTGACCAGGTCGGGCACCTCGATCTGGAACAGCTCGTCACGGGGATAGGTTTCCATGATGCCGAGCAGGTCTTTACCGCTGTGTGACTCGAGCGGAAAACCGACCTCGGTCATGACGGCTTTGACCTTTTCGCGCAGCACCGGAACTGCCGTGACCGAGCTGGTGTAAGCGCTCGCGGCGAACAGACCGATGAAGCGCTGCTCACCGTTGACCTGGCCGGCGGCATCGAAACTCTTGATTCCGATGTAGTCGAAGTAGGCGGGACGGTGCACGGTGGAGCGGGAGTTGGCCTTCGTGATCACCAGGGCGGTGCGCTCGCGCGCTTTTTGTCGGCCGGCATCCGTTAGGTGCTGAATCTGGTGGCGGTCGTCAGCGGAACGCAGCAGACCGAGGCCGCTGCCCTCGATGAGGGTGAGCACGTCTTCGCCGTCCAGCGTCTCGAGGTTGTACTCGCGGTAGCCGAGAAACGTGAAGTTGCCCTCGTCGAGCCAGTGCAGCAACTGCTGGGTCTGGTGGAGGTCTTTGATCTGGTCGCCACCGGTGATGGTGTCGAGCGCGTTGGCGATCTGCATGGCCTTGGTGCGCATGAGCGGCCAGTCTTCGACGGCGGCACGAACGTCGCCGAGAACGGCGGCCAGCCCGGCGATGAGGCTGGCCTGTTCCTCGTCGCTCGCGCTGTCGATCTCGATGGCGATCCAGGACTCGAGGTGTGAGGCATCATCACCGGTCGCAATGAGGTGCGCGATGTTCGGCATGGCAGAGGTATCGCCGCTGGAGACACCGGCGCTGGCCGGGATTCGGTTGATGTCGACGAGATCGTTCGTCGCCTTGCTGCGGGCCACGATCAGCAGGGGGTGCACGACCAAATGGATGGCTGAGTGCTGGCGCACCAGCTCGGCCGTGACCGAGTCCACGAGAAAGGGCATGTCGTCGGTGACGATATAGACGACACTGCGACCGGATTCATTGTGAATCTCGATCGTTGCCGTCTTGGGTACTCGGCGCTGGGCGACCTGCCAGTGCTCGCGGGCCCGGGATGCAAGAAGCTCCGGGGCATAGTTCGCGGCATCTTCGTCTGTTAGATGCTCATAGTAATCATCTATGAACGTTTCGAGCGTGGGATCTGACGGGGACAGACCCGTTCGGGTGAAACCAGACGACATCGAAAAAACGCCTCCATCAAATTCATCGTCGTGCGGTACGAATCGACACGACGAAATACGTGTGCAGGGCTCCTGCGCCGGGCACGTCGGTGTGCCTCGTCGAACTCAATCATGGAGATCCCTTGCTCGCCCATCGTACCGCCGGGCCCTGCACCCGGGCTGGTCGCCGCAGATCCTGCGGCCAGCCGCGACGAAACGGCCCGCGCGTCGTCGATTCGCTCGTGACCGGGGCATAAACTGCCTAAAAGCGTTGAGCTAGTACCAGCCGACGGCCTGCGAGTGCGACCAGGCGGCGCACGGCGTTCCGTAGGACGAGGCCTTGATGTAGCCGAGGCCCCAGGCGATCTGCGTGGTGGCGTTCGTGGCCCAGTCGTTGCCGGCCGACGCCATCTTGCTTCCAGGCAGCGCCTGGGGAATTCCGGTCGCGCCGCTGCTGGAGTTCATGGCCGCGTAGTTCCAGCCGGATTCCTTCTGCCAGAGACGGTCGAGGCAACTGAACTGATCCGCGCCCCAGCCGTACTGCGAAGCGGCCATGGATTGTGCGGTGGCGCGTGCACCGTCGACGGTGTTTCCTCCGGCGACAGATTGCACGCGAGCGGCTTCGGCAGCCGCCTGGGCAGCGGCTTCGGCGGCAGCAGCGGCCGCCGCAACCTCGGCGGCGACGCGGTCGACTTCAGCGGTGGCGGCAGCGACGGACGCGGTCTCAACCTTCGTCTCGGCCGTGAGCGATTCCACCTGGTCGATGGGCATGATCGCGTAGCTGGCGAGCGAGCTGGCTACCGAGGTGAGTGTGGTGGCATCCACTTTGCTCTCACTGGCAGCGATGACGACGTTGGCGGCGCTGAGCGCAGCGGATGCGTTGTCGCGAGAGACCGACTCACCGTGCGCCGCGTAGTAGTCGAGCTGGTCGCTCTGCAGGCCGGTGCTTTCGGCGAGTACGGTCGTGGCGGCGATGCTGTCTTGCCGGGCATCGGCGGACTGGGCGACGAATCCGCTGCTGGCGACGAGGCCGGCGATAACGAGTGCGGCACCGGTGGCAACGAAGATCTCATGCCGGCGGGTGCGTGGTTTGCGGGGCTTGTGCTGCGTTCGAGGGGCGAGGTGGGCATGGGGCGTTTCAGTGTTTTTTGGGCGCATGTCCTTCATCTGGCGCGAATGATGGACGCTAGGTACGCCCGTTCGCTGGGTTTCGAGCCCGTGCACTTCGGGGTGGCGCGGGCGAGTTGGCCAGCATGCCCGGCCTGTTTGAAAGAAACCTCACGATTTTCTCCGAAACCCCTGATTTTCGGTCACAGGCGCTGAGCCATGGCATACTTTGCGATTTCCCACGGGCGGCGACGCGGCAGCAACCAGACGATTATGCTGATCAAAGGTGAATTATTCGGCAGGATGCGATTTGACCGGCGGGGCCTTGTAGCCTACAAAGAAGTCAGAATTAATCTTTCGCCGCGAGGGCGAGCAAGCGCCCCAGCGCGTGATTTTACTCGACGCGCTCCTGCTCCAGACGCACATTTCCCTCCGAGCGCTCAACGGTGTGACGGCCGACATGCTCGAGGATGGTCGCGCAGATTCTCATGCCGACCTTGAACCGCGACAGCTCGAAATTCTCGTTGGGGGCGTGATTGTTCTGGTCGGGATTGGCGTAGGGCACCAGAATTGAGGGAATGCCGAGAATGTCGGTGAAAACGTAGTTCGGCAGCGAGCTGCCGAGGCTGGGCACGACGAAGGGAATCACCCCGGTCGCCTGCTCAACGGCGCCGGCCAGAATCGCAACGTAGGGATTGTCGAGGGCGGTACGCGAGGGGGGAATCGAGCTGAGTCGCGTCAGCCCCACCATCGGGGCATGCTGCGCCAGGTGCACCTGTAGCAGCCGAAAGATCTCGTCCGGATGCTGCCCGGGCACGAGTCGCATGTCGAGGTGCGCCCTGGCGCTGCTTGAAATAACTGTTTTCATGCCTGGCCCGGTGTAACCGCTGGTCAGGCCGGTGATGGTCATCGTCGGCCGCAGCATCAAGCGTTCGTAGTAGTCGTGTCCCTCCGGCGAGGGCAGCTCCGTGATGTCGTAGTCGCTGAAGTGGTCCTTCAGATCGAGGGGCAGCCCGGCAAGATTCGCACTTTCGGCGGGCGTCGGCGGCCGCACGTCATCGAAGAAGCCCGCCACGGCAATCTCGCCACTCGGTTTCCACAGCGTGGCCAGTGCCTGAGTGAGCTGCTGCGCGGCGTCGGGCAGCAGACCGCCGAGGCTGCCCGAGTGCGCATCCCGATTCGCCCCGCGTGTACACAGCTCGACGCCGAGCTGCCCGCGAGTGCCGAGCACGAGCTGCGGCATGCCGCTGCGATGCACGGGGCCATCCGAGGTTATGGCCAGATCAGCCATCAGGAGATGACGATTTTGTCGAACGAGTTCGGCCAGGTGCGGGCTGCCGATCTCTTCTTCTCCCTCGATGAGCACCTTGACGTTCACCGGCAGCTCGCCGTGTGCGGCCAGCGTCGCCCGGAGGGCAAAGAGCTGCGCGAGGTGCTGGCCTTTGTTGTCACTGGTGCCGCGCCCGTACATGCGACCGTCGCGAATGGTCGGCTCGAACGGGTCACCCTGCCAGTGCGCGCTGGTTTCGGCCGGTTGCACATCGTAGTGACCATAAATGAGCACCGTCGGTCGCCCGGGGTCGACGATGCATTCGCCGTACACGGCCGGCGGCCCAAAACCCTCGATCAGGTGCGTGCGCAGACCACTCCCGCACACGCTGTGCTGCACGGCCTGGGCGCACAGGGCCAGGTCCTCCGTCGGCGAAGCGCTGACGCCAGCGATACCAACGAGGTAGGCGAGTTCTTCGAGCGCGGCACCGAATCCGGCGTCGATGTGGGCGTAAACATCGTCAATGCTCACGGTGTCGCCGGCCCGAAGACTGGCACCGGCGCCTGCCCCGGCCGTGATCGCCAGCCGACCTGCACCGGGCTGCCGATTCGGCAGGCTTCCCCCGTGAGGTTGGTCAGCAAGCGCGGCCCCTCCTCGAGCTGTACGACCGCCACAACGTACGGGGTCACCAGCCCGAGTTCCGGCGCGGCCTTCAGATGCACGGTGGTCTGCGAATAGACCGTTCCCCGGCCGCTCGCCGCGACCCATCCGATGTCATCGCTGTCGCAGGCGAGGCAGAAGGGGCGAGGATAGAACTGATACTGACGGCAGGCTCCGCATTGTTGGATCACGAGCTGTTCCTTGCTCGCGGCCTCCCAGAAATGCGCGGTCGTGGGGTCGGCCCAGTCGAACAGTGACTCAACCACGAACCAACACCGCCGTCGCTGCCGTGGAGAAGAGTCCGCCAATGCCGTGCACCAGTCCGACCGTCGCCCCGGGCACCTGCCGCGCTCCGGCCTGGCCGCGGAGCTGCCGCACCGCTTCGATAACCAAGAGGATGCCCAGCGCCCCCGGATGACAATAGGACAGCCCTCCCCCCGAGGTGATCGAGGGGAGACTGCCGGTGATGCTCAGATTGCCCTCCTGCACAAACGCGCCGGCGTCACCGCGCGCGCAGAACCCGACGTCTTCGAGCGCGAGCAGCACGCTGATCGTCGACGCATCGTAGGGCTCGAAGACGTCGATATCGGCGTGCCCAACCTCCGCCATCCGTAGCGCGGCACGAGCGGCCGCGACCCCCGGCGAGGCCTCAAGACTCGGCAGCTGCGGAATATGCCACTGCCTCGCGCTCTCCCCGGTACCGGCCACTCGAATCGGCGTATTCGCCGAATCCCGGGCACGGTCCCCGGTCGTCAACACGATGGCACCGCCGCCGTCGGTGACCAGGCAGCAGTCCAGGCGACGAAGCGGAGCACAGATCAGGCGCGACTCGAGCACATCGTCAATGGTGAGCCGATCACGCTTCCAGGCCTTGGGGTTCAGGCCCGCCCACTGCCGTGCGGTCACGGCCACGGACGCCAGCTGTTCGCGTGTGGTCCCGTACTCGTACATGTGTCGGGCCGCGAGCAGCCCGAACTGGCCCATCGGGGCCGGAAGACCATACGGCTGTTCAAACTGGGGGGACGTTGCCTTCTCATTCCAGTGATTGAGCTTGCGAGTGGCTCGGGTGCGCTGCCGGGACGCGTACACGATCAGGGCAACCCGGCAGCGTCCGGCCTGCAGGGCCGCCGAGGCATGACCGAGAAAGGCAACGAAGGCGGCGCCGCCGAGATCGCTGGAGTCGGAGTAACTCGGCTGGATTCCGAGATACTCCCCGACCTGCACCGTGCCCTCCTCGCCGAGGTAGTTCACAAACAACCCGTCGACATCACGCAGGGTCAGGCCGGCATCGGCGAGCGCTTCCCGCGCAGCGAGCGCAATCATGGACAGCTCGGAATGGTCGCGCACCTCACCCAATGGCGCTTCGGCTACCCCCGAGATGAATACCTCACGGTCAGGTCCTGTCATCAACATTGCGTAACCCCTCGGCGAGCATCGACGGCGATTTCTGTTCATCATATAGACATGTCATCTATCTAGGGATACAGTTTGAGAAATTCCACGACGCACGAAACACCGACCCACCCGAACCGGGCGACACGGAAAGCGACACCATGACCGCAGACTCACCTTTCATCACCTCGCCGGTCTCCTACGCGCAGCGCATTGCTGACCTCGCCGCCGAACGCGGCGAGCGCACCGCGCTCATTTTCGTCGCCCCCGACGGCAGCGAGAGTTGCCTCAACTGGGCAGAGCTCGATACGCGCGCCAATCAGATGGCACGCCTACTGGCGGGCTACGGCGTTGGCCCGACGACCCTGCTGGCAATCTGCCTGCCCACCCGCGCCGAACACATTATCGCCGCCATCGCCGCCTGGCGACTCGGCGCCTGCACGCTCCCGTTGTCGCCGCAGATGCCAGAGCGGGAACGTCGCGAAATTCTCGCGGTGAGTGAATCGTGGCGCACCACCGTCATGCTCGTGGAACACGAGGGGCAGCATCCCGGCGATATCTCACTCGACGAGCTTTCGGCACTCGACACCGTTGACGCATCAGCGCTACCAGCCATCACCGCGTGGCCGGGAAAGGCGATCTGCTCCGGCGGCTCCACCGGCCGCCCCAAAATCATTCTCGACGACCGACCGTGGCAGAAGATCCCCGGCCAGGGCAGCTCTCTGCACCGGTTCGGCCTGCGCGCCGACCAGACCCAGCTAATCACCGGCCGGCTGTATCACAACATCTCCTTCAGCCTCACGCACAACGGTCTCTTCGAGGGACACACGGTGATTCTGCTGGAAAAGTTTGATGCCGCCCTCACCGTGTACGTCATCGAGCGGCACCGGGTCACTTTTCTCGCCATGGTGCCCATCATCATGCAGCGCATCGCTCGACTGCCCGATGTACTCACCCGCGACTTCTCCAGCATTGACGCCTTCTATCACAGCGGCGCGGTCTGCCCTGTGTGGGTCAAACGCGTCTGGTTACAGCTGGTCGAACCGGTGAAACAATACGACTGTTATGGCGGCGCGGAGGGCACCGGAGTCGTCGCTATTCGCGGCGACGAGTGGATGCTCCGCGAGGGTAGCCTGGGCCGGCCGGTTGACACGCGACTGAGCATCCGGGACAGCGCCGGGGTTCCGCTGCCGGCTGGCGAGATCGGGGAGATCTTCACCGGGCCCGAGGGCGCCCCCATGACGTTCCGGTATCTCGGCGCCGAACCACCGGCATCCACTGCCGACGGACTGGTCACGCTGGGAGATCTCGGTTGGCTCGACGAGGACGGCTACCTCTATCTGGCTGATCGCCGGGTCGACCTGATCATCACCGGCGGCGCCAATGTGTACCCCGCCGAAGTCGAGGGGGTGCTCTCGGAACACCCCGGCATCGCAGACGCCGTGGTGATCGGCGTCGACGACGACGAGTGGGGCAAACAGGTCTACGCCATCCTGCTGCCCACCGACCCGGGCGCGCCGCCCGACGTCGACGAGCTGCGGGAATTCTGCCGGGAACGCCTCGTCCCCTACAAGGTGCCGAAGACCTTCGAGTTCGTCAGTACGAGCTTCCGCGACGAATCGGGCAAGATGCGCCGATCGGCGCTGGCGAGCGATCGCAACCAGCGCCAGGCATCCGCTCTGGTTACAGCCTCCGGAAACGACCTCTCATGACACCCCAGTTGCGCGCCCTGATCAATGCCCGGCTCATCGACGGCACCGGCGGCCCGGCCCGCGAGCGGGCGACCGTGATCATCGACGGCGAGCGGATCGTCGAGGTGACCGAAGACCGACCGCTTCCCGTCACGGTCGAGGTCGTCGACCTGGGCGGCGCCACCCTGATGCCCGGCCTCATCGACTGCCATACCCACCATGCTGCCTGGGCGCAGAGCCTTGTCACCCATCCGGAACCGCTGGGACTGCTGATGTCCCAAACGGTGGCCGCCCTGAAGACGACCGTGGAGGCGGGAATCACCACGGCACGAGACCTCGGCGGTCTGGAACGGGGCTTCGTTCTGGCCGTCGACCGCGGCGTCATTCCCGGTCCGCGGCTGCAGACCTCGCTGATCATCGTGTCGCCGACCAACTCCCTGATGGATGCCCACCCGGTGTCGGGCGGTGCGATCACGTCCCGCGGACGCTACGAGACTCTGCCCGGCCTTCCCGAACCCTGGTGCGACGGTCCGGTGGCCGCGCGGGCCAAGGTGCGGGAGGTTATTCGTATGGGTGCCGACGTCATCAAAGTGGCGATGACCGGCAGCATGACCTTCGCGGCACGCCGCCCGAACCGCCCGCTGTTCACCCCGGAAGAACTCGCTGCGATCGTGGACGAGGCCCATCTGGAGGGAATCCCGGTGTGCGCGCACGCCCACGGCGATCCCGGCGCGATCCTCGCGGTGCGTGCCGGCGTTGACACGATCGAGCACGGAACCTATCTGACCGAGGAATGCGCGCGCGAAATGGCTGATCGGGGCACATGGTATGTTCCAACAATGTGCATCTCTAACTGGCACAGCACCCTCTCCCAGGAAAGTGTGCGAGCCCACACCATTGACATGCCGGTGCGCCATCGCGAAAGCCTTGCTCTGGCCGTTCGACTCGGCGTGCGCATCGCTGCTGGCACCGACACCAACCCGTTCCACGGCTTCGGCCGCACCGGCATGGAACTGGAGCTTCTGGTCGAGGCCGGTATGACCTCGCCCGAAGCGATCAGGGTCGCCACGGACCAGTCCAGCCAGTGCATGGGCGTTTCAGCCGACGTTGGCACGGTTGCCGCGGGAAAATTCGCCGACCTGCTCATTGTCGACGGCGACCCGCACCGGGACATCCGCTTGTTGCAGGATGCGAAACGTCGCACCGCCGTGTTGAAAGGCGGCCAGTTTATGAGCGGTTCGCTCCTGTCTATAGCGGATGCCCACAGTCGCCACACAATGGCGGTCACCGCATGACGGCCCACGCCACGGACGATCCGGAGACCTCGGCCGCCCCAACCGCAGTTGCACCAGCCGGCCCCGCCACCGATTACATGATCGGGCCGGTCGCTGCGGCCCTCGATATCATGCTCGAGTTCGAGAACGGGCAACAAGAGCTGCGCGTCGCCGACATCGCCCGCCGAGTTGGCGTGACCCGCAACAAGGCGTTTCGTCTCATCAAAACCCTCGAATCGCGCGGCTTTCTGCAACGCACCGGCGACCACTACCGGGTGGGCAGTCGATTGCTCACCCTCGGCGAGATGGCAGCCCAGCCAATCGAAGCGTTGCGGGCCGCCGCGCAGCCCGAGATAGAAATGTTGCATGCCGCGACCAATGAAACGATCTATGTGCTGGTTCCGGTTGGCAACGAGGCAATCTGTATCTCCAGCATAGAGAGCACCCATTCGCTGCGCATCTCGGCCGCCATCGGCACCAAACGACCGCTGGATTCGGGGGCCGGGCAGAAAATGCTGCTCTCGGGTCAGGACGAGCAACGCCTGAGCCAGGTGCTCAGCCACCGGGGGCCGGCTTTCACCGAACACACCATCACCGGCGAGGCAGAGTTGCGCCAAGAACTACAGGAGATTGGCCGACGCGGTTACAGCCTCAGTCTCGGTGAGGTCGACGCCGGGGCCGGTGCCGTCGCCGCGCCCGTCTGCGATTATTCGGGCGAAATGATCGCGGCTCTGGTCATAGGGGGGGCCATGTCGCGGGTGACAGGCAATCTCGAGGGCGCCTGGAAAGATTTGGTCGTCAGCGCTGCCCACCGAATTTCTACAAGGCTCGGCTTCCACCGACCTTAGCGACGCTTCTGCCAACACCACCAGCGCGGGTCGCCGTGCCGCAGCTTCGATGCGGTGGCTTCAGTGACCCGCGGGTCAACCGTCAGCCCCGCACGCTCGCCGAAGTAATCAACCGGTATACCAAATGTCTATACAGTGATTCACTGCCATGATACGCTCAGCCCCAACTTGTTGGTAACGAGAGTGGACCGGGCAGCATAACAAACCACATTTCCAGCAGGCGCGTTGAGTTCAGCCCAATCAACTACAGCAATGGAGTACCGACAATGAAACGTATCCAGGTCGCGAAAACCCTCTGCCTAGCCCTCTCCGTCTCGCTCTTAGCCGGCTGCAGCGCAGCCGTCGAACCGGACGAACCGGCAGCATCCACTCTGATGGACCAGGCCATTCACGATGCCCTTCCCCAGGACATTCAGGACGCCGGTGAGTTCACGGTCGTCACGAGTGGCGCAAACCCGCCGTGGTGGGTCACGACGCCCGGAAAAACCGGTGAGTACACCGGCGCCGGCGCCGAACTGATGGATGCCATCGCCGAAGTGATGGGCGTAGAGGCCAAGATCGCGACCGTGCCGGACATTTCCGGAGCGTTCGCCGCGATCAGCGCCAAACGTTACGCCTTCGGCTTCTTTCCCTACGCTGACTCGGTCGGGGGACCGAAGGAACGCCCAGGTGCCGAATTCGTTGACGTTTTGCAGGAGGTCGTGCCTTTTCTGGTCGAAAAGGGCAACCCCAAGAACGTCACCAACATGGACGAGCTGTGTGACGTCACCGTGGCCGCGCTCGCCAACGCCGCAACCTATAAGGTTGCCGAGGCTCAGGCAGTGAAGTGCCAGGAGCAGGGCAAAGACCTCACGGTGCTGAGCGTCGCGAGCGTTCCCGACGGCGTGCTGGCGCTGAGATCGGGACGAACGGATGCCTTCTTCACGGGTGGAGCCTCGCTGTTCTACGCGGCCAAGGAATCGAACGGCGAGTTGGAGGTCGTCGGCGACGAGTTCTCGAACGGGTTCGCCGGTCAGTTCATGGGTGCCCTGCTCCCCAAGGGCTCCGAACTCTCCGCCCCCCTGCTCGCGAGCTTTCAAGTGCTCTTCGACAATGGTGACTACGAGAAGATCATGACCAAGTACGGCCTCGATCGCGAACTCATCGACCAGCCCGGCATCAACCTGTACGCCGATTGGCTCGTCGAGAACCCGCAGTAGTCATGGCAACTCTGCCGAGTAACCAGACCGACCTCGAGCTCCCGGTCACGCACCACCCCGTGGACGTAGCCCGGGCGTTGTCACCAAGGCGCCCCGCCACCTGGGTGCTCTCCATCATCACCGTGGTCGTCGCCGCACAACTCGTGCACCTGCTGTTGACGAACCCCAACTTTGAATGGAACGTTGTCGCGCAGTACCTCAACAGCGAAACCGTGCTTCAGGGCGTCGTCATGACTCTCTTTCTCACGGTGACAGCGATGACAATCGGTCTGGTTCTCGGCGGCATTCTGGCGGTGTGCCGCTTGTCGGACAACGCCCTCCTGCGCGCGCTCGCCTCGTCGTACATCTGGTTCTTCCGGGGTACACCGCAGCTCGTACAACTGATTTTCTGGTTCAACATCGGCTTACTCGTGCCGGTCCTGAGCATCGGCATACCGTTCGGTCCGACCTTCGCCTCGATCGAGTCCAACACCCTGGTGACACCACTGTTGGCGGCTATCGTGGGTTTGGGCCTGCACGACGCCGCGTACCAGGCGGAGATCTATCGCGCCGGGCTGATCTCGGTGGACGAGGGGCAGCTTGAGGCCGCCAAGGCCCTGGGCATGAAGCCGGTGCGAGTCTTCTTTCGCATCCAGCTGCCGCAGGCGATGAGATTCATTGTTCCACCCACCTTCAACTCCATCATCGCGCTGGTCAAAGGCACGTCCCTGGTCAGTGTGATCGGGGGTGCCGAGTTGTTGTTCTCGGTCAAGGAGATCTACAGCCAGACCTACCAGACGGTGCCGCTGCTGATCGTCGCGAGCATCTGGTACCTGTTCATCACGACGGTGCTCAACGGCGTGCAATTCTTCATTGAGCGTCACTACGGCCGGGGTTCCAGCCGCAACGGCAGCTCCTCCCCCGTCGCGCGTTTTCTCGATCGACGGGCCGCCGAACGCAATTTGAATCGAGGGATGGAATCATGACGCAGCCCATTCTGCGCATCAGCGGATTGCGCAAACAATTCTCTGGAGTCGAGGTGCTCAAGGGCATCGACCTTGAGGTGCGGGTCGGCGAGACCGTCGCAATTCTCGGCTCGTCGGGCTCGGGCAAATCCACGCTGCTGCGCTGTGTGAACTGCCTCGAGGTTCCCAGCGGCGGGTCGATCTGGCTGGGCGATGAGCTGATGGGCTACCGGCAGGAGTCCGGCGGGGCCGTGCGTCGGCTCACCGAAAGCCAGATTGCCGTGCAGCGTCGCAAAGTGGGAATGGTTTTTCAGAACTTCAACCTGTTTCCACACTGGACCGTTCTGCAGAACATTGCCGACGGACCGCGCTCAATTCTCAAGCTGAGCAAGGCCGAGGCCATCGAACGCAGCATGACGCTGCTGACCCGGGTCGGCCTGGCCGACCGCGCTCATGCCTATCCGCGCCAGTTGTCCGGAGGGCAGCAGCAGCGCGTCGCCATCGCTCGGGCCCTGGCCCTGGAACCCGCCGTGCTTCTGTTTGACGAACCGACCTCGGCCCTCGACCCGGAGAACGTCGGCGAAGTCACCGACGTCATGGCTGCCCTGGCGGCCAGCGGCGCCACCATGCTCGTGGTGACCCACGAGCTCGGCTTCGCCCGGGCCGCCGCCGATCGAGTTGTCTTCATGGACGGGGGCGTCATTCTGGAGCAGGGAACCCCGACCGAGGTGTTCGACCATTCGCAGCAAGCGCGTACCCGGGAGTTCATGCGCAAAACCCTGGTCTGATTCGACAAGTCTCCTGCGGCGGCTCACACTAGAACCACCAATCAGTCGCATTCAGTCGCATTCAGTCGCATTCAGTCGCATTCAGTCGCATTCAAAGGAGAAGCCGTGACCGTGCTCGCCGACGCCCGTGAACTCGCCCCAGACATCACCGACCTGCGCCACCGACTGCACCAGGAACCCGAAATCGGGCTCGACCTGCCGCGCACCCAGGAGAAGGTGCTCGAGGCTCTCAGCGGTCTGCCGTACGAGATCAGTCTCGGTACCGACACCACCTCGGTGACGGCGGTGCTGCGCGGAACCGGCACCGGGGCATCCGCTTCACGGCCTGTGGTGTTGCTGCGCGGCGATATGGACGCGCTGCCCGTGCAGGAACGCACCGGGCTGGAGTTCACCTCGCGCATTGACGGTGCCATGCACGCCTGCGGACACGACCTGCACACGGCCATGCTGGTGGGCGCGGCGACGTTGCTCGCGCACCATCGAGATCAGCTTGCCGGTGACGTGGTGCTCATGTTCCAGCCGGGCGAGGAAGGCTACGACGGTGCGGGTGTGATGATTCGCGAGGGCATCCTCGACGCTGCCGGGCGCCGTGCCGACGCAGCCTATGGGTTGCACGTCATGTCGGCGGGCGCGCCCAACGGGCAGTTCATGAGTCGCGCGGGCACCCTGATGTCGGCCAGCGATGGCCTCACGGTGACGGTACACGGAGCCGGCGGGCACGGTTCGGCGCCGCATCAGGCGCAGGATCCGGTGACGGTGATCGCCGAGATGGTCACAGCTTTGCAGGTGCTGGTGACTCGCCAGTTCGACATGTTCGACCCGGTGGTGCTCTCGGTCGGGGTGCTGCAGGCGGGCACCAAGCGCAATATCATTCCCGATTCGGCGCGGTTGGAGGCGACGGTGCGTTCCTACACGCCCGAGTCGCGGGCCAAGCTCGCGCGCGTCGTTCCGCGACTGCTTCAAGGCATCGCGGCCGCGCACGGCGTGGAGGTGACGGTGGACTACGTCACCGAATATCCACCGACCCGTACCGACGCGGGCGAGACCAACCGGGCCGAGCGTGTGGTGGGCGAGCTCTTCGGTGGCGAGCGTTTCACGCGCATGATCAACCCGCTGGGCGGCTCCGAGGACTTCTCGCGCGTGTTGCAGCAGGTGCCGGGAACCTTCGTGTTTCTCTCGGCGTTGCCGCGACAAGCGGATGCCCAGGCCGCCGCGTTCAACCACTCCCCCACGGCGACCTTCGACGACGGTGCGTTGGCCGACGGCACCGCCTTGTATACGCAGTTGGCGCTGTCGCGGATGGCTGAGCTGGCAGGCTGAGCTGGCAGGCTGAGCTGGCAGGCTGAGCTGGCAGGCTGAGCTGGCAGGCTGAAGCATGCCACTGCTCGCCCGTTGTTGCACAAATGCCACGGATCAGCGTCACGACACGGCACCAAAGTTCACCCAGTTCGCGGGGAGGCGCATGTCGGTTGCGCGTGCTTAGGTAGATTCAGAAGCAAATTTTTGGAGAGTAAGACAATTCATAATTTCACGCTGAACAGCGCCAGCACGATAACCGATATTGCATATCCAGAGCCCCGCGAAGATGCGGGCTACACCACTCGTCACGACGGAGGGACAAAGTGAACGTTCCACGGCTCTACCTCTCTGTCAACGGATGCCTCTGCCCCCGTTTGGACCCCGACCCGGCCTGGGGTGATGTGGCCAAAGCTTCGATCAGTGTCGAGCACGGCGACGGTCACGCTTCCACTCGGAATGTGCACTGGGCGCCCCGACTGATCACGGCCCTCGACTCCCTGCTGATGCAATACGGCGTCGAGCTGGTCTGGCTCACCTCCTGGAACGAGCTCGATGCCACCCGGCAACTGCTCGTACCCAAACTGCACGGGCTGTCCGGCGGACGCATGCTCGACGTCACGACTCCGCCGAAAAACCCCGGCCAGACTGATGGCGAGACGGGACTCTGGAAGTCGCAGCGCATCGAAGAAGATCAAAGCGTGCCGGCACCGTTCATCTGGATCGACGATGCCGACGTGCAACTTCACGGCGACAAGGTTCTCAGCGCCACTCACGAGACGCCATCCTTGCTCATTCCGCCGCGCTCCGAAGTGGGCCTCACCGTCGACGACATCGCCCGGATGCGCACCTGGCTCGAGCAGCTGCCCACCTGACAGCCCTTCTCGGAGGGGGGAATACCCCGCCAAGCTTTCCGCCGTGACTGGGCACGGCTCTGCTAGCTGCGCCAGGGTGGTTCGGGGCTGGGGGTGTTGGCGCGTTTCTCGCCTGCGGTGCGGCGGTCCCCGTCGAAGCGGGTGTCGCCGTTGAACGGGTCGGAACTGAACGGGTCGGCGCTGAACCGCTCGCTCTCCGTGTCGCTGTCATCGAGGCCGTCTAGCTCGGCGTTGCGGGCGCCGTCGGTACTGCCGTCGAGGGTCTCGGTGGGCACGAACATGGGGGTGCGTGAGCGGGCGGATAGGTAGGTGTCGAAGAGGGTGTCCATGATGCCGCGCAGTTCCGGGGTGACCTCGGCGCGCAGCGGGTAGAGCCCGTTGCGCAGCAGCCCGAACGTCAGCGTGCTTTTCGCCTCGGTCACGTCCCAACTGGGGGCGGTGCCGTCGGGGTCGAGGCGGGCCTGCCATTCCATCGCCTGCGCCCGCAGTACGTCGGGCGCGAAGCGGATGCCCGCCCCGGGGAGCCCGGCGGTTTCCGGGGTGATGGCTCCGGTGGCGGTGGCGACGAGGGCGCGCTCAACCCGGTCGAGGTCATCCGGCAGGACCTTTCCCTGTAACGCGGTGAGGGTGCTGGCGATGATCTCGGCCGATTCCACCCCGAGTTCCCCGCTGGTCAGGCCGTCGGCGATGACCGGGTACCGCGCCGGGACGGGCAGGCCCAGCGGGGTACGTTCCAC